>NZ_CP102197.1:682741-1024112 GCF_024584435.1 Schaalia odontolytica
CCTCGCGAATAACGGTCGCCTTGGTGGAGGACGGGTCGGGGGTCGCTCCCGCGATCACGTCAAAGACATCGGTGAGACCCAGGTGCTGCATCTGCGCCAGGGCCATGGGGGCCTGCTTCGACGTGGCCGTTGCGAGGGGAACGCCGCGCTCGTGCAGGTCACGCAACAGCTGCGGCACGCCCGCGAAAGGCACCGGGTCCAAGTAGTGATCCGCATACCTGCGCCGGTACCCGGCAACCAGATCCGCCAGGAGGTCACCGGAATACCCCAGGTCCGCAAAGGAATGCCACAGGGGAGGACCCACGTAGCCGCGGAGCCGACGGTCATCGGGGACCGGTAAGCCGAAGTCCGACAGAACGGCGCGGAACGCCCCCATGACCGCGGGGGCCGAATCGACGATCGTGCCGTCAACGTCGAACAGAACGACAGAAAACGTGACAGACATTGACATCCCCCGCGTCGTTGGTGCTTTCCTAGTCACTATGCCCTATTATCCCCAGGAGGGCATCCGAAACGACCAGAAGGGGGGGAACATGGAATCGCGAGCGCGGCTGACACCAATCGTCCAAGCCAACAGCGCGCGTGCGGCCGCATGGCGAGTCTTCTTCGAGGCGTCCGGGCGCCTGCAGGGAATCCTCGAGACGCGCTTGAAGCGAACGTACGGCGTCTCCATGCCCGACTACAACATCCTGCTCGCCCTGTGGGAGGCGCCGGGTCACCGGCTGCGCATGGGAGAGCTCGCCGAACGCGTCGTGTATTCCCCGTCGCGAGTCACCTACCTCGTGTCCAACCTATCGCGCGACGGGTGGGTGGAGCGCATTCCTTCGCAGGCGGATCGGCGGGGCTACGACGCGTGCCTGACGACACAGGGAATCGAGACTGTGTTAGCTGCCACAGAACTGCATCAGCAGACCGTCAGCGAGTACCTTCTCGATGGCATGACCGATGAGGATATTGACTCTATTGCCAAGGTTTTTGCCACCCTCGACTCCCGCCTGCGCAACGATCGGACGGGCCCGTAGTTTTCGATTGGCGCGTAGCGACCGGATCATGTTAGGCTTCTACTCGCTTGCGGATCGCAACGGTTCGCATCGTTCACCTGCGCGGGTGGCGGAATAGGCAGACGCGCTAGCTTGAGGTGCTAGTCCTCATTTTACGAGGGTGGGGGTTCAAGTCCCCCTCCGCGCACGAGATACCCCGGGGCCGAGGCCCCGGGGTTTTCCATGTGACCACCAGGAGGCATCGTGCGAATCGACATGTGGCTCGACACCTGCGATCCGTGGAGCTACCTGGGAGTGCGTCATCTGCGTGCCGCCCTGGAGGGGTTCGCGCATCGCGATCTCACCGAGGTTTACCTGCATGCATTCCTTCTCGACCCGGATCTGGACGCCCCGCTCGACAAGCCTCGCATCGTCGCCCTCATCGAGTCGGGCGAAGCAACCCTGGAAGAGGTGCGGGCCTCAGACGAGCGGATGAAAGCCTTGGGCGCGAGCGAAGGCATTCGTTTCGACTTCGACTCACTCGTCATCGCGCCGACGTCACGGGCCCACCGGGTCATTGCGGCGGCGCACGACGCCGACATTGACGCGGGGACCGTCGCCGGCGCCTCCACCCTTCACCTCAAGGTGGCCGAGGCCATCATGCGCGCCCACTTCGAAATGGGCCTTGATGTCTCAGATCCGGATGTTCTCATCGGCTGCGCGCAGGACATCGGAATGCCCGCAGCGCTCGCCGCGCGGGCTATCGGCGAGGAGGAATGGGCATCTCGGGTCTACTCAGACGTCCAGGTGGCCATGCACATGGGAGTGAGCACCGTGCCCACCTACGTCTTCGACGCCCGCTTCCTCGTTCAGGGACATCAAACCGTCACCGCGTTCACCAACATCCTGGCAACCGCCTGGGACGATGCCGGAAAGGACCGAGCATGACCGACAAGCACACCGACACCGCGCCGCCCAGCCCGATGGACCTCGTCATGCAGTTTCATCGCACCTACTCGGTGCCCATTCGCTCATTCGACGATCCGACGCTGTCCTACGAGCGTCTCGACATGCGCATGAGCCTCATCGCAGAGGAGTTCGCCGAACTGATCGGCGCCGTCTACGGCAGACAGGCACGCGCGATCGTTGAGGAGGCAACGGCCCGTGCGGTCGCGGCCGACGACGGGCGCCGGGACGTCATCGAGTCCGCCGACGCCCTCGCCGACCTCGTCTACGTCATCTACGGGATGGCGATCGAATCCGGCATGGATCTTGATTCCGTCCTCGCCGAGGTGCAGGCCTCCAACCTGTCCAAGCTCATGCCCGACGGCTCCGTCAAGCTTCGCGAGGACGGCAAGGTTCTCAAAGGTCCTAATTTCTTCGCGCCGAACATCGCGCGCGGCCTCGGCATCGAGAGCCGGGAGACAGACGGCGAGGCGGACTAAGGTCCCTAGAGCGCGCGTTCGCGTCCTCCGGATGCCACAATAGACCCGGTCGGCTCATCAGAGAGGAAAGACATGGCACGCGTCGCAGTCATCGGCGGAGGATACGGGGGCGTCACGGTCGCTAAGGGGCTCGATCCCCTCGCGGACGTCATTCTTATCGAACAGAAGGACCAGTTCGTCCACCACGCGGCGGCCCTGCGCGCCGCGGTCGACAATGTGTGGGAGCACGCGATCTTCATGCCCTACACGAACCTCCTCAGCCGCGGGCAGGTTGTTCACGGGACGGTTTCGCGCGTCGACGGCACGACGGTTCACGTCTTCGGCCGCGAACCGATCGAGGCCGACTACGTGGTCTTCGCGACCGGATCGACCTACCCCTTCCCGGCCAAGTACTCGTCCTACCGTTCCTCCGTGGCTAAGGCTCGTCTCGAGCAGCTTCACGAGAACCTCGGCGGCGCTCGGTCCGTCATGATCGTCGGAGGCGGAACGGTCGGCATTGAACTCACGGGAGAACTGGCAAGCGCCTTCCCGGGCCTGGACATCACGATCGTCGAGGCCTCGGACAGGATCCTGGGGACCCCTGGCTACACGGACGCGCTGCGAGATGAGATCAGCGAACAGCTGGCCACGCTGGGCGTGCGCGTCATCACAGGATCGGAGCTGGCCTATCTTCCCCCGCAGAACGTCGGCGACCTGGCACACTTCATGGTCCAGACGAAGAACGGGGACGTCGTCGAGGCCGACCTGTGGTTCCAGTGCTACGGGGCGCGGGCCAACACGGGCTTCCTCATCGGAAGCGACTACGAGTCGGTCATGCACCCCAACGGGACGATTCGCGTCGAGGGAACCATGCAGGTGGCCGGACACCCCACGGTATACGCGGTCGGAGACTTGACCGACGTGCGCGAGTCCAAGCGCGCAGATGCCGCCCGCCAGCAGGCACGCGTCGTCATCGCCAACATCTCCGCGCAGATCGAGGGCGAGGCGCCCGACGCGACCTACGAGCCCACCAAGGAGTGGGTCATCCTGCCGCTCGGCCCGAACATGGGCGCCTCCCAGCTGCTTGACGCCGATGGCAAGACCCGCATCCTCGGCGCGGAACAGACCGCCGAGATCAAGGGCACGGACCTGATGGTGTCCGTCATACGTTCCCAGCTGAACCTCCCCTGATAAAGTGCCCGGTGTCACGGTAGAATGAGGGTCATGACTGGAGATGCCCGCCGCGCGCTGACGCGCCTGCTCAACGCATTCGAGAACCACTTCGACATCGCGCGCGATGGCGACGAGGCCGACGACGCCGCGCTCGAGGCCGCCGAGCTCGCGCTGCGCGACGCGTTCTTCACCTACGACGACATTTTGTTCACGCAGCTGGGCGTGGAGCTTCCCTTCGACATTTTCGACGACTCCGACGAGGACGAGGAGGATCCGGAGGACTACGACGAGGATGACGACTTCGTCGAGGTCGACGACTGATCCTGGCGTCACCGCGCGCGTCAAACGGGGCCTGAACCATCACGGTCAGGCCCCGTTTCGCGTCCCGGTCGCCTAGAGCGCGACCTCGCCGAGCACCTGGCGGATCGGCGCCGGCAGCGGATCCGTGTGTTCCAGCAGCGTGTCGAGCTGGCGCACCGTGCGCGGCCCCACGAGTGCGCTGGAGACACCCGGATGGTCCCGCACCCACGCCAGCGCGACGTCGCCCATCGATCGATCGAGGCCCGCAGCCGCGCGCGAAGCCGCCTCGATAACCCCTCGCGAGGAACCCGTGAGGTAGGGCTGGACCATGTGACGAAGATGAGGGGATGCAGCCCGAGAATCCGCAGGGGTTGAGTGACGGTACTTCCCGGTGAGGACCCCTCCGGCAAGCGCCGAGGCCGCAATCACTCCCACTCCTCGCGATGCGAGCTCGGCGACCGTGGATGCACACTGGGCGTGCGCGAGGGAGAAGGGAAACTCCACGGCGCTAATCGGCGCGCTGGCCCCGATCTCGCCGCGCGTGACGGCCTCTGCCAGCTGCCAATGCGACGCGCGAGACAGGCCAACGTAGCGCGCGCGCCCGGAGCGATAAGCCACCGAGGCGGCTTCCAGGGTCTCCGCGAGGGGAACCTCGTCGCGGGGCTCAACCAGCCACAGATCAACGTAGTCGGTGTCCAGGCGCGCAAGCGCATCGTCTAAGCTGCGCAGGAGATCCCCCCTGCCCGCCGCACCGACCCACGCCCCCTCGCCCGTGCGGCGCACGCCACCCCGCCAGGCTACGAGGACACGGTGGCGCCCCAGAGACGCCATCGCCTCGGCCACAACATCAACGGCCATGCCATCGCCGTGAGAGGCGGAGCATTCAACGAGGGTGCCCCCCGCGTCCACGAAGTGGGAGAGCATCTCGACGGCCTCGTGAGAGTCCGTATCGCGACCCCACGTGAGGGTTCCCAGACCGATCGACGACAGATAGAGACCGCTACGACCGCATTGGTTCTGATTCATGCTCCTAGCCTAGCCGAGTCCGCGCCAGCCATCGGGCGTGCTGGGGTGGCATCGGGGGAGTGGTGCCGCCAAAGACGGGACACAGGGATCGCACGCCACACCAGTTGCACAGGGGATTCTTGCGAGGCTGGAAGGAATCGTTGGCGAGGTCTTCCTCGATGCGCCCCCAGAGCTGATCGATGCGCCGCTCGAAGTCGGCGACATCGGTGGGATCGGGATCGAAAGTAATAACCTGGCCGGCACGCAGGTAGACCAGCTGCATGCGCGAGGGGAGGACCTGCGTGCGGGCGAGCAGCAGTGCGTAGAAGCGCATCTGAAAGAGCGCCTCGTCCACGTAGCGAGGCGACGGAGCCTTCCCGGTCTTGTAGTCCACGACCCGCAAACGCCCATCCGGGGCTCGGTCGACCCGGTCGATGAAACCGAGCAGGCGCACGCCGCCTTTCGTCGTTGCCGTTACCCGGGCCTCGCGCGCGGCCGGAGCGATCCACTGCGGCTGCTCGATCGCAAAGTAACCGTCGACGACGCTGCGGGCGTCCTCAAGCCACGCCTCGCGATCCGCCTCGTCGCCAAAGAGGGCTGCGACCTCGGGGTTCTTCTGTGTCAGCGCCTCGAAAGCGGGGGCAAGCCGGGCCCGGGCGGCATCGCGCGTGCGCGAGAGAGGAGGAAGGGAAAAGAGATCCTCCAGGACCGCGTGCACGAGGGTACCCAGCGCCTTGGCGCGACTCTCAGGCTCACGGTAACCGTCGACAACGTGAAGGCGGTACTGGAGGGGACACCGCTCGTACTCCTTGGCTCGCGAGGCCGAGAGCGCGGGATCCCATGTGCGCTCTGCGGGCGAGGGTGCGATCAGCTCTGTCATGAACACCACGCTAGCCCCTCGCGTCCGCATCTGCGTTCTGGCGTGGGCGCGTCTCGCCTCAGGCGCTATCCTTTGCGTAATGACACTTCAGCGAAATAACTGCGATACGGTCGGCAGCTTCGGCCAGCCCACCCGCCGAGGCCCGCTCTCCGAGGGCGATCGCGTCCAGGTGCGCGACCCCAAGGGCCGTTTCCACCAGATCATCCTGGTGCGCGGTGGGCGCTTCCAATCCAACCGGGGCGGGTTCGACCACGACGACATCATCGGGGCCCCCGATGGCCAGGTCATCGTCACCGACGAGGGGCGCCAGTTTCAGATCCTGCGTCCACTGCAGGTGGACTACGTCATGTCGATGCCACGGGGCGCGGCGGTCGTCTACCCCAAAGACGCCGGCGTCATCACGCACATGGGAGACATCTTTCCCGGTGCACGCGTTGTCGAGGCCGGCGCGGGCTCCGGCGCGCTGTCGATGGCTCTCCTAGACGCCGTGGGACCCGGCGGCTCCCTCATCTCAGTCGAAAGGCGCCAAGACTTCGCCGACATCGCGGCGGCCAACGTGGACCTGTGGTTCGGGCGTCGTCATCCGGCCTGGGATCTTCGCGTCGGCGATGTCGACGTGGTCCTTGCGGGCCTGACACCCGCAAGCGTCGACCGGGTCGTGCTCGACATGCTCGCCCCCTGGGAGAACATCGGAGCCGTCACGCACGCCCTGATGCCCGGCGGCGTCCTCATCTGCTACGTCGCCACGGTGACCCAGATGTCTCGACTGGTGGAGGAGTTGCGCGCCTCCCAGCGCTTCACCGACCCGATCGCGTGGGAGGACATGCGGCGCGAGTGGCATCTCGATGGCCTGGCGGTGCGACCGGAGCATCGCATGGTGGCACACACCGGTTTCCTCGTCGTCACCCGTCTGCTTGCCCCCGGCGTGGCTCCCCAGGAGAGGACGACACGCCCCGCGAAGGCGGCCGAGGGCCTGGGTGGAGCCTGGGACGAGGAGCAGGAGTGGACCCTGGAAAAGGTCGGGCAGCGCGTCAACTCCGAGAAGAAGGTACGCAAAGTGCGCCGTGACGTCGTCGCCCAGGCGGACACGTGGGCGAGCGAGGGACGGAAGGAAGACGCAGATGAGTGAGGAGGACGAGCTGCGCACGCTGCGTCGGCGCCTCGTGTCGCTTGAGGAGAAGAACGGGCGACTCACCAACGCGCTGACCACCGCACGCACCGAGCTCATTCGGCTCCAGGGCGAGCTCGCGGACGTCTCCCGTCCGCCGCAGACGCTCGCAACCTTCCTTCGTTCCTTCCCCGCATCGCGTCAGATCGAGGTGGGGCAGGGCGGCAAGCGGATGCGAGTCGCCGTCTCGCCTCAGCTGGACGTGACGGATCTGTCGATCGGACAGTGGGTCAGGCTCGACGACACGATGGTTGCGGTCGCCGCGGATGACTTCCCTCGATCGGGCCAGGTCGTCTCCGTGCTGGAGATAGTGGGCACCGACCGGGTCCTCGTCGCAACCGAAGGCGGCGCGGAGACCCTGATGGAGCTCGCCGGACCCGTGCGCCACGGCAATCTGCGTCCCGGCGATTCTCTGGTCGTGGATCCGCGCGTGGGCATCGCTTTCGAACGCATCGTGCGAGAGGACGTCGAGCAGCTACTGACCCCGGAGGTGCCCGACGTCACCTATGCGGACATCGGTGGCCTGGACGAACAGATCGCTCAGGTGCGCGACTCCATCGAGATGCCTTTCAATCATCCGGAGCTGTATCGCCGCTTTGGGCTTCGTCCCCCAAAGGGCATTCTGCTGTACGGGCCGCCGGGCTCCGGCAAGACCCTGATCGCCAAGGCCGTCGCCAACTCGTTGTCCAAGCGAGGCGGCGCCTCGACGTTCTTCCTGTCGATCAAGGGACCGGAGCTGCTCAACAAGTTCGTCGGTGAGACCGAACGACAGATCCGAGCGATCTTTTCTCGCGCCCGCACACTCGCGGCATCCGACACCCCCGTCGTCGTCTTCTTTGACGAGATGGAGGCCCTGTTCCGCACGCGCGGTTCCGGAGTTTCCTCGGACGTGGAAACCATGATCGTCCCCCAGCTGCTGGCGGAAATGGACGGCGTCGAGTCTCTCGACAACGTCGTCATTATTGGCGCCTCCAATCGTGCCGACATGATCGATCCCGCCGTCCTGCGCCCCGGGCGACTCGACGTGCGCATCCGGGTTGATCGACCCGATCGCGCCGGCGCGCTCGACATTTTCTCCAAGTATCTGACGACCAACGTTCCGATCGGCGCCGCAGAGGTCGAACGCTTTGGTAGCCTCGCCGAGGCCGTGGCAGCGATGGGGCGGCAGGCCGTGGACGCGCTGTACGCCCGTAACGAGACGACCGCCCTGTTCCTCGCGACCCTCGCCAGCGGCGAACACAAGCGCATCTACCTGTCGGATCTCGTCTCGGGAGCGCTGATCGCCGGTATCGTGGAACGCGCGAAGAAGTACGCCATCAAAGACGCCCTGTCGGGTGGGGCGAACGGGTTGCTCATGGAACATCTGCTGCGCGGCGTGCGCGAGGAGATGAGCGAGTCCCTGGAGCTGGCCGCCACCTCCTCGCCCGAGGACTGGGCACGCACGAGCGGACTCGCGCCCGAGATTGTCAGCGTCAAACCGATTGGATCGACGATATGAGTAGCGAACGCATCATCGGCACAGAGACCGAGTACGGCGTCTACCGTCCGGGCGATCCCTGGGCCAACCCCATCGCTCTGTCCACGCGGGTGGTCGCCACCTACGGGCAGATGAGCCGCGAGAACACGGCAAGCGAGGGCTCGGGTGTCGTACGGTGGGACTACACGGGCGAAGATCCGCTCAACGACCTGCGCGGAATGCGTCTGTCGCGCGCCGCTGCCGATCCTTCCCTGCTCACCGACGACCCGTACCACCTCGCACCCTCGGGGGGAAGTGAAAGGGTCGCACGGCCAACCCCGGAGGAGTTGGCGCTGCCGGCGGCCACGAGCGCCGTGCTGACCAACGGCGCGCGCCTCTACGTTGACCACGCCCATCCCGAGTACTCCGCACCCGAGGCCCTGGGCGCTCGCGACGCGCTCCTGTGGGACCGCGCGGGCGAGGTCGTGGCACGTCGCGTGATGGAGCGGCTCGCCGAAAGCGGTGAAGCCCCCATCGTCCTGGTCAAGAACAACACTGACGGCAAGGGCGCGGCCTACGGCACCCACGAGAACTATCAGATGCCCCGCGCCACCGACCTTGACGTGATCGTGCGTGCTCTGACGCCGTTCATGGTGACCCGTCCCGTCATCTGCGGGGCCGGACGCGTCGGCATCGGCCAGAAGAGCGAGTCGGCGGGCTTCCAGATGTCCCAGCGCGCCGACTTCGTCGAGAACGAGGTGGGACTGGAGACAACCTTCAATCGCCCGATCATCAACACCCGCGACGAACCGCACGCAAATCCCGCTCAGTTTAGGCGCCTGCACGTCATCGGCGGCGACGGCAACATGTTCGACGTGTCCGCATTCCTGCGTTTCGGCACGACTTCTCTCGTTCTGTGGGCGCTGGAGCAGGGGACGGACCTGCGCTGGGACAGCCTCGTCATGGACGATCCCGTTCAGGAGACCTGGAACGTCTCTCACCACCCCGACCTGGACTACGCGATTCCCACCGCCGGAGGTTCGTTCACCGCCCCCGAGATCCAGCAGATCTATCTGGACCTGGTCCTGGACACCTTCGCGGAGACCGGCGTGGAGCCCACCGAGGCCGACCGTGAGATTCTCACGCGCTGGCAGTCGGTTCTTGATCGGATGCGCGCCGATCTTTTCTCCGTGTCCGCAGACGTCGAATGGGTGGGCAAGTATCAGCTTCTGAGTCGGCAGAGGGAGCGTGCCGGCTTGGAGTGGTCGGACCCGCGTCTGGCTGCGATGGACCTGCAGTGGGCGGACCTTCGCCCCGACCACGGCCTGGCCTACCGGCTCGCCGCGGCCGGCATGGTCACGCGCCTCGTGAGCGAGGCGCAAGTGGAGCGAGCGGCGGACGTCGCGCCCACGAACACTCGGGCGCACGTGCGAGGATGGGCGGTGGCCAATCGGCCCGACCTCGTCAAGGCCTCGTGGACCTCGCTCGTGTTTGATCCCGGTGAGGGCGACCTCGTTCGCTTCCCGATTGCCGACGCGCGCGACACCTCGACCCGCTAACGACGAACGAAAGAAGAGAGAAACCATGTCGAACCAGCTGTTTGCGGGAGCCCCGACCCCCGGAGACGAGACGAACGACGACGCGGGGCGCATCCAGGCACGCACCTCCTCGATCGATTCGCTGCTTGATGAGATTGATTCCGTTCTCGAAACAAACGCCGAGGCCTTCGTGCAGGGATTCGTCCAGAAGGGCGGCCAGTGACGTGAGGCGTCGCGTTTTCGGAATCGAAACCGAGTACGGCTTGACGGCCGCCTCCGCATCCGGCGGCGCCCCGATGGACGCCGAACACGCTGCGCGCCAGCTGTTCGAGCCGCTGCTACACCAGGGTCGTTCCTCGAACCTCTTCCTGCGCAACGGCGGGCGGCTCTACCTCGATGTTGGTGCGCACCCCGAGTACGCGACGGCTGAATGCGACCAGCTGAGTGACCTCCTTGAGCAGGACCGGGCCGGTGAGTCCATTCTCGCCGATCTTGCCGCGCAGGCGGACCGCGCCCTTGCCGAGCTCGGAACCGACCTGTCCATCCACCTCTTCCGCAACAACCTCGACTCCCAGGGAAATTCCTGCGGGTGTCACGAGAACTACCTCCTGCACCGTCGGCGTGACTTCCGGCAGGTGGCGGACGCCCTCGTCGCTTTCTTCGTCACCCGTCAGATTTTGGTCGGCAACGGATGGATCAACACCGGCGCGGCGACCCCCCGACTGCAGTTCTCACAGCGTGCCGACCAGATGTGGGACTCTGTCTCCTCAGCGACCACGCGCTCGCGTCCCATCATCAACACGCGCGACGAGGCGTTGGCCGACTCGGGTGCCTATCGGCGAATGCACGTCATTGTTGGCGACACGAACGTTGCAGAGCCGACGAGCGCGCTCAAGGTGGGAATGACCGAGCTTCTCATCCACGCGATCGAGGATGGCCTCCACATTGAGGATCTTGCACTCGCAGACCCGATGCGGGCCATCCGGGAGATCAATGCGGACCTCACCGGTCGCGCTCCGATCGAGCTGGCCAATGGGCGCCTCACCAGTGCCGTGGCCCTTCAGCGGGAGATTCGCGGGCGCGTGCTGACGCGCGTCGATGCCGCCGAGCTGGATCCCATGCGCGCCTACGTGGTCGACCTGTGGGGGAGGGGCCTGGACGCCATCGAGAGCGGCGACTGGAGTTCCATCGAGACGGAACTCGATATCGCGATCAAGCGACGCCTACTGTCCTCCTACTGCGCCCGCACGGGAGCTTCCCTGGCCGATCCGCGCGTCGCGCGCCTCGAATTGTCCTATTGCGACATTACGGCCCAGGGCCTGCGTACACGCATGGAGGAAGGCGGCCTCATGCACCGGCTCACCACTCCCGAGGCGGTCGCGCGTGCGACGACGCAGCCCCCGGCCTCCACCAGGGCAAGCCTGCGCGGACGGATCATTGCTGCGGCCGAGGATGCTCGGGCGGACCTCAGCGTCGACTGGGTCCACGTGCGCCTCGACGATTCGGCTGCCGTCCCGCTGTCGCTACAGGATCCTCTGGCCACGTCGGATCCGCGCGTTGATGCGCTCATCGCGCAGATAGACGCGCAGTCTCCTACCATTCCTGCATGAGCCACGCATCTTCCACCCCAGGTTCGTCGGGCGCTCGGCGTTCGAAAGGCTCCTCCCAGAGGGCGGCCGCCCGGGCCGAACGCTCGCGGGGGCCGTCACGCGCGTCGATCTTCCTGCGCGTGATTCTCGCGATCGTGCTCATCGGGGCAGGAGGCGGTCTCGCATGGTGGGCTCTGACGCCGACGGCGCCTGCCGAACCCACGCTGACGACGGAAGCAGCGACACAATCGACGGTCCTCCCTCTCTTTGAGCGCATCAGTGTGTCGGGGCGCGTCGGGGCCACGCCGACGATCGACATTAAGGCTCCGTTGGAGATTGACAGCTTCAAGGCGCGTGTCATCGAGGAGGGAGGGGGCCGCGAGATCACCGAGGGTTCTCCCGTTTTGGTCGCGATCACGGCATTCGATGGTGCCACGGGACGTATGCTTTCCGAATCCGGTCGCCCGCAGATGAGCCTCGGAATCGTCGGCTCGGATCAGATAGGCCCCGAGCTCGCACGAATGGTCATCGGTAAGCGCGAGGGTTCCCGACTGCTCGCGTTGCGTACGATGGCTTCGTCACAGGACTCGTCGGGGGCGGAGCACCCCGTTGAGGTCGATGTCGTCGACATTCTTCCCTCGATTGCCACCGGCACAGCGGTGGATGCAAGCGTCGGTCCGCTCAGCGTCGAGATGAGCCCGGAGGGCCCCATCATCAGCCACATCGCCGACCTGCCGGGTGGGGTCACGACACAGACGCTCATCAAGGGCGAAGGCGTTCAGGTTCACGACGGTGACCGCGTCGTCGCACAGTTCACAGTCGTCGGGTGGAGCGACGGGGTCGTGCGGGTGTCGACGTGGGAGACCGGCGTTCCCGAAGTCGTGAAGCTCAGCACCGCGATGCCGGGCCTCGTCTCTGCCCTCGTTGACCAGAAGGTCGGCTCACGCCTGGCCATCACCATTCCCCCGAACCTCGCCGCGGGCGACGACACCCTGTGCATCGTCATTGACGTTTTGGGAACGGAACCCGGCGCAGGGCCGGGCGAGACAACGCCCCAATCGTAGTTCACCCCATGAGAGCAGGCGCGCAGGAGCATTCGGCGATGTGGGACACTGGTGGACATGCTGAGATGGATGACCGCCGGAGAGTCGCACGGGCCCGCCTTGATCGCCACGATCGAGGGTTTCCCATCAGGGGTTGAGATCACGACGGACGACCTACGATCGGGGTTGGCACGTCGGCGCCTCGGCTACGGGCGCGGCGCACGCCAGAAGTTCGAAGCCGACGAGGTGACGATCCTTGCAGGGGTACGCCACGGAGTCACGACCGGGGCGCCGATCGCGATTCGTATCGGCAACTCGGAGTGGCCCAAGTGGGAGACCGTGATGAGCGCCGACCCCGTGGATCCACGCGATCTGCTCATTGACGCGGGCACCGGAGATGAACGCGAGATCGCACGTAATCGCCCGCTCACTCGGCCTCGACCCGGACACGCGGACCTTCCCGGTATGCTGTCCTACGACCTCGCGGAGGCCAGGCCCGTCCTGGAGCGCGCGAGCGCCCGCGAGACCGCGGCTCGCGTCGCGCTCGGTGTGCTTGCGCAGGCGCTCCTCACTCAGGTTGGCGCGATCCGCCTCGTGTCTCACGTGGTTGCTGTCGGCTCGCAACGCGCAACGTCCTGCGTCCTCCCGACTCCGCTGGACGAGCAGGCGCTGTGCGAGGCGTCGATGCGCACTCTGGATGCCGCCGACAACGACCGTTTCGAGGCAGCCGTGGACGAGGCCAAGCGCGCGGGGGACACGATCGGTGGAGTCGTTGAGGTGATCGCGTATGACGTGCCGGTGGGACTCGGCTCTCACGTCACCGCCCGCGAACGACTGGATGCGCGCATCGCCGGAGCACTCATGTCCATTCAATCGGTCAAGGGGGTCGAGATCGGCGACGGGTTTGCCCAAGCGGCCCTTCCCGGCTCGGCCGCACACGATGAGATCGTGCGCGGGGAGGACGGGCACCTTGTGCGCGCGTCGAATCACGCCGGGGGAATCGAAGGGGGAACGTCCAACGGTGCACCCGTGGTTGCTCGCGCCGCCTTCAAACCGATTTCGACCGTGCCGCGCGCGCTGCGCAGCGTTGACCTAGCCACCGGGGAAGAGGCAGTGGGGCTCCATCAGCGGTCGGACACCTGTCAGGTCGTTCCCGGTGCGCTCATCTGTGAAGCGGAGGTCGCGCTCGTGCTAGCGGACGCGCTCTTTGAGCACGCCGGTGGGCGCTCGGTGACCGAGATGCGCCGCAATCTGGCGGCGTACCTGCGCCGCGTCGGAGAACGCGCATGAGCGCCGACCTGCCCATCGTGCTCGTGGGCCTACCCGGTGCCGGCAAGTCGAAGGTGGGACGCCTCCTCGCACGCGACCTGGACGTGCCGCACATCGACACCGACGCGATGATCGTCGAGCGGACGGGCCGCTCGATCGCTGAGATCTTCGCCAGTGAAGGTGAGGCGATCTTTCGGCTGCTAGAGGCCCGCGCCGTCGCCGATGCGCTCGAGCGCGAGGCCGTGATCTCCCTGGGCGGCGGAGCCGTGGTGACCGAAGCGGTCCGCGATCGCCTCGCCGGCCACACGGTTGTCTATATCGATGCGACGCACGATGAGTTACTGCGCCGCACCGGGTCTCGAAGGCACAGGCCGCTTCTCGTGGAGGATCCCTCCGCCGTTCTTTGCCGACTGCGGGAGGAACGCGAACCCTACTACCGGGCCGTCGCGACGCTCGTCGTGCCAAGTGGCCCCGGCCCCGCGTCCGACGTCGCAGCCACCATCTTTAAACACCTGGAGCTTTCATGACCACCATCACCGTCACCGGGCCGCGCCCCTCGACGATCACCGTCGGACGAGGCCTCGGCTTTGCCCCGATCGTCTCGGCCCTTGACGCGGCCGCCACCAGGGTTCTCATCATTCACGCCCGTCCGCTGGCCTCTCGTGCCCACGCCCTCGCCGACCACCTGCGCGGCCTCGGCTACGAGGCGAGCCTGGCGGACCACCCCGACGCCGAAGCCGGCAAGACGATCGAGGTTGTGTCCTCCCTGTGGGATCGGTGCGGCGATCTCCAGCTCGGGCGTAAGGACGCCATCGTCGCCCTCGGCGGGGGAGCGACGACAGACATGGCGGGCTTTGTCGCTGCCACGTGGCTGCGGGGGATCACCCTCATTAATGTGCCGACCACCCTGCTCGGCATGGTGGATGCCGCGGTCGGCGGTAAGACCGGCATCAACACCTCCGTGGGCAAGAACCTCGTCGGCTCGTTCTATCCGGCCAGTGCCGTCGTCGCAGACATGGATCTGCTCGCCACGCTGCCGCGCGCCGACCTGGCCGCCGGTGCCGCGGAAGTCATCAAGTGTGGTTTCATCGCCGACCCGACGATCCTGACGGTGGTTGAAGAGACGGAGCCCGAGGCGCTCCTGGATCCCGGTGGCGCTGCGCTCGGCGAGATTACGACCCGCGCCATCGCCGTGAAGGCGCGGGTCGTGTCCGCGGATCTGATGGAAGGCGGGCTCCGCGAGATCCTCAACTACGGGCACACCCTCGCGCACGCGATCGAACGAGCGAACGACTACGGCTGGCGTCACGGCGACGCAGTTGCCGTCGGATGCTGTTTCGCGGCGCGACTGGCCCGCGCCCGAGGTCTCCTCACGGACGCCGACGTCGCCCGGCACGATGCGCTGTTCTCGCGACTCGGCCTGCCCACTCGATACGAGGGCACCGACCTTGAGCGGTTGCGTGCGATCATGGCCTCGGACAAGAAGGTCCGCCGCGGAGTGCTGCGCTTCGTCCTCTTGCATGGCATCGCGAACCCTCGAACCGAGACGATCGAGCACTCCGAGCTCGTTGACGCAGCGCGAGCAATCGGTATTCCCTCATGAGCCTCGTCGTTCTCATCGGCGTCACGGGGAGCGGCAAGACGACGGTTGGCCGGATTCTCGCCGATTCCTATCGTCTCGAGCTTCACGAGGTGGATCGCGCGGTGGAGGCCAAGCTTGGGGCGAGCATGCGCTCCCTCGTCGTTCGACGCGACGCGAGGCTGGCCGACGTCGCACGCGACGAAGCTCTTCGTGCGCTGGACCTGCGCGAGGGCATTGTCACCCTCGGGGCATCCCAACCCCTCGATCCCGTTGTTGCCGCCGCCGTTGACCGGGCGCGCCGCGCCGGGGCGATCGTCGTCGAGCTCAGCGCCGATCTTTCGGCGGTATCTCGCCGCGAAGGACTCGGCGCACCGAGATCGGTCGGACTCGGAGCGCCTCGCGCCGTTCTTGCCCGCATGATGGAGCGGGCCCGGATCTCGTATCAGCGCGTGGCCGATGCAACAGTGGATACGAGCACCCGCACCCCGCAAGAAGTCGCCGATGTGGTGGCGCGCGCGTGTAGACTGACCTCTGATTACTGATTCCTTCACGAGTGAGGTACCCCTGTGGCAACGACAAATGATCTGAAGAACGGCCTCGTCATGGTGATTGACGGCCAGCTCTGGCAGGTTGTCGAGTTCCAGCACGTCAAGCCCGGCAAGGGGCCGGCCTTCGTGCGCACCAAGATCAAGAACGTCCTGTCCGGTAAGACCGTCGACAAGACATTCAACGCCGGCCTGAAGATCGAGACCGCGACCGTGGACCGCCGCGACATGACCTACCTGTACCAGGACGGCACCGACTACGTCTTCATGGACCAGTCGACCTACGAGCAGATCAACGTGCCCGCCGAGACCGTGGGCGACGCCCGCAACTTCATGGTGGAGAACCAGGACGTCATCGTCTCCCAGCACGACGGCACCGTCCTCTTCGTCGAGCTGCCCGCCACCGTTGTCCTGACGATCACCCACACCGAGCCTGGCCTGCAGGGCGACCGCTCCTCGGCCGGCACCAAGCCCGCGACGCTTGAAACGGGCTACGAGATCCAGGTTCCCCTCTTCATGGAGGAAGGAACGCGCGTCAAGGTCGATACCCGCGACGGCTCGTACTCGGGTCGCGTGACCGAGTAATGTCGAAGCAGCACCGCTTCACGTCGCGCACGAAGGCCCGCAAGCGCGCGGCCGACGTGGTCTACGAGGCCGATCAGCGCGGGATGGGTTCCAATCCCGACGCGCTGCGCGACCTGCTGCGCGAACGCCGCGTCATCACCGCGGCTCAGACCCCCTTGCCGGAGTTTTCTCTTCGTATCATCGGGGGAGTGGCGGACAACCTGCGCCGCATCGACTCGCTGATTTCCGCCCACGCCCGCGTTCCCGGCCTGGATCGGATTGCTGCGGTCGATCTGGCCGTCATGCGCGTTGCCGTGTGGGAGATGCTGGAAAACGACGAGGTGTCGCCGATCATCGTGATCGACGAGGCAGTCTCAATTGTCCGCTCGATTTCAACCGACACGTCTCCCGCTTTCGTCAACGCAGTGCTTGACGCGATCCGCAAGGACTTAGAGTCCCCTGCATGGTCTCGGCGCACCGACGCAGACGAGGCAACCTCGGCGGGGGAGGCCTCGGAATCCGTCCGCGGTGAGCACACTGACCTGGCGGAGCAGACTGCGCCGTCGCGTTCCCTTCCCGACGGCGCGACGCCGCTCGACGGGGCGTCCGTGGACGATGAGCTGGACGAGCTCCTGCAGGAGTACTAGTTTCATCCGCTGATGAGAGGTGGCCGGTCCCTTCGCGGGAACCGGCCACCTCTTCGTTGTTTGTGTGCTTCGGTGACAAACTAGAGCGCGAGTCGGGTGGCCCGCACGTCCCAGTACTCGGGGCCGTCCGTGAGCACCTCGAAGGTCCACTCGCCGGGTAGCTGGGCGATTTGGGCCAGGAGGGGCCTGGGCAGGTGCGGCGCGCGGATAATGAAGGCTTCGCCCGCATTCATCGACTGGGCGGCGCCGAGTACGGCGGCGTGGCGAATCCGGTGAGGGATCGCCGATGCGTCGATCATCGGCTCCGCACCCTCGTGTGCGCCGCAGCCGCAACCGTCGCTACGTACCTCGGTCAGGGGAAGTTCTTCGATGGTCATTGGTGACCTTTCTGTGGTGACGCTGTGATTGGCGCACGCGAGTCGTGCACACGCGTAATTTTACCGGTTTTTCCCCTTCGATACCCAGTGGGATGGGGCGACGCGAGCGGCCCGTGAGTTATACCCGGTAGGGGTATCATAGGATACCCCTACCGGGTATACCCTCTCGCACCCGTTCGATGTGGGCGCTGTCGTTGGGAGGCTGAATGAGGTCACGACGATCGTTCCGGGATGCTTACGCCCTCGATCACGGCCACGATGCGTCGCTGACTCGCACGCCGTCGCCCGCCTCGCCGTGACGAATGCGCGCCGGGCGCGTACCATGATGGCGATATGAATCCTTTAATGACCGTCCCGTGAGGCGGGGAAGGAGCTAGCAGTGGCAGCACTGCATGCCGATCGCGCTCAGCGCGGCAAAGAAGTACTGGGAGTCGGCGACGTCGCGCGCTCCCTGACGCGTATTGCATACGAGATCGTCGAACGCAACGGAGGCGGCGAGGGCCTCGTCATCGCGGGCATTCCGACTCGAGGAGCGACGCTTGCTCGTCGCCTCGTTAACAGAATTCGCGAGGTGTCGGGCACCTACGCGGATCTGGCGATCATCGACACCACGCTGTTCCGAGACGACCTCGCCAGCCAGCCGCTTCGTTCTCCGAAGGAAACGCTGATACCGGCCGCTGGGATCGACGGAAAGACCATTATTCTCGTCGACGATGTGCTCTACACGGGGCGCACCATCAAGGCCGCCCTCGATGCGCTGACCAGGATCGGCCGACCGTCGGCGGTCCAGCTGGCGGTCCTGGTGGATCGCGGGCACAGGGAACTGCCGATCCGGCCCGACTACGTCGGCAAGAACCTGCCGACGTCGCGCGAGGAGACCGTCACCATCTTGCTTGACGAAACGGACGGGCGCGACGGCGTCCTTCTCGGGAAAGGCCGATAAGCGATGAGCCTGAGCCATCTCATTTCGATCCGCGACCTGACGCGCGAGGAGGCGGTTCTGATCCTCGACACGGCGGAGCAGATGGCCGCCACACAGAACCGGGGCATCAAGAAGCTCCCCACGCTTCAGGGTAAGACCGTCGTCAACCTCTTTTTCGAGGATTCGACGCGCACGCGCATCTCCTTCGAGACCGCCGCCAAGCGTTTGAGCGCCGACGTCATCAACTTCCAGGCCCGAGGTTCCTCGGTCTCCAAGGGGGAATCTCTCAAGGACACCGCCCTGACCCTGCAGGCAATGGGAGCGGACGCTGTTGTGGTACGCCACTCCTCGTCGGGAGCCGCCCACCGACTCGCGCACGCCGGCTGGATGAACCTTCCCGTCCTCAACGCGGGAGACGGCACCCACCAGCATCCCACCCAGGCACTGCTCGACGCGATGACGCTCAGGCGCCACTACGCGACCGGGGGAGGGACCCCGCACGCGGGCACGGGACTCGATGGAGCGCACGTGGTTATCGTCGGCGACATTCTCCACTCGCGGGTCGCGCGCTCCAACGTCGATCTTCTCACGATGCTCGGTGCCCGCGTCACCCTCGTTGCACCCCCCACGCTCCTGCCCATCGGCGTGGAGGCCTGGAAGTGTGAGACATCCTACGACTTTGATGATGCGATCGCGTCTCGGCCCGACGCGGTCATGATGCTGCGGGTCCAACGCGAGCGGATGTCCGGAGCGGGAGGCGGGTTTTTTCCCTCCCCGGGCGCCTATCACTCTGAGTACGGGCTCACTCCCGAACGCTTCGCACGCCTCGACCCTCACGCCGTGGTGATGCACCCCGGCCCGATGAATCGCGGCCTTGAGATCTGCGCCGAAGCAGCCGATTCGGACCAATCAGTAGTCGTCGAACAGGTGGGCAACGGCGTGTGCATCCGCATGGCCGCGCTCTATCTGCTCCTCGCATCGGAAGGACAACGCAATGACTGAACAGACCCGCGACATTCTCATCACGGGGGCCTCATTGCTCGGAAAGGGTGCGACGGACATTGCGCTCTCCCGGGGCGTGATTGTTGGCATCGGCCCCGACGCGTCAGGCGCTCTGACCGATCCGCGCGTCATTGACGCAGCAGGTCTCATCGCCCTGCCCGGCCTCGTCGACATGCACACGCACCTGCGTCAGCCGGGCGGAGAGGATGCCGAAACGGTTTTCACCGGGACGCGCGCGGCGGCCGTCGGAGGCTACACGGCCGTTCACGCCATGGCGAACACCACCCCGACTCAGGACACGGCGGCCGTCGTTGATCAGGTGCTGCGTCTGGGGGAGGCGGCCGACTGGGTGGAGGTGCGCCCCGTTGGCGCGGTGACGAAGGGCCTGGCTGGCAAGCAACTCGCGGCCCTGGGATCCATGGCTCGCTCACGCTCGCGCGTGAGGGTCTTCTCCGACGACGGAAAGTGCGTCTCCGACCCCGTCCTGATGCGCCGCGCGCTCGAGTACGTCAAGAGCTTCGGCGGCGTCATCGCTCAGCACAGTCAGGATCCCGAGCTGACCGAGGGCTCGCAGATGAACGAGTCGCCACTGTCGGGCCAGCTGGGCCTGGCGGGATGGCCGGCCGTCGCCGAGGAAGCCATCATCGCTCGCGATATCCTGCTGGCCAAGCACGTCGGCTCGCGCCTGCACGTGTGCCACCTGTCCACGGCTGGATCCGTCGACATTGTTCGCTGGGGCAAAGCGCAGGGCGTCAACATCACCGCCGAGGTGACGCCCCACCACCTGCTGCTCACCGAGCAGCTCGCCTCCACCTACGACCCGCTCTTCAAGGTCAACCCGCCGTTGCGACGCTCCGAGGACGTCGAAGCCGTGCGCGAGGGCTTGGCCGACGGCACGATCGACTGCGTCGGGACCGACCACGCCCCCCACCCTCTCGAGATGAAGGACTGCGAGTGGCAGGCCGGCGCCTTCGGAATGACCGGACTGGAGACGGCGCTTCCGATCATCATCGAGACGATGGTCGACTCCGGTCGCATGACGTGGGAGGACGTCGCCCGCGTCATGTCCACCGCTCCGGCGCGCATCGGAGGGGTCGACACCCAGGGGCGAGGCCTCGTCGAGGGCGCACCCGCGCACGTCACCCTGGTTGACGCCTCGGTTCGTACGACGGTCGATCCCGCCGCACAGTGGACGAGGTCGACCAACTGCCCGTATCGCGGCATGGAACTTCCGGGTCAGGTGCGCTACACCATCTACGGCGGTGTGCCGACGGTCGTTGACGCCGCCCCGATCGCCAAGGAGGACCGATGACGTCGAGCAATACCGCTCTGCTCGTGCTGGAGGACGGAACCGTCTTTCGGGGACGAGCCTGGGGCTCTCGCGGCCGCACCCTCGGCGAAATCGTCTTCTCGACCGGCATGACGGGATACCAGGAGACCCTCACCGACCCGTCGTACCACCGCCAGATCGTCGTCATGACGGCTCCGCACATCGGCAACACGGGGGTCAACGACGAGGACCCCGAGTCCTCACGGATCTGGGTCGCCGGCTTCGTGGTACGCGACGGCGCCAGGCGCGCATCCAACTGGCGTTCTCGGCGCGAACTTGAGGACGAACTCCTCGCGCAGGGAATTGTTGGCATCGCGGACGTTGACACTCGCGCCGTCACCCGACACATCCGCGAGCGCGGAGCCATGCGGGCGGGCATATTCTCCGGTGACGCGCTCCCCGCCGGCGCGCTCTACCTGGCGGAGGAGGCCATCACCTCCCTGGTACGCATCGTGGCCGAGTCTCCGGCGATGAGCGGCCAGGCCCTGGCCGCGCAGGTGTCGACCGAGGAAACGTACGTCGTTGAGCCGCTCGGCGAGTTCGAGGGTGCTGACCCCCTTGCTCGTGTCGTGGCCGTCGACCTGGGTATCAAGTCGCGTACCCCGTACCACCTGGCTGCGCGAGGAGCGCGTGTCTATGTCGTCCCCTCCACGGTCTCCTTTGCCGACATTGAGTCGCTGAACCCCGACGGCGTGTTCTTTTCCAACGGTCCCGGTGATCCCTCCACGGCCGACCGGGAAGTGGGCGTTCTACGCGCCGTGTTGGATGCGGGCATCCCCTACTTCGGCATCTGTTTTGGTCACCAGCTCTTTGGACGAGCCCTCGGCTACGGTACCTACAAGTTGAACTATGGTCATCGCGGTATCAACCAGCCCGTCAAGGACCTGGAGACCGGGCGCGTGGAGATCACCGCGCACAATCACGGCTTCGCCGTGGACGCCCCCGTGGGTTCGGATTCTGTGGCGCCTTTTGACGCCGGCCGCTACGGGCGTATCACGGTCTCACACGTCGGGCTCAACGACGGTGTCGTGGAGGGCCTTCGAGCCCTCGACATTCCCGCCTTTTCTGTCCAATTCCACCCCGAGGCGGCGGCCGGCCCCCACGACGGGGAGCTGCTCTTCGACCGCTTTATGTCGCTCATGATCGCCGCTAAGGAGAACCGCTGATGCCCCGCAGGAACGATCTTTCTTCCGTTCTCGTTATTGGGTCCGGTCCCATCGTGATCGGCCAGGCCTGCGAGTTCGACTATTCGGGCACCCAGGCGTGCCGCGTGTTGAAGGAAGAGGGACTGCGCGTCATCCTCGTCAACTCCAACCCGGCCACCATCATGACGGACCCCGGCATTGCGGACGCGACCTACGTCGAGCCGATCACGCCCGAGGTGGTCGCCTCGATCATCGAGAAGGAACGCCCCGACGCGCTGCTGCCCACCCTGGGTGGACAGACGGCCCTCAACACGGCGGTTGCGCTCTCGGAGATGGGCGTGCTGGAGCGCTTCGACGTCGAGCTGATCGGTGCGTCTATCGACGCGATTCGCGCCGGCGAGGATCGTGAAGAGTTCAAGGCGATCGTGGAGCGCTCGGGCGCCGAGGTCGCACGCTCGTTCATCGCTCATACGCTGGAGGAATGCCACGCGGCGGCGGCCGAGCTCGGCTATCCGCTTGTCGTTCGCCCCTCCTTCACCATGGGTGGTTTGGGCTCGGGGTTCGCCTACACGCCCGAGGACCTGGATCGCATAGCGGGGCAGGGGTTGGCCGACTCGATCACCACCGAGGTGTTGCTCGAGGAGTCAATCCTCGGTTGGAAGGAGTACGAACTCGAGTTGATGCGCGACAAGGCGGACAACGTCGTGGTCGTGTGTTCGATCGAGAACGTTGACCCCGTCGGAGTGCACACGGGCGATTCGATCACGGTTGCGCCCGCGCTGACGCTCACGGATCGCGAGATGCAGCGCCTGCGCGACATCGGTATTGCGGTGATCCGCGCGGTGGGCGTTGACACGGGAGGCTGTAACATCCAGTTCGCGGTCCACCCCGAAACCGGCCGCGTCATCGTCATCGAGATGAACCCGCGCGTCTCGCGTTCCTCCGCGTTGGCATCGAAGGCGACGGGCTTCCCGATCGCGAAGATCGCGGCGCGCCTGGCAACCGGTTACACCCTCGATGAGATCCCCAACGACATCACGGGATCCACCCCGGCGTCCTTCGAGCCCACGCTCGACTACGTGGTCGTCAAGGTGCCTCGCTTCACCTTCGAGAAGTTCCCGGCGGCGGATCCGACCCTGACGACGTCGATGAAGGCGGTTGGCGAGGCCATGGCCATTGGGCGCTGCTTCACCGAGGCGTTGCAAAAGGCGCTGCGCTCGATCGACAAGGGGGGTGTGCAGTTCCACTGGGACGGGCAGGCTCCGACTCCCGAGCAGACGAGGTCGCTCGTCGCGGCCGCCGCTACGGCCACCGAGGGCAGGCTCGTGCAGGTTCAGCAGGCGATCCGTGGGGGAGCGAACCTGTCCGAGCTCTTCGAGTCCACGAAGATCGATCCGTGGTTCCTCGACCAGATGTTCCTTCTCGACGAGGTCGCGCAGCGGATCCGCCAGGCCGAGGCGCTCACCGGCGCCGTGTTGGCGCAAGCGAAGCGTCACGGCTTTTCGGACCGCCAGATCGCGGCGATCCGCGGCCTGTCGGAGGAGACCGTGCGCGAGGTGCGAGGGGCCTTCGCCATCCATCCCGTCTTTAAGACGGTCGACACCTGCGCCGCGGAGTTTGCCGCCCGCACGCCCTACCACTACTCGACCTACGATCAGGAGAACGAGGTTCGCCCGCGAAGCCGCGAAGCGGTGATCATTCTCGGAGCGGGTCCGAACCGGATCGGCCAGGGAATCGAGTTCGACTACTCGTGCGTGCACGCGGCCATGGCGCTACGCGAGCACTACGACACGATCATGGTCAACTGCAATCCGGAGACGGTTTCGACCGACTACGACATCTCGGACAGGCTGTACTTTGAGCCTCTCACGCTGGAGGACGTGCTGGAGGTCTACCGGGCGGAGTGCGCGGCCGGCCCCGTCAAGGGAATGATCGTTCAGCTCGGAGGCCAGACCCCGCTGTCGTTGGCCGCCGACCTGGAGCGCGCGGGTGTGCCGATCCTGGGAACGAGCCCGCACGCGATTGACATGGCCGAAGACCGGGAGGAGTTCGGCAAGGTCCTGGAGGCCGCGGGCTGCCCGGCGCCCGCGCACGACACCGCCCACACGCCCGAGCAGGTTCTGTCGATCGCGCATCAGGTGGGTTACCCCGTGCTCGTTCGCCCGTCCTTTGTTCTGGGAGGACGCGGCATGGCGATCGTCAATGACGAGGCTGGAATGCGCGACTACCTGGAGAACCATGACGCGGACCTTCTCTTCTCGAGGGGCCCATTGCTCATCGATCGCTTCCTGGACGCAGCCATTGAGATTGACGTCGATGCACTGTACGACGGTCAAGAACTATTCATGGGCGCGATCATGGAGCACATTGAGGAAGCCGGGATTCACTCCGGCGACTCTTCGTGCGTTCTTCCCCCGATGACCCTGTCCGCACGGGAGCTGGAGCGTATCACCGACTCAACCGAGTCGATCGCTCGCGGGGTGGGCGTGCGCGGACTCATCAACATCCAATTCGCCCTGCTCTCCGACACTCTCTACGTGATCGAAGCAAATCCGCGCGCCTCGCGTACGGTTCCTTTCGCATCGAAGGCAACGGGCGTGCAACTTGCCAAGGCCGCCGCGCTCATTCAGGTAGGTGCCTCGATTGCGTCGCTGCGCGCGTGCGGGGTCCTTCCCACCCGGGACGCGCGCACGATTCACGACGGGGGCTCCATCGCGGTCAAAGCGGCGGTCTTGCCCTTCAAGCGATTCCGCACGCGCCGAGGCGAAACCGTCGACACGGTGCTCGGTCCGGAGATGCGTTCCACCGGTGAGGTGATGGGCATCGACCGTGACTTCCCGACCGCCTTCGCCAAGTCGCAGCTCGGCGCCTCCACCGACATGCCGACCTCGGGCACGATCTTCATCTCGATCGCGGATACGGATAAGCGCGCGATCGTGCTCCCCGCTGCGCGGATGGCCGAGCTGGGCTTCACGATCCTGGCGACCTCAGGCACTGCTTCCGTCCTGCGGCGAAACGGGATCGAGGCGTGCGCGGTGCGCAAGTCCTCGGAGGGGCGGGGCAAGGATGGGGAGCCCACGATCGTCGACCTGATCAACGATGGCTCCATTAACATGGTCGTCAACACACCGCAGCGATCCGCTCCCCGAAATGACGGCTACCAGATTCGCGCGGCGGCGGTGGCACAGGATTGCCCGGCGGTGACGACGCTGCAGGCCTTCAACGCGATGGTTCAGGCCATTGAGGTCCGCAAGCGCGGCGCGTACGCCGTTCGTTCCCTTCAGGAGTGGGACGCTCGTCGAACGGAGGAGACACGATGACGCACACGACAACATCCGCGTCGCCCGGCTTCGGCGACCGCCTCTATGCCGCTATGCGCGAGCACGGCCCAGTGTGCGTCGGTATCGATCCACACGCCTCGCTTCTGACATCCTGGGGGCTCACTGACGACGCCAATGGGGTGCGCGAGTTCTCGCTGCGCGTCATCGATGCGCTCGGGGGGCGGGTGGCGGCTTTCAAGCCTCAGTCGGCGTTCTTTGAGAGGCACGGCTCACGAGGCGTGGCAGTCCTTGAGGAGGTGATCGCCGCCTGTCGCGAGGTTGGATCGCTGAGCATCGTGGACGCTAAGCGCGGAGATATCGGCTCAACGATGGATGGCTACGCCCAGGCCTACCTCGCCGATTCGTCTCCGTTGGCAGGCGACGCGGTCACGCTGTCACCCTACCTTGGGGTCGGCTCACTCGCGCCCGCACTCGAACTGGCACGGCGCACCGGTCGGGGCGTCTTCGTCCTCGCGCTGACATCGAACCCCGAGGGGGCGTCCGTGCAGCACGCTCGCGGAGCCAGTGGCGCGAGCGTCGCGGGGGACGTTGTGTCCCAATTGGCGGAATTTAACGCAAGCTGTGACAAATCGCACCTTGGCCCCGCCGGGATCGTCGTCGGCGCGACAGTCGGGGACGCGATCAAGCGACTCGGCCTTGATCTTTCGGCTCTGCGCGGGGCGTTTTTGGCTCCAGGAGTGGGTGCGCAGGGAGCGGGAGCGGCGCAGGTCAGGCAGGTTTTCGCCGGGGTTGAGGACGCCGTTCTCGCCTCTTCCTCACGCGCGATCCTGTCTGCTGGCCCTAGCATGAGCGCCTTGCGTCAGGCATACCTGGCGACAGCCGGTTCGTTGCAATAGTCTGTCCCAATAGCTAAGAGTGACCCGTTTGATCTGGCAATCATGCTCTGATTGGTGACATAGTTTATTTACCGAAGATACCAACGGAGGAGATGATCAGAATGGCACTACCTGATCTCACGCCGGAACAGAGGGCACAGGCTCTCGAGAAGGCAACTCAGGCACGTCGGCGTCGCGCCGAGGTGAAGAACGCGCTCAAGGCGCGCTCGATGAACCTATCCGAGGTTCTTGAACTCGCCGACTCCGACGAGGCCGTGGCGAAGATGAAAGTCGTTTCGCTTCTTGAGTCCCTGCCTCGCGTCGGTACGAACACCGCCGCAGTCCTGATGGACGAGTACAAGATCGCTCAGAGTCGGCGCGTGCGCGGCCTCGGTCCTGTCCAACGCAAGGCTCTCGTTGAGCGTTTCGGCTGAGCCCGCTGGGCGTGGCACACTTGTGTCATGACTCAGGCTCAATTGACCGTTCTCGCCGGACCGACAGCCGTCGGAAAGGGTACCGTCGTCGCAGCCCTCACCAGGCGCTATCCGCAGCTACGGGTATCGGTGTCCGCCACGACGCGCGCTCCTCGCCCAGGTGAGAAGGAAGGCGTTCACTACTTTTTCGTCTCCCCGCAAGAGTTCGACGACATGATCGAACGCGGAGACATGCTTGAGTGGGCACTCGTTCACGGGACCAACAAGTACGGCACGCCCCGCGGCCCGGTTGACGAGTCCCTGAACGCGGGCGTACCTGTGCTTCTCGAGATCGATCTGGACGGCGCTCGCCAGGTGCGGGCCACCAGGCCCGACGCTTGCTTCATTTTTCTTGCGCCACCCTCGTGGGAGGAACTTGAGCGTCGGCTGATCGGGCGCGGAACCGAGGGACCCGAAGAGCGCGAGCGGCGCCTACGCACGGCCAGGATCGAGATGGAGGCCGCCTCCGAGTTCGATCACGTTGTGATCAACGACGACATCGAGCGCACGGTGGATGAGCTGGCTGGACTCATTGGCCTGGAGTAGTATCTACCTGAATCAGCCACTGAGAGGAAGACACGCATGTCCGGAATTGTTGCCCAGCCCGTGGGTATTACGTCTCCACCCATTGATGATCTGCTGGAGCACGTCGATTCCAAGTACGCGCTGGTTATTTTCGCGGCAAAGCGCGCCCGCCAGATCAATTCCTACAACCTGCAGCTCCAGCAGAACATGATTCAGTTCGTGGGCCCGGTCGTTGATGTTCAGCCCGACGAGAAGCCCCTGGCCGTGTCGCTGCGCGAAATCAACGAGGGGATGCTCTCGCTCGAGTCCAACCCTGAGGCCTGACCATGGCGAGCGTTGTCGTCGGTGTGACCGGCGGCGTCGCGGCATTCAAAGCCCCCATCGTGGTCCGCGAGTGTCAACGCGCGGGCCACGACGTGCGTGTGGCTGCAACCTTGTCCTCTCTGGACTTCGTTGGCCGTTCGACGTGGGAGGGTATCACCTCCCGTCCTGTCGCCGTCGACATCGCAGGGGAGGGGCGCGCTGAGCACGTGGAGCTCGCTCGCGTCGCGGACCTGATCATCGTCGTCCCGGCAACGGCCAACACGCTCGCCAAGCTCGCAGCTGGCTTCGCCGACGACATGGTGTCGCTCACGGTTCTCGCCAGTGCCGCTCCGGTCGTCGTCGCGCCCGCCATGCACTCGAACATGTGGCTGGCGAGCGCCACGCAGGCCAATGTGGCAACATTGCGTCGCCGCGGCGTGCACGTGATCGACCCCGAGACGGGCGCGCTGGGTTCGGGAGACAGCGGAATCGGGCGCCTGGCCGATCCGGTGTCGATCGCACGGCAGGCGTTGGCCCTGCTCACGGCGGGCGGGCATTCGGCCCAGGCGCACACCCTGGCGGGCCGTACGATCGTCGTGACCGCCGGGGGCACACGCGAACCCATCGACCCGGTGCGCTACCTGGGAAATCGTTCGTCGGGGCGCCAAGGTGTGGCGATCGCGAGCGCCGCGGCGCGCGCGGGAGCACGCGTGCGCCTCGTCGCGGCCAACATCGACGCCTCCGTCCAGGCACTGGTTGCACCGGGAGTGGAGGTGCACTGCGTCGGCAGCGCGATGCAGATGCGCGATGCGACGATGGAGCTGGTGGGCGACGCCGATGCCCTGGTCATGGCGGCCGCGGTGGCCGACTTTCGCCCAGAGCACACCCTTGGCGCCAAAATGAAGAAGGATCCCGGCTCAACCGATGCACCAAGCCTGAGCCTGATACGTAACCCGGACATTCTCGCCGAGATTAGCCACGGCCCGCATCGGCCCCCTCTCGTCATCGGCTTTGCGGCCGAAACCGGCACCGACGAGGAGATCATGGCTTTCGGGGCCGACAAGGCGGCCCGCAAAGGGGCCGACTACATCGCCGTCAATCGCGTCGGGGAGACAACGGGTTTTGGTGACGTCCCCAACGAGATCCGCCTTCTTGACGCCACCGGAACTCTCGTCGATCGTTACGTGGGTTCAAAGGATGACGTCGCTGCAGGTCTGATTGCTCGGGCTGCCGCTTTCCTTGATAACCTGAAGCGGTGAGTCAACAGCTTTTCTCTTCCGAGTCCGTCACTGAAGGCCACCCCGATAAGGTGTGCGACCGCATCTCCGATGCGATCTTGGACGCTCTGCTCGAGGTGGACCCCCGTTCTCGCGTCGCCGTCGAAACAATGGCTGCGACCGGCCTCATTCACGTCGCCGGTGAGGTCACGACCGAGGCCTACGTGGAGATTCCCGAAATCGTACGCCGGGAGATCCTCTCCATCGGCTACGACTCCTCGCGCGTGGGCTTTGACGGGGCTTCTTGCGGAGTCTCGGTATCCCTCGACGGTCAAAGCCCCGACATTGCAGGCGGCGTCGACGAGGCCCTCGAAGTGCGCGGTTCTCGCAGCACGGACCCCCGGGATCGCCTGGGGGCCGGCGACCAGGGCATCATGTTCGGCTACGCGTGCGCCGACACGCCCGATCTCATGCCCGCACCGATCTGGCTCGCCCACCGCCTCGCCAAGCGCCTCACCGACGTGCGCAAGCAGGGGATCGTTGAGGGTCTTCGCCCCGACGGCAAAACCCAGGTCACGCTCGCCTACGACAACGACCGCCCGGTGGGCATCGACACGATCGTGGTGTCCACCCAGCACGACGAGTGCATGAGCCAGCTGGCCGTCGCTGATGCCGTGCGCACCCACGTCATCGAGCCGGTCATCGACGAATCCGGCCTTGACCTGTCCACCTCAGCCATGAAGACGCTCATCAATCCCTCGGGTCGTTTTGTGCTGGGCGGACCAGCTGCCGACGCGGGCCTGACGGGCCGCAAAATCATCGTCGACACCTACGGCGGCATGGCACGCCACGGCGGAGGAGCGTTCTCCGGCAAGGATCCGTCAAAGGTTGACCGCTCCGCGACCTACGCGGCTCGTTGGGTCGCGAAGAACGTGGTTGCCTCCGGAGCCGCGCGCCGCTGCGAGATTCAGCTCGCTTACGCCATTGGGCGGGCGCACCCGATCGGCCTGTACGTCGACACCTTCGGCACGGCAGCGGTTAGCGAGGACAAGATTGCACACGCGATCCGCGAGGTGTTTGATCTCCGTCCTCTCGGCATGATCGAAGACCTCGACCTGGCGCGCCCCATCTACCGTGACACGGCGGCGTACGGCCACTTCGGGCGCGAACAGTTCCCGTGGGAGGCGACGAATCGCGTCGAGCAGCTCAGGGCCGCGCTTCAATGAGCACCTCGCCAGAAGCCGAGGATCTTCTGCCCTCCCGCGAGACCGAGAGTGCTCGGCGCTCGTGGCGTCGGCGCACGAGCGTCGAGATGGTGATCTCGGGGATAATCGGCCTTGTCACCTCCTTCGTTCTCTCGATCGAGGCGTGGCAGCTCGCTGCCGATTCCTCCGCGCGCTTCGGGTGCGATATTTCCTCGGTGCTGTCGTGTTCGGCCGTCGCCCAGACGTGGCAGGCACGCATCCTGGGCTTTCCCAACGCTTTCCTCGGCATCTTCTTCGAGGCGGTCGTGCTCGCCATCTCAGTCGCCCTATGTGCCGGGGTGAGATTTCCCCGCTGGTACATGCTCGGCACAAACCTGCTCTACACGGTTGCGCTCTTCTTCGCCTTCTGGCTCTTTTCGCAGTCGTACTTCGTCATCCAGGTCCTGTGCCCCTGGTGCCTGCTCATCACGCTCACGACAACCCTGGTCTTCGCCGGCTTGACTCGAATCAACGTCCGCGACGGTGTGATTCCCGCGCCCCAGGGGCTGCGTCGGGCGGTCGCCCAGGGCCTCGACTGGGCGCTGTGGGGCCTCATCATCTTCGGCGTCATTGCGATGGTGGTCGCCAAGTACGGCGTGAAGCTTCTGGGCTAGGAGTCACGCACGTGAGCATGCTCTGTGCTTGACTGGGTTCATGACTTCCATGCAGGGCATGCTTGAGGGCTTCGAGGCGCCGTCAACGCGCAGCGCCGACGTCGCGCGCGTCCTCGTTGACGTTGATCTGCCCCACATGGATAGGCCTTTGGACTACATAGTGCCGGCCGGGCTCGCCGACGCAGCCGTCGTGGGTTCCCTCGTGCGCGTACGCCTGTCCTCCGCGAGGATCGACGGCTGGATCGTTGAGAGAACCAGGCGGGAGGTGGGCGAGGGAACCGCGAGCCTCGAGTCCGTCGTGTCTTCGACTCCCGTGCTTGCGCCATCCATCTACGAGACCGCACGCCGCATCGCGGCACGTTTCCTTGCCACGACGTCTCAGGTACTGTCCCTCGCCATCCCGCCCCGCCACGCGCGCGCGGAGCGAGAGGCGCGTGACGAGAATGCTCCCACCTGGCCCACGGTCACCTCGGATCGTGTGGGCCTCGGCTGGGAGGCCTATCCGGCCGGGGAGGCGCTCGTGTCCCGGTTGCGGGCGGGGGAGTCACCACGTGCCATAGCCACGATGCTGCGCCCGCGCCTGCGTGGCTGCCTGTCCGAGGCCGTCGCGTCGACGGTCGCCTCTAGGCGCTCCGTCATCGTCGTGACGGCAACCGGCGAGCAGGCTGGACGCTATGCGCGGGAGCTGTCCGAAGACCTTTCGATCCCGGTATCGCTGGCGGGTTCAGAGGTGGCTGCCGAGAAGCGCTACCGCCTCCACGTGGCTGCCTCGCTCGGACGTGTTCCGGTCGTCGTGGGAACGCGATCGGCCATGTGGGTTCCCTGCTCCCGACTCGGCCTCATCATCATCGTCGACGACGGCGATGACCGCCTGCGCGAACGCCGCTTCCCCAGGTGCGATGCGCTTGATGTGGCGGTTCAACGGTGTGCGGTGGAAGGCAGTGGCCTCCTTGTCGCGTCGTCAGCGCGCTCGGTGAAGGCTCAGGCGCTTGTACGCTCAGGCTGGGCCGTCGGGATCGAGCCAACGCCCCAGGCCCTGCGCGAGGCCACGCCACGCGTCCACCTCCACGGCAGCACCCAGGCCGAGCGCGAAGGCGCTGGCGGCCTCATGCGCATCCCGCAGGCAGCGTTGCGGATGATTCGCGGGGCGCTGCGCTCCGGACCAGTCCTCATCCAGGTCGCGTCTGCGGGATACTGGCCGACCGTCGTGTGTCGCCGGTGCGAGGAGCGTGCCCGCTGCCGCACGTGCTCGGGCCCCTTAAGCGCCGAGGCCGACGGGGTCGTGTCGTGCGCGTGGTGTGCCCGCCAGCAGCAGTCCTGGCGGTGCCCCCACTGTTCGGGAACCCAGCTGCGAGCAACCCGCGTCGGCTCCGCGCGCACCGCCGAAGAGATCGCCAGAACGCTGCGCGACGTGTCTGTCCTCGAGTCCTCCGCCGCACACCGCATCAGCCGTCGGCTACCGGCGCGACCGACCGTCGTCGTGGCCACGGCGGGCGCCGAACCACCCGTCGATGACGGCTACGCCGCCGCCGTCATCCTCGACGCCCCCGCGCTCGCCGGACGACCCGAGCTGTGGGCACCCGAGGAGGCCGCGCGCCGATGGCTTGACGCGCTCTCCCTGGTCAGGCCGGGGCACCCCGGCCTCATCGTCGGTTCCATCCCCGACTCACTCGGGCAGATGCTCGTGCGCTGGGCTCCCACCGAGTACGCCGAACGCCTCCTGGACGAGCGGGAGGCTCTTGGCTTCTTCCCCGCATCAACGATGGTCGCGCTCGACGGAGCGGCCGCACAGGTACGTCAGGTCGCCGACCAGGTTGTTCGTCAGGGCGGCGCCGAGCTCGTTGGAACGGTCGTTCGTCCCGCCACGCGGGAGGGGCAGGAGAACGAGGTGCGCACCCTTGTGCGCGCGCCGCTGGCACGCTCGGGTAACATGCTTCGGGTGCTCACGGACATCCGTCGGTCGCGCAGCGCACGCAAGGCGCCTACCGTCGCAATGAGCGTCAACCCACCCGAGCTCTTCTGAGTGCGGCCACGCACCGTGCCGTAGACTGGCTCACGTGCGCATCATCTTCGCAGGAACCCCCGAAGCCGCAGTCCCCACGCTGCGTGCTCTGCACGCCTCGTCACACGAGGTGGTCCTCGTCATCACCCGCCCGCCGGCGCGGCGCGGCCGTGGCAAGACACTGCATCCGTCACCGATCGCCGAGCTAGCGGCGAGCGTCGGCCTCGAACTCCTTGAAACAAGTTCGCTCAAGACACCCGAGATCGCCCAGCGGATCGCCGACGCTCGCGCCGACATCGGCGTCGTCGTTGCCTACGGCGGGCTCGTACCGGCGACCATCCTGGAGATGCCGACCCACGGATGGATCAACCTGCATTTCTCGGACCTGCCCCGGTGGCGGGGGGCCGCCCCCGTCCAGTGGGCGATTCGCGCCGGGGATACTTCCACGGCCTCCTGCGTGTTCGCGTTGGAGGAAGGACTGGACACCGGCGCCGTCTACTCGCGTGTCGAGGTGCCTATCGCGCGTCACAGCGCCGGCGACCTCCTCGCTTCGATGGCCTGTGCCGGAGCACACCAGGTCCTCGGTGTCGTCGACTCGCTTGAGTCCGGAACCGCCCACGCCCACCCGCAGCCCGAGGAAGGCGTCACCCACGCGCGCCGCCTCAGCCGCGCAGACGGCTACGTGTCCTTCACCCACAGCGCCGACCACGAGGACCGTGTCATCCGCTCCGTCACCCCCAACCCGGGAGCCTTTACCGTCTTGCCCGGCGGAGCACGCATGAAGCTGGGCGTCGCCACTCCGGTTGAACGCTCGGACTTGGAGCCCGGACAGCTCGAGGTGACCAAGCGAGAGGTGACGGTGGGATGCGCGAGCGGGGCTCTTCTCCTCGGCGACGTCGCTCCGGCCGGCAAGTCCTGGATGGACGGGGCGGCTTGGGCGCGGGGAGCACGCCTGGGCGAGGAGGTTCGCCTCGGAGGCGAGACGGGAGCACAGCAGTGAGCGAGAAGCGCTACGCCGACGGTTACCGGAAGCTGCGTCTGGCTGACGAACCTCGCCGCGTCGCATACGAGGTGCTGCGGGCCGTCACGGTCGACGGAGCGTTCGCGAACATCATCTTGCCCAAGGCTCTGCGTCAGGCACGCTTGCACGGTCATTTTTCGGATCGCGACGCGGCCTTTGCTTCCGAGCTCGTCCACGGCACGCTGCGGGCCATGGGATGGCTCGACTGGGTGATCGCACGCCACGTGGACCGCTCGCTGTCCCAGCTTGACCCGCGTGTCCTCGTTCTCCTGCGCGTGGGTGCCCATCAGCTCCTCGACATGCGCGTTCCCGACCACGCGGCCGTGTCTGCGACCGTTGACGTGGCGCGCGAGCACCTGACCGATGGTCCGGTCCGCTTCATCAACGCCGTCCTGCGTTCGATCACGCGGGAGGGGCCGGGCGAGCGTGAGGCAGCCCTGGAGGCCATCGAGGACGAAGACGAGGCTCTCGGCGTGCGCTACTCCCATCCCTCGTGGATGGTGCGGGCTTTTCGTGAGGCGCTTGTTGCGCACGGCTATCCCGCCGGTGAGCTTATTGATGTCCTGAAGGCCGACAATGAGGTCCCCACGGTCACGCTCGTCGCCCGCCCCTCGCTGATGACCGTCGACGAGCTTGCCGACGAAGCCGAGGACGTTCTCGACACGCGCGTCGCCTTCGGGACCGTCTCGCCCTACGCGGTTCTCCTCGAATCTGGTGATCCCGCGCGTCTGCCGTCGATTCGAGACGGGCGTTGCGGAGCTCAGGACGAGGGCTCGCAGCTGGCCGCGTTGATTGCGGCCTCGGCCCCGCTCGATGGGGGCCGAGACGAGCGCTGGCTCGATTTATGCGCGGGCCCGGGCGGGAAGGCGGCGATGCTTGCCGGACTCGCGGCGAATGTTGGCGCTCGGGTGACCGCCAACGAAGTGCACCCGCACCGCGCCAGGCTTGTCGAACGAACGACGCGGCTCCTCGACTCCATCGAGGTCGTCTCCGGTGACGGTCGGAGCTTCGGCGGGGGACAGAGCGCCTGGCCGCTCGCTTCCTTTGATCGGGTCATCGTCGATGCCCCCTGCTCGGGCATGGGCTCGATGCGTCGGCGCCCCGAGTCGCGGTGGAACCGCACGCCCGCCGACGTGGCGGAGCTGACCCAGCTGCAGCACGAGCTTACCGAACGAGCAGTCGCGCTCACCCGTCCCGGTGGCGTCCTGACCTACGTCACGTGTTCCCCGCACGCGGCCGAAACGCGCGAACAGGTGGAGCGCTTGACACAGCGCGGTGAGGTCGAGCTGCTTGACACCGTCGCCCTGGCGAATGACTGCTGTCCCACACCCCTCGACGTGCCCGCATCGGCAGGCGTCATCGCTGGGTCGCAAGGCCGCACGCTCCAGCTGTGGGACCACCGTTTCGGCACGGACCTTATGTTTGTTGCATGCATGCGCAAGCGCTAGCATAGGCGTTATGAACGCCACAATTAGCCCTTCGATTCTCAACTGTGACATCGCTGACCTGCGCGGCGAACTGAACAAGATCGCCGGAGCCGACGTCGCTCACGTCGACGTCATGGACAATCACTTCGTGCCCAACCTCTCGTGGGGGCTCCCGGTGGCCGAGGCCGTGGTCAAGTCCGGTATCCTTCCCGTTGACGCGCACCTGATGATCGAAGACCCGGATCGGTGGGCTCCCGGCTACGCCGAAGTCGGGTGTCACTCCGTCACCTTCCACGCGGAGGCGGCGGCAGCGCCGCTACGGCTGGCTCGCGAGCTTCACCGCCTCGGGGCACGTGCGGGCCTTGCCCTCAAGCCCGCCACCGACATCGCGCCCTTCGTCGACATCCTCAACGAGTTCGACACGATCCTCATCATGACTGTCGAACCCGGGTTTGGCGGTCAGTCCTTCATCGAGCAGATGATCCCGAAGATCGAGCGCACGCGGCGTGCGATCAACGCGGCCGGGTTGGAGGTGTCCATCCAGGTCGACGGCGGTATCTCTCGGACCACAATCGAGCGCGCGGCGGCTGCGGGTGCGGACAATTTCGTCGCCGGTTCCGCTGTCTTTCGAGCCGATGATGCTCATCGGGAGGTCGAGGTGCTGCGCGAGCTGGCCAACGCCCACACGCACTGAGCGCCGCATGCGTGCTGGTGTTCGAAAGAACGACGCGTCGTTTGTTGACCACCCGCTTTCTTTCATAGCGGAAATACCGCGCACGATGCGCCCGTCAATGGCACAATGGCAGGCGAGTACTCCGGGGTCGGTGAAAGTCCGAACCGGCGGTGATAGTCCGCGACCTGCCCTCACAGAACGGGGGTGGCTGAGCCGGTGAAATTCCGGCACCGACGGTGAAAGTCCGGATGGGAGGAGTGCATGAGGCGCATCCGTGCGCCTGCTGCGCTGCGCGTACCCCCGGTGTCGGAAAGTTAGTCGTGGCATCTCGGAACAAGCCTGGCGGCGCGCTGACCGTCGTGGCCCCGATCCTCTTTCTCGCCGTGTTGGCGGCTGGATGGTGGCTGTCCACGACGCTCACCGGCATCGAGGCCTGGCGCCTGCCACACCCCATGTCCGTCATCTCCAAGGGCTCCGTCATTTTGGCGCTCCCGACGACCTGGCACAGGGTGCAGGTCACCGGGGCCGAAGCGGTTGCCGGTTGTCTTCTCGGGTCGGCCGTCGCCCTGCCGTCAGCGTACGTGATCTACCGTTCGCGTCTGTTGGCCGCCGCGGTTGAGCCGTTCCTCGGGGCAACCCAGGCATTGCCCGCCATCGCTATTGCGCCCATTCTCGTCCTGTGGGTCGGCTACGGATTCACCGCGATTGTCGTGCTGTGTGCCCTGATGGTGTTCTTCCCGATTCTCGTTTCCACGGTCGTTGGCCTGCGTCATATCGATCGTGAACTGCTTGAAGCGGCAGCCCTTGACGGGGCAACGGGATGGACCATGGCCTGGCACATGGAGCTTCCGCTGGCGGCACCAGCAATCCTGGGCGGCTTGCGCAACGGTTTCGCCCTGTCTGTCACGGGTGCCGTCGTGGGGGAGATGGTCATGGGAGGCTCCGGGCTCGGGCAGGTACTCACTCAGATGAGAAACAACGTGGACACGGCCGGCATGTTCGTCGTCATCATCATCCTGTGTACGATGGCGACCCTGTTGTACACCATCGTGTACAGGATCGAGCGGTCGAAGCGCTACGAGATCACGCAGTGAAGGAGAATCCTTTGAAGAAGCTATCCACCATCGTTCGCGCCGCAGTTGTCGGTGCCTGCGCGTCGCTTGCCCTCGGCGCCTGCGCGGCACCCGATCGCACCGGTCAGTCCCGATCGGCGGACAACTCAGACGTCACAATCGGCCTGACCTACATTCCCAACATTCAGTTTGCTCCCGTGTACGTGGCCGATGCGCAGGGGACATACAACGATGCTGGTATCAGCACGACAATTCGTCACCATGGTTCTCACGAGGGGTTCTTTACGGCTCTTCTCGCCGGTGAGGAGGACGTCGTGATCGCGTCGGGCGACGAGGCCGCCGTGGCCGCCTCGCAGGGACTCGATATCGTTTCGATCGGGCAATACTACGCGTCCTACCCGGGGACGGTTATCGTGCCGGCAGATTCTCCGATCAACACTCTCGCCGACCTCGCAGGCAAGACAGTGGGCATTCCCGGCGAGCACGGTGCGAACTACTACGCGACACGCGCAGCCCTGCAGGAAGCTGGACTGGCTGAGTCGGACGTGACGATCTCTCCGATCGGCTACACGCAGCAGGCCGCTCTCGCTTCGGGACAGGTGGATGCAGTCGTCGGCTTTACGAACAACGATTCGGTGCAGATGCGCCTGGCTGGTCTCGATATCCGCGAGATCTCCTTGGACCCCTCGTCGACGCCGCTCGTGAGCGCGTCGATCATCACGACGCACAAGTGGGCGCAGGAGCATCCCGAGCAGGCACGCGCCGTCGTTTCGGCGACAACCCAGGCAATGAACGCTATTGCAGCCGATCCACAGATCGCCATTGATGCGACAAAGCCGTGGGATACCTCGCTCACGGACGAGGCGACGCTTACGTCCGCCCGCGCCGTGCTGACGGCCACCGTGCCCCTCTGGATCGGCGAGAGCGGGCATGCGACGGGGACGCAGGACGAGGCGACGTGGGCGCGCATGATCTCGTTCCTCGAATCCCTCGGCGAACTCCAGGGGAGGGTGGATCCATCGTCTGTTGTCACAAACGACTACGTTGTTGCCGACGCCAACGCCGACTCCTCGTCTCGGTCCTGACGGTGCGCCGCACCCCCAAGGTGCGCTCGCGAGACGTAGGGTGAACGGGTGAGTACCGCCCCCAACGCTAACGTGCGCGTCCTGGAGCTCTTCATCGAGCTTCTGGGAGCGAAGCCGGGCCGCACCAAGGCCCAGCTTCGCTCCCTTCCGGGATATCGCTCCTTGGGCTTGGACGCCTTTGAGACCCAGTTCCAGCGCGACAAGGATGCGCTGCGCGAGGCAGGAGCTCACCTGTCGATTGGGGCGGGAGAGCGTTACAGCATCGAGCGAGACTCCTTCGCACCCTCCATCGAGATCACGAGCGCTGACCGCGCGCTGATCTCCCTGGCGGCTCACGTGTGGGAGGGCGGCGAGATCCTCGCTGACTCGATTGACGCCAAGACTGCTGCGGGCACGCGCGACGACGCGACCGCGCCCCTCATTCGCCTCGGCCTGTCAGGCCTGATCCCTGCCACCCAGTTCGCGCGGGGCATCCGCGACAGGCTCGTCGTTACCTTCACGTATCCGGGGTCAGCTGGTCTCACGGAGCGTTCGGTCGATCCGTGGGCGCTCACGGTACAGGGCCGCGCCCTGTACCTGTGGGGGTGGGATCTTGATCGGGAAGCCGAGCGCACGTTTCGCCTGTCGCGCGTGAGTTCGCCGGTTGGCTTCATCGGCCAGCCCGGGGATGCGTCGGTGGCACCCGCCGGGGCAGTACCCCCGCGCGTGTCGACGTTGGTCGCGCCCCGTGTCCACGTGCGCGCTGAGTCGCACGCGCGCATGGTTCTTCTGGGCTACGAAGCGGGTGCGGGCCTCGATGGGGGACCCGCTCCTCGGCGGGGATGGGATGCTCTGTGCCTTGAGGACGCCGAGCTTGGCACGTGGATTGCGCGTCTGTTGCCCCTCGCCGGCGACGTCATCGTCGTTTCCCCCGCCACCGCTGCGCGAGGCAATCCTGGAGCGCCTAGCCACGGCCGCGACGTGGGGAGGGCGCCATGCCTGAAGCCGTACAGCTGGCCGTGGTTCGTCTCGCGTCGATGGTGGCGTGGATCGGTGAGCACCCCGGGGTGAGCGTCGACGAGCTGGCCACTCACTTTCACCGCACCCGGCGCCAGGTTCGCCGCGATATTGACTACTTGGCGTCGGTCGGCGACTCCATGCCCGGGGCGTCCTTCGAGATCGATTGGGGTTTGTACGAGGAGGAGGAACGGGTGTCTCTGCGCTCAACGATGGGAGCGTCGGCGCCGCTTCGCTTCTCCGAGGCCGAAGCGCAGGCTCTCCTCATCGGCCTGTCGGCGCTTGCGCCGCTTCTTGGCTCCGATCTTGCCGACCGTGTCCCCCACGCGGCGCTCGTCGTCTGTGCGCTGGGAGGCCTCGATACCCTGCCCGGGGACGGGGGAGTCGATTTGGCCCTGCAGCCGCCGGCTTCGGCCACCGTCGACGAGCTGCGTGAGGCGCTAACGCAAGGCCAGCGCGTGGAGTTTGATTACGTCTCCGCGCGCGCCTCGTCCCATCGCGTCGTCGATCCGTGGTCGCTTGAGGCCACTGCGACGGGCTGGCTCCTACACGGGTGGTGTACGCGCGCCGACGCGCCGCGTCGTTTTTTCCGTCTCCTCGATCAGTAATCTTCGCGTGAGGGGACCGCGCACTCACCTTCCACGCCGCGTGCGCCAGGATGCCACGACCTGGACGCTGGAGGTGGACCGGGAGGCGAGATGGATCGCCGACGAGTACGCGGGGTCGATCGTTGAGGAGTTGGCGGAGGGGGGAGCCCGCATCACCCTGCCCGTGTGGAACGAGGAGTGGGGCCTGAGCCTGCTCACCGACATCGCGTCTCACCTGCGCGGCGTTGACCCCGATAGGCGCGGCGACGCGGCTAAGCGCGCGCAGCACATGTTGTCCGTCTGGATGCAGGAGGAGTCGCCGTGAGCCCACCAAGACGCAGGCACCGCGGCCACGGACGCGACCGCACGGCCACCCCGGAGCCGACCGGCGTGGGGGAGGGCAGTGCCGCCCAGCGCTACGCCGCGTACAAGGCCGAAGCGCAGGCTGCCTCGTCGCTGCGCGCACGCTGGGTCTCCACGCTGAGCTTCACTCCGGACCCGTTCCAGATCCAGGCACTCGACGCCGTCGAGGCTGGCAGCTCCGTCCTCGTTGCCGCACCCACAGGTGCCGGAAAGACGATCGTCGGCCAGTTTGGCGCTTACGTCGCCCTTGAGCAGGGGATGCGCGCTTTCTACACGACCCCGATCAAGGCTCTGTCCAATCAGAAGTACCTCGAGTTGTGCGATCTTTTTGGGGCCGCCAACGTCGGCCTGGCTACGGGCGACACGTCCGTCAACTCGGGTGCTCCCATCGTCGTCATGACGACGGAGGTGGCGCGCAACATGATCTATGCGGGCGCACCCCTGCGCGATCTGGGCGTCGTCATTCTCGACGAGGTCCACTACCTGGCGGATAAGATGCGCGGCCCTGTGTGGGAGGAAGTGATCATTCACCTGCCCGCACACGTCGCGATCATCGCGCTGTCGGCCACGGTGTCGAACGCCGAGGAATTCGGCGCGTGGATCCGGGAAGTTCGTTCCACCTGCGAGATCATCGTTTCCGAAAGGCGCCCGGTCCCGCTCTACCAGCACATGATTGTCGGCGAGGACATTTTTGACCTGTACGCGCCGACCGGAAAGGGAAAGCTCAATCCCGAGCTCGTGGCCGCGACGCGGGACTTTGGAATGCGCGGCGGGCGCGGCTCGCGCTCGTGGAACCGCGAGGTCCGAGTGCGGCGTGAATCGCGTCCCTCGACACTGATTTCTCTCGATCGCGGGCGCCTGCTACCCGCCATCACGTTCATCTTCTCGCGGGCAGGATGCGAGGATGCGGTACGCCAGATCCTCTCCACGCGCATCACGCTGACGACCCGCTCGGAGGCCGCCGAAATCGAGAGCTACGTGGATGAGGTGATCGCGCTTCTTCCCCCCGAGGATGCCATCGTCCTTGGCGCCGAGGCGTGGAAACGCGGCCTCATGCGCGGCATCGCCGCGCACCACGCTGGCACGCTGCCCCTCATGAAGGAGAGCGTCGAACACCTGTTCTCGCGTGGCCTCGTCAAGATGGTGTACGCGACCGAAACACTCGCGCTCGGTATCAATATGCCCGCGCGCACGGTCGTCATTGAATCATTGACGAAGTGGAACGGCTCGGCGCACGTCTCTCTGTCCGCCGGCGAGTACACGCAGCTCTCGGGACGCGCGGGGCGCCGCGGTATCGACACCGAAGGGCACGCGGTCGTCTCGCATCGTGGGGGAGTGGCACCCGAAGAGGTCGCCGCCCTCGCGTCGAAGCGCACGTACCCGTTGATTTCCGCGTTCACTCCGACGTACAACATGGTCGTCAACCTGCTCGCGCGCTCGACGCGCGCCCAGACTCGCAAGGTGCTGGAGTCCTCTTTTGCGCAGTATCAGGCCGATTCCGCTGTCGTCGCACTCGCGTCGCGCCTGACCGAGCTGGAGGCGCAGCGCGACGCGACGGCCGAGGACCTGTCGTGTTCGCACGGAGATGTCCGCGAGTACCTGACGCTGCGCGACCAGTTGGGTCAGACGGAGAAGTCTGGTGCGCGAGCGCGCAAGCGCGAGGCACGAGATGAATCGCGTCGTATTTTGTCCGGCGTGCGCCCGGGCGACGTCCTGGCACTGACTCGTGGCCGCAAGACACGCCTGTGCGTCGTTGGGGCGAAAGCCACCAGCGCCTCGGGCAGGGGTGAGGTCTCAGTGATCGGGGAGGACGCCACGTGGAGGGCGCTGGCCCCCGAGGACGTGCGCGGTGCAATTGCTGTCGTTGGACACATGTCCATTCCCGGTGGTTCTGCGCTACGGCGCACGAAGGAGCGCACGCGCATCGCCGGGGAGCTGCGCTCCGGCGCGGCCAAAGGTATTTACGTGGTCCCCGCAGAGTCTACGCAGGCCTTTGATCCGATCTCAGCACTGCGCGCTGCGATGCGTCAGCATCCGGTTCACCGCTGCCCGCACCGCGAGGAGCACGCTCGAGCGGGCGCCCAGTGGGCACGTCTGGAGCGCGAGATCAATCGTCTCCGTTCATCCATCGATTCCCAGACGGGTTCCGTGGCCGCCCAGTTCGACCGCGTCTGCGCGGTCCTCGAACGTCTCGGCTTTTTGGCCGGAGACGAGGTAACAGACGCGGGCCAACGCTTGCGCCGAATCTTCGGTGAACGCGACCTGGTGATCGCCATGTCGCTCGACGAAGGGGCGTGGGATGGCCTGGACGAGTGTGAGCTTGCCTCGATGGTCTCGGCGCTCGTCTACGATTCGCGCAGCGAGGACGATGCCCAGGAACTCGCTCCCTCGGGCGTGGGCACTCGCCTGCGCACCGCGTGGGAGGAGTGCATGGGCACGCTGGAGAGGGTGCATCGCGCCGAGAAACGCTACGGCTGTGATCCGACACCGGGACTAGACGGGGCGCTCATGGCGGCAACGCTGGCGTGGGCGCACGGGTCCACGCTCGCCACGGCGATCGAGGGCGCGCCGATTCAGCCGGGCGATTTCGTCAGGTGGATGCGTCAGGTCATGGACTGCTTGGGGCAGATCGCTTCAGCGTCCGACTCCTCGATTCTGGCTCGCCGAGCGGAGGGGGCCAAGGAACGCATCGGCCGCGGTATCGTCGCGTGGTCCACTATCTAACCGGGAGGCGTCAGTGAGTCATCGGGAAATCCTACAGCGAGCGTCCCTGGCCCACGCGTGCGCGGATGCTCTCGTCGCCGCTGTGGCGGGAGTGGCGCTGTACGCGTCCTTTCCGCCGGTGGGCTGGTGGTGGCTCTCGATCCCGGCGCTCGCACTGTTCTTCTCGCGGGTCGACCAGGCTCGGGCCCCCAGAGCCGCGGCGGTGACGGTGGCCTTCGGGATGAGCATGTGGCTCCCGCTGCTCGACTGGATTCCTCTCTCCGTTGGGTCTCGTCCACCGTGGTTTGCATTGGCTCTTGTTCAAACACTGTTCCTCCTCGCGTGGGTCATCCCCGTCAGGTGGGTGCAGGCGTGGCCGTGGGCCCGCGGACCGCTCGCGCAGGCAACCGTTTACGCGCTGTCGTGGTCGGGGGTCGAGGTCGCGCGATCTCGCTGGCCGTGGTCGGGTTTCCCGTGGGGCTCGGTAGCCCTACCCCAGGTGGATTCTCCGTTGGGACACCTCGCTCCCTACGGCGGCACCCCGGTCGTGGCATGCGGCGTCGTTTTCATCGCGGTTCTTGTGCGCAGGATGTTCGCCCACCGCGACGCCGCTACTCGGGACGAGCGCTGGTTCTCGCGTCCGCTTCTGGCCGCCGTCGCGCTCGCGTGCTACGTGACGCCCGCTGTCATCGCGCTGCCCAATCAGGCGCAGGAAGGCTTCTTGCGCGTCGGCGTCGTGCAGGGCGGCATCGCGCTCCCGGGCGCGCAAGCCTACAGGCGCGAGGGAGAGGTGACGGGCAACAACGCCCGTGCGACGATGCAGTTGGCGCGCGAGCGACAGGTGAGTTCCCATCCGATCGACCTGGCGCTGTGGGGCGAAGGCTCCGTTGACCGTGACCCGCTGGCGTTTCCCGGGGTGGCCGAGCGCGTCAACGAGGCGTCCGAGGCGGTTGGGGCACCGATTCTGATGGGTTACACAAACCTCAACGAGCGCGACCGAGTGAAGAACTGGCTCGCGGTGTGGGAGCCCGGTGTTGGGGTTGATGAGAATGCTCGCTACTCCAAACACGTGCCCGTGCCGTTCGGCGAGTTCATTCCTTTCCGCGAGTTCATTTCCTCCTTTGCCACGGAGGTCGCTCAGTCGAGCAGGGACATGGAGGCCGGTAGTGAGCCTCCCCTGATGACGGTCACGGCGCGCGACGGTAAAGCGGTCCCACTCGCGGTGGGCATTTGTTTCGAAGCCGCCTATCCCACGGTCATCGGCCAGGGGGTCACGCTCGGCGGCCAGATGATCGTCACCCCGTCGAACAACTACCATTTCCGTTCCTCGGGGGAGTCCGCCCAGCAGGGGCAGCTCCTGCGCATGCGTGCAATGGAGTACTCGCGCAGCGCCATTCAGGCGTCGACAACGGGTCATTCCTACGTCATTCGCCCCGATGGGACGGTGCTGTCCGCCACCGGCACGGAGCAGTCGGCGACGCTCATCGCGGACGTTCCGCTCCGCTCCTCGATGACACTGACGGCGCGCGCGGGGGATCGCCTCCCCATGGCAGTCATGGCCGCCGCCGCAGCGATCGGCCTCGTCGGCCTCGCCGGAGCGTGGAGGCTTCACTCCCAGCGGCGGCGCCACCCAGCGCGTGCACACAGTGCTTCAAGCGGGCAAAATGTGACTCATGACTAGTGCCGTGTGTCTTGCTCCTTCGCCGGTTGGCGACGCCACGCTGATCGTGATTCCCACCTACAACGAAATGTCGACGCTGCCGAGCGTGTTGGAGCAAATCTGGGAGCATGTGCCCGCCGCGCACGTCTTGATCGTCGACGATTCGTCTCCGGATGGGACGGGGGAGTGGGTGGACCAACGCCGGGCGGGGGAGGAACGCCTACACGTTCTCCATCGCCCTGCTAAGTCAGGCTTGGCAACCGCGTACGTGGATGGAATGGGCTGGGGGATCGAGGCAGGGTTCTCGTTCCTCCTGCAGATGGATGCCGATGGTTCCCACCGTCCCTCGGACCTGCCGAAGCTGCTTGCCCGGATGGGCGGACCCGACCGGCCCGATCTGGTCATCGGATCGAGATGGGTCCGCGGAGGAAAGGTCAACGGCTGGTCCGCCAAGCGCGTGGCCCTGTCGAAGGCGGGCAACTATTATGTCCGACTGTGCCTGGGCACTCCCGTCCGTGACGCGACCGCGGGGCTACGCGTGCACCGCTGTGCCTTCCTGGCCGCTCACGGTGTCTTGGAGCGCGTGAGCACGACGGGCTTTGGCTTCCAGGTCGAGATGACCGAACGTGAGCGTTCCCTGGGCGCAGTGATCCGGGAGGTTCCGATCACGTTTGACGAGCGCATAGCCGGCGAATCCAAGCTTGATTCGTCGATCTTTGTTGAGGAGCTCGCCATGGTGACAAAAGGCGGCCTGAGCCGCTTGGCTCAGGCCGCGCGCTCGGCGCTCGGTGCGCGCCGCTAGCCCTTGCGATAGTGGCCCTCGGGACGCAGCCGACCCTCGCGGTAGCTGGTCAACTGCTCGCCAAGAACGACCTCCAGTTCCTCGATGGAACGACGCTCAAGGAGCATGTCCCAGTGGGTGCGTTGGGGCTTGACCGGCTTGTATTCCTCGTCGTCCTCGGTTTCGCCGATCAGATCGGCCGCCTGACCGCACTTGCATTCCCAGGTCGCCGGAGGCGTGGCCTCGCTGGAGAGAGTCACCTCAAACTCGTGTCCGTTCGGGCACAGGTAACGAACGACGAAACGATCGGCGAAGACGACGCCGTCCTCAGATTCGAGGGACTTGGCGCCGATCTGCATGCCACGCAGTGCGCGGTCTGCCATAACTGCCTCCTGGACGTAGTGAAGAAACGGGTCCATTGTATCGGACGCGTCAAGCCGAGCCGCGCCGCCCACACGCGCCCACGATCCGATAATGCACATTATGTCCGTTTTAGCGTGTCGACATGTGCTGACGCGCCCTCCTTCCCGCGGCTACAGTTGCTCCCATGACGAACGACGACACCCACTCCCCACGCAGGCCTCACCCGATCCGCGAGGTTGTCATGCTGTCGCTCGCATGCTTGTCCTACTCACTCCTGTCCTACCTCGCACCCGTCACGAAGCACGCCGCGCTCGCGCACGCCCACGACATCGCCCGCTTCGAGGCCCGCGCCGGCCTCTTTATGGAACCCGGCGTTAACCGATGGCTGTCCACGCACCCGGGCCTCGCCCAGCTGGCCTCCATCCAGTACGCCGCAACGTTCTTTCTCATGACTGGCGCGGCGCTGCTTATTCTGTGGATCAAGGCACCCGCCTACTACAGCCGGGCACGGTGGACCCTCGTCGTCATGACGCTTGGCGCGCTTGTGACCTACTGGACCTATCCGCTGGCTCCCCCGCGCCTCGTCGACGACTTCGGCGTCGTTGACGCCGTCGCCCATCACACCTCCTCCTACTCCCAGCTCTTTGGAACACTTGCTAACCCCTACGGCGCGATGCCCTCGATGCACACCGGCTGGGCGCTGTGGGTGGCCTTCATGCTCGGCACCTACGTGTGGCGCTCGTGGTGGGCACGCGTGTTGCTCTCCTTTCATCCCATCCTGACCGTTGTGACAATCATCGCGACCGGCAACCACTACGTCGTCGACGCAGCGGCCGCCTTCGTCTACTTTCTCCTCGCCTGGCTCTTTGTCACCCGCATCTTCCGTGCCTTACCGAGCAAGGTGAGAACGTTCCGCAAGACGTCCTAGGTGCGGGCGCGAATGCGCGCTAGGGTGGGAACCATGAGATTCGGAGTTGATTTTGGCACCACGACCACAGCGATCGCTTTCGTCGATCGGGGGAACTATCCGGTCGTTTCCTTTGTGAATAACCAAGACGACACCGTGGACTTCATTCCTTCCGTGCTTGCTCTTGACGGCGATCGTCTGGTGTACGGCTTTGACGCGCAAGACGCCGCCCGCGACGGAGCTCCTCACCTGCGGTCTTTCAAGCGACTGCTCTCCGACCAGTCGGTGACCGACACATCGACCCTACGCCTGGGGAACCACTCGATTCCGATCATCGATGCGCTCACGGGCTTCCTCACGTATGCCGCGCATCAGCTCCGCACGAACTCCTCCGTCGCGACCGTGCCGGAATCGGAGCCCCTTGAGGCGCTCGTCGGCGTCCCGGCGCACGCGTGGTCCGCCCAGCGTTTTCTGACGCTGGAGGCCTTCCGCCGCGCCGGTTGGGATGTGCTGGCGATGGTGAATGAGCCATCGGCCGCAGGTTTTGAGTACACGCATCGTCACGCCGGGACGCTGAACTCCAAGCGCACGGCGATCCTGGTCTACGATCTTGGCGGCGGAACCTTCGATGCGTCCGTCGTCTCGGCCACGGGAACGCTTCACGAGGTCATGGGGTCGCGCGGCCTGAACATGGTCGGGGGCGACGACTTCGACACGGTACTTGCCACGCTTCTCGCTTCGGCCGCAGGCACGGACTCCGGTCGCCTCGGTGACGCGTCGTGGGAGCGCCTCCTGGAAGACTCTCGCGCGGCCAAGGAAAACCTGTCCCCGTCGACAAAGTTCATCACGGTAGCCGTCGATTCCGTGCCCGTGACGATCACGGTGGCAGACTTTTACGACGCGTGCACTCCCCTCGTCGAGGCCACGATGAGCGCCATGGAGCCGCTGCTGGTGCGCGACGAGGCCGGGGAGTCGAAGCTCGGCGGCGACATCGCCGGTCTGTATGTCGTCGGTGGCGGTTCTCAGCTGCCCCTCGTCGCCCGCGCGCTGCGGTCGCGTTTCGGTCGGCGCGTTCACCGTTCACCCCACACCGCCGCTTCGACGGCCATCGGCTTGGCGATCGGGGCCGATCCGGACGCCGCATACACGGTGCGCGAGCAGCTCTCGCGCGGCGTCGGAGTCTTCCGCGAGCGTGAGGCCGGCAGCTTCATTTCCTTCGACACCCTCCTCGAGCCCAACACGGAGCTGGCTCCCGGCGAAACCCTCACGATCAAGCGTCGTTACCGCGCCGCCCACAACATCGGTTACTTCCGCTTCGTGGAGTACTCGTCCTTCGACGAGGCCGGGGTACCGCGGGGGGACCTCCAGCCCTACGGCGAGGTCATCTTCCCCTTCGATCCCAGCCTGCGTGGTACCGACATCGATCTGGCGGCAATGCCGGTGGTTCGCACCGAGGAGGGCCCCCTCATCGAGGAGTCCTACATCGTCGACGAGAACGGCATGGTGACGGTTGAGATCGCCGATGTCGAGGATGGCTTCACGGTGAGTTGCCCCCTCGGGCGCCGCTAGGGATGGGTTCGCCACCCGAGCGACAAGAAGGGCCGTGGGAAAGCAGGAGCCGTCCTGCCGTTCCCACGGCCTCTTCTCATCTGGTGCTTAGGACGCCGAAAGCTTGGAGCGTCGTCGCTGCGCAAGCTCATCGACGAGAGCAGGCTCCGAGCGCTCAAGCGGAAGCTCCGCGAGGGATCCTTCGACCTCACGCCACACGCGACCAACCGCGATGCCGAAGACCCCCTGTCCCCCCTGAAGAAGGTCAATGACCTCATCGGTCGACGTGCATTCGTAGACCGATGCACCGTCACTCATGAGGGTGATGGAGGCGAGATCATCCACTCCCCTGTTCTGCAGGGACGCCACCGCAACCCGGACCTGCTGGAGCGAGACGCCCGCGTCCAGGAGCTTCTTGACGACCTTCAGGACCAGGATGTCTCGGAAGGAATAGAGGCGCTGCGAGCCCGAGCCGCGAGCAGCCCGAATGGAGGGCTGCAGGAGACCCGTCCTGGCCCAGTAGTCCAGCTGCCGATAGGTGATGCCCGCCGCATTGCATGCCACGGGTCCCCGGTAGCCCATCTCATCCGTGTCCAGGCCCTCGAGTGGGTCGCCAAAAAGCATGCCTTGCCGGGGCGCGGCAGCGTTCGCTTGTGCACTCACTGGTGGGCTCCTTGTGGCTGGTTCGTGATGAGGACAGGACTACGGTAGAGCACCGGTGCACGGCGGTCAACGATTGGTCCGGCGAGTCTAACCTTCACGTTAAACATGAGACTAAGCCCCCTCATCGGTCAGAGCAGACATCGCCACCGTTAACATGTCCCGATGCAGCTCGGCGAATAGGTCGCCCAGCTCCATCGCCCGCGCGCGGGCACGTTCACGATCGGCGCCTCGGCCTCGTCCACGCTGGGACGATACCGCCTGGTCGATGATATCGGCGCTGCGCTCCGCGCCCTGACGCACGGACCTCAGGACCCGAACGTCGACCCCCGCACACTCGAGCCGCGCGATCGTAGCCACCACCTGAATGCACGTCGACGGAAAGTATCCGGCCAGGTCAGGGGTGATCAGTCCGAGGCGGCTATAGCGTTCCAGGGTGTCCATGTCGACGCCGGTCAGGTCCGACAGATCAGCGGCGGGAATTGCTCGGCGTCCCCCCAGAGACACGGTCTGCCCCTCGGAGGAAACGACCTGCGCCACGCGCCTGCGCGCGGGGGTGTGGCCTGCGTCGAGCGCGTCCAATTGGGTGCGAATCACGCTCAGCGGCGTAAAGGAATCGCGCTGTTCGGCAAGGACGTACCGGAGCCTCTCGACGTCTGCTGCGGAGTACTTGCGATAACCGGATCCCGTACGCGCCGGGGATACCAGTCCCTCGCTTTCCAGGTAGCGAATCTTGGACAGGGAGATTGCCGGAAACTCCTCTTTGAGCGCATCAACGACGCGGCCAATGGACAGCTCGGGCGAGTGGTCAACGTCGCGTGGCCACGACGTCGCCTCCGCTCCAAAGACGCGCCGACGCCCGCGCGCGAGAGCCTCAGCCACGTTACGCCCGCTTGGTGGACGGCTGGTACGTCAGGCGATACTTGCCGATCTGAACCTCATCGCCCGCGTGCAACTCGATCGAGTCGACACGCTCGCGGTTGACATAGGTGCCGTTGAGGGAGCCAGAGTCACGCACGATGTGCCCGCCGTTGGAGGCGATGAACTGGCAGTGCTTGCGCGAGACGGTCACGTCGTCGAGGAAGATGTCCGCCTTGGGCGAGCGCCCGGCATTGGTCACGTCGGGATCGAGGAGGAAACGCGCGCCGGTGTTGGGACCGCGCTGGACGATGAGCAAGGCCGACCCTGCGGGCAGGGCTTCCACCGCCTCCCGATCGCGAGCGGACAGCGCAACGGGGGCCTCGTCGACATCCTCCGCCACAGGCGTCAAGCCAAAGATGGAGGTTGCAGTGGGGTCAAACGGTTGGTTGTCAGACATTGTGCGCTCCAAACGGTGATTTCGGGGACTGTGATAAGTGTAAACGTTCACCATCGGCCAGGCGCGGGCACGGTGACATTCCGACCATGATACGGCGCTCGTTTACCCGTAGGTTGCGTACTGGGGCGGTCGTGGCGTCGCGAGCGACGTGATCTCGATGTCAGCGCTCGGCGTGATCGAGACGAGTGCCCCCTTCGCCCTCATCTGGGCCGCCGAACCCGCCTGGATCTCGAGCGCCGTCGCAATCGTCTGTGACTCCCCGATCACGTTCCACGTGTACGGCGACGCGATGGGTGTGCCATCGACGATGATTCCCCCGGCTTGCCCGGTGAACGCAGAGCGCGTGGAGAGACGGACGCCGTTGAGTTCTATTGCCTCCGCTCCGGCGTTACGCAGCTCTCCGAGCGTCATGACGAACTGCGTGGGGGTCAGGTTGGCGCCGGGATCGACGATGCTCAGCGACACTCCGGGCCCGTGGACGGCGATCGTACCGGCCGCGATCTGTGCCTGCTGGGCCGCCTTGCGGGCGGCCTGCTCCCGAGCGTCCGCCTCGTCGGCCGCACCCTGCAGCTCCTCCAGTTCGCTCGCGAGTTCCCCGCGCCGCGTACGCAGGTTCTGTTCCTGCGTCCCCAGTTCATCCAGCACGGTGACGAGGTCCTGCTCGGACAGCCCCTCAAGGGGGTCGGATCGCTGGGAACGAACCTGCGTGACCAGGGCGAAGCCGAGAACCATAAAGATGATGAGCATGACGGCGTGCAGGCCGCGCGGCAGCGCGAAGAAGGCTCCCCTGGCTTGCGCCCACAGGCGCCCGCCCCGCCCCTCGCGCCCCGGCTGACTCACCCGCGCGGGAGTTTCATCGGTGCCCGTCCCATTCTCTTGTTCGATCTCGGTGCTCATATCAGGCCTTCAAAAGCAGACGGCGAATGGACGCGGTGTTGGAGAAGATCCGGATGCCCAACACAACGACAACGGCGGTCGTCATGGCCGATCCGACCCCGAGTTGGGTTCCCAGGAACACCAGGAGGCAGGCGACCACGACATTCCAAAAGAAGGAGGTGACGAAGACACGGTCGGCAAAGCGCCCTTCCAGCCACGCGCGCCCCGCCCCGAAGAGGGCGTCGAGGCCGGCAACCACGGCGACCGGCAGGAAGGGAGTCAACCACGCTGGAACCGTCGGGTCCAGGAGAACCCCGAGGGCAATACCGATGATCAAGCCGATGACTGCAATCACTGTGGGTCTCCTTCGCTGTGCGTGGACAGTGGGGTTGCATACTGGGCAATGGCCGGGGAGAGACCTGCCATGGACAGGGTATCGACGCTCTTCGTCGAGACGGTCATTCCTGTGACCGACTGGGCGGCAGACAGGTAGTCGCCGGTCGCTCCGCGCACGAGCGCGATGGACAGCGCGTTGGCGTCACCGATGGCGGCGACCTCGTAGGGGGATGACACGGGCGTGACGTTGACGAGAATCGCAGACCCGGCCTTGCGTACGAAGGTGTCGGGACCTATCCGTTGGCCGTTGACGGAAACCGCATCCGCTCCCGCCGACCACATGGCGTTCACGACCATCGCGAGGTCCTGATCGCGCACCGCTCCGCTGCCCTTCCCCGGGCCGCTGCGGTCTGACAGGGTCACGACGATACCGGGTCCCGAGACGGGCGACGCGGCCAGGGACATGTCCTGAACGCCATCACCGTCCTGCGCGGAACCGGCGTGAGTGAAGCGCTCGATCTGGCTGCCCAGCGACTGCACGTCATCGCGGAGGTCTGCGACCTCCCGAGAGCGGGATGAGGCCTGCGTCCTCAGGTCCGCCTTGACGTCACCGGCCGGGTGGCGCAGGGAGGATATCGCGACAACCGAGCCGAAGCCGAGCGCGATCGCGACGAGGAGAACACCGGCCTTTCCGGCGGCTCTGACCCTGCGTGAGCCGAGCCCACCACGGTAGTGCTCGTAACCGGCGTCCAGGGGGTTTGCCAGCAGAGAGGTTAGCAACGACATGGACGCGGCGGGGTCCGCAGAGCCGGGGCGGGCGTCAACCGCCTCGCCCGGCTCGCCTGACACCGGACCGCTCTGCCTCACTGATCCCGCTCCCAGCGGCGCTGCGCGCGTACGTTGCGTTCGAAGGCGTCAAGGTGCTCGATGGCGATTCGGCGCAGCTGAGCAGGGGCGTCCTCGTTGGCGTCGAGCCAGGAGCGCAGGAGGCCGACGGTGCCTTCCACGCTGCCCTCCCGGCTGACGTCGAGCCCGAGGGCGAGAACGCCATTGGCGTAGCGCAATGCCATCCCGATGGTGTGTGACTCCCAATAGGCGCGCATGCCCTCAACCGCACGTTCGGTCCCGGACTCACCCTCCCACGAGGAGGCCTGGAGGCCGGACAGTGTCGCGCTCAGGAAGTCGTTGGACAGCGAATCGGAAAAGACGGCGTCCCACGCCCGCTTGCGAGCCTCGTGCGAGGGCAGCGAGGCACGCGCCTCGACGCTCATGCGTACGGCTTCCCCCGACCCGTCCTCGGCTCGCCACTGTTCGATCCGCGCCTCGTCGGTCAGTCCCCTGGCCGCCAGTGCACGGCGAGCTCGCCAGGCGAGATCGGGGTCTCCCGAGTGCGCCAGGTCAGCGATGAAGGCCTCATACTGCGCCCCTCCCCTGGCGCTGAACTCGGCGATGAAGGCGCGCGTGTAGCTGCGCCGGGCGTCCCGTTCCTCGCTTTCTGTCGACAGGCGCATCAAGGTTGCCGCCACCTCGTCGTGCACGGATGCACGAGCGCTTCCCGGAAGGAAGGAGGAGAGTGCTTCGGAGACCAAGAGAAGCAGGCGGTCGCGAATGGCGGGTTCGCGTTCCGCGCCAACGGCGCCCAAAGCTGCCGTGATGAAACGGCGCGGATCGAGTTCTGCATCCCGCACCGCATTCCACAGCGAAGCCCACACGACGGCGCGTGTGAGCGCACTGTCGATTGTGGCGATGTAGGCGAGGGCGACGTCGGTGGAGTGCTCATCGAGACGAGAGATGGCATAGGTCAGATCGTCATCGTTGATGACGACGAGATCGGCTAAAGCCACGCCGCCGGGCACGGCCAGCACGCCATCGGGGTCGATCGGCGCACTCTCTGCCTCGATGCGGACATCGAAGACGTGGGTACGCTCCAGCGCTCCCCCGGCCACCCGCCACGTTGAGACGTTCACGCGGTGCGGGCGCAGCACCCCGGCGCAGGAATCGGTTCCCTGGTGCAGAGTGAATTCACTCATGGCACCGACCGCGTCGATGCTCCACGTCGCATAGAGGGTCGACGGCCCGGAGGTTTCGAGCCACGTTTCCTTCCACGATTCCAGCTTCTGCCCCGAGGCCTCCTCCAGCGCCTGGAAGAGGTCACCGAGGCGCGTCGCGCCAAACTGGTGTGCGGCGAAGTAGCGACGCGTTCCTTCGTAGAAGGCATCCTCACCGACCCAGGCGACGAGCTGCTTGAGCACTGCCGCACCCTTGGCGTAGGTGATACCGTCGAAGTTCGTCTTCGCTGCGGCGACATCGGGGATGTCAGCCGCGATGGGGTGCGTTGTCGGCATCTGATCCTGTGCGTAGGCCCAGATCTTGCGGTTCATGGCGAAGTTGGCCCACTCACCCGCGTAGCGCGTCGCCGTTGCGATGGCGCTGGCGCCCTGATTCTCCGCGAATGACTCTTTGAGCCACAGGTCGTCCCACCAGGCGGGGGTCGCCAGGTCACCGAACCACATGTGGCACATCTCGTGGAGCGTCGTGTTGGCGCGGCGTTGCCGTTCCGTGAACGTGGGTGTCGAGCGCGAAATGTAGCTCTCGTTGAAGGTGATGCACCCTGGGTTCTCCATGGCCCCCAGGTTGTACTCGGGCACGTAGACCTGGTCGTAGGAGCCCCACGGGAAGGTAACGCCGTAGCGCTCGTGGAAAAAGTCCAGGCCTGCCCGCGTCACCTCAAAGACGTCGTCGGAGTCGAGGTAGCGTGCGAGCGTGCGCCGACACAGCAGCCGCAGGGCGAGCTGCGCATGTCCTCCGTCGCTCGCGCCACCGCTCCAGGTCCCGCCGTCAATGATGGCCCAGGGGCCGGCGACGATCGCCGTAATGTAGCTCGAGAGGGGTCGCGTGGCGCTGAAGTCGTGGCGCAGCGCTTCCCCCTGAATCGGCTCGCAAGAGACCTCCACGCCGTTGGAGGAGACCACCCACTCCCGGGGTGCGATCACGTGGAAGGTCCATTCGGGCTTGACGTCGGGCTGGTCGATGCACGGCCACGCCCGGTGGGCGTCGTTGGGTTCAAACTGGGTGTAGAGGTAGACCTCGCCGTCCTCGGGGTCAACGTAGCGGTGCAGTCCTTCGCCGCTACGGGAGAAGCTCGCCAGAGCGCGAACCTCGAGCGTGAAGGGCTCTCCCACGGGGAGGTCACCCACCCACACGCGATCCTCGTCGTCCTCGAAGTCGTGCGATGTCCCGTTAACGAGCACATCCGTGACCTGGCCGACGATGTCGATGAAGGTGCGTTCCTCCAGCGAGCTCATCGTCAGCCGGGAGGTCACGGGATAGGTGCTTACCTGAGTGTTCGCTGCAGCTCGAAGATCGACGATGACGTCGATGGCCGAAACGTTTAGGTGGGCAGCGCGGTGGTTCGCTTCGTTGCGTGTCAGGATCTGCATGACTCTCATCCTACTGTGTCAGCGGCCAAGCGTGTGGCGCGCGACGCGGGCACGACGAACTACAGTGGGGTCATGACTTCCGTGACTGACATTCGCCCCACCGTCGATCCGATTCCGCTCCCACGCGCCCTGGAGGGAATCTCGGTCGATGGCTTCTACGGGGCCGATTCCACTCCCGCGTCGCTCGACGCTTGTGCCCCCACCGTCTCCGGCGTGACCGTTTCGTCGAACGATTGCGAGCCGGGGTGGATCTTCGTGGCCATTCCGGGCCTCGCTCAGCACGGGGTGCGTTTTGCCCACGCCGCGATCGAGGCCGGGGCATGCCTGATCCTCACGGACGAGGTTGGCCGCCGCGAGGCGTTCGAGCGCCGCCTCGGCGTTCCCGTCGTACAGGTCTCCAATCCTCGCGCCGTCGTCCCCCTCCTGTGTCGCAACATCTACTCCTCCCCCGCCACGCGCGTGACCACGATGGCCGTGACGGGAACCAACGGGAAGACCACCACCTCCTACCTCATGCGAGCCGCCCTCGCTTCCCGTTTCCCCCACGCGTCCCTGTGCGGAACCGTGGAAACCAGCGTCGGCCCCGTCTCTTTTGAGGCTGTGCGCACGACGGCCGAGGCACCCGTGGTCGCCCGTTTCCTGGCGGCAACGGACCAATACCACTGCGGTGCCGCGGTGATCGAGCTCTCCGCCCATGCGCTGTCTCTCAATCGCGTCGACGGGATTGTCTTCGACGTCGCCGCCTTCACCAACCTCCAGCACGACCACCTGGACTACTACGGCGATATGGAGACCTACTTCGCCGCCAAGGCCTTGCTTTTCACGCCCGAGCACTCCCGGCGCGGCGTCGTGTGCGTGGACGACGAGTGGGGGCGTCGCCTGGCCGACCGTGCGACGGTTCCCGTCACAACCGTGTCTGCTTTGACCCACGAGGCCGCCGATTGGCAGGTTCGCAACGTCACGCCTGACAAGTCGATCGGGCGCACGGTCTTTACCCTCGTTAGCCCCGACGGCTCGCCCCACCGGGTGGCGATGCCGATCCTGGGTGACGTCAACGTCCAAAACACCGCTGTGGCGATCGTGAGCGCGGTGAGCCTGGGGGTGAGCCTGGAGGACGCCATCTCGTCCGTGGAGAATGCCCCTCAGATTCCCGGACGAATGGAGAAGGTCAACCCCACCCCGGGAGCCCAACCCCTCGTGATCGTCGACTACGCCCACACGCCCGAGGCGCTGGAGTGGACGCTACGCTCGACCCGGGAGCTCACCGCCGGTCGGGTTGTCATCGTCTTTGGCACCGACGGAGACCGCGACGCGAGCAAGCGCGAGGAACTCGCGGCGATTGCCGCGCGCGAGGCCGACGTCCTGTGGGTGACCGACGAGAATCCCCGGAGCGAAGATCCGCAGTCGATTCGCGACTACCTCCTCCGGGGCATCGTCTCGGCGCGTCCCGACATGCACGACGTCCATGAGGTCACGACATGCCGACGCGACGCGGTACGACAGGCGATTCTGGATGCGCGCGCGGCCGATACGGTCATCATCACGGGCAAGGGCGCGGAGTGGTATCAGGAGATCCAAGGGATCCATCACCGCTACAACGATGTGCCCGTCGCCGCCGAGGTCCTCGCCGGGGATCTTCGTGCGCACGAGTAACACGCCTCCCGCGCGGGTGCTGCGCCGCACGCTCCCACGGTGGGCCCAGGCGGCTCGATAGCCCGTAGACTGGTCGGGTGAATGACTTCGATGACCAGTGTGACTCCCCCTTCCGCGATCTTGAGGCGGGGACCGAGGACGGAACCGCCTCGGCTGTCCTCGCCGATGCGCAGGACGCCGACTCGCGCTCTCGCGCGCGCCTCATGCGCGCCAACCTTGACCAGTTTGAGCTGGACGAGGACGACCTCGCGCTGCTGTCGGGCTCCATCTCGGCTACATCGAACAACGACTTCGCGGCCGGCCTGCCGGTGCTCGCGGTCGTCGGGCGACCGAACGTGGGCAAGTCGACCCTCGTGAACCGCATCCTGGGCAGACGCGAGGCCGTCGTTCAGGACACGCCCGGTGTCACCCGCGACCGTGTTTCGTACCCCGCCGAGTGGGCCGGACGTAACTTCACCCTCGTGGACACCGGCGGGTGGGAGATCGACGTCAAGGGCCTGGATCGCTCGGTGGCCGAACAGGCCGAGATCGCGGTTGACCTGGCGGACGCGGTGGTCCTCGTTCTCGATGCGACCGTCGGGGTAACCGCCTCCGACGAACGCATCGTCGAGATGCTACGTTCCAAGGACAAGCCGATCATTCTGGCGGCGAACAAGGTCGATTCGGCTCTCCAGGAGGCCGATGCCGCCTACCTGTGGAGCCTGGGACTCGGTGAACCGCACCCAATTTCCGCGCTTCACGGTCGTGGCACCGGCGACCTGCTCGACGTCGTCATGGAGACCCTTCCCACCGAGTCGTCGGTCGCCTCGGCGCTGCCCGTCGGCGGCCCGCGGCGCGTCGCTCTCGTCGGGCGGCCCAACGTCGGCAAGTCCTCACTCCTCAACGCCCTAGCCGGTGGGCACCGGGTCGTCGTGAACGAGCTCGCCGGAACGACACGCGATCCTGTCGACGAGCTGGTCGAGCTTGACTCCCGGCAGTGGTGGTTTGTTGACACGGCGGGAATTCGACGCAAGATGCACCGCACAACGGGCGCCGACTACTACGCGTCGATCCGTACCCAGGCGGCCATCGAGAAGGCCGAGGTGGCGCTCGTCCTCATCGACGGCGCGGCGCCGCTGACCGAGCAGGACGTGCGCGTCATCCAGCAGGTCATCGACGCGGGCCGCGCCCTCGTCGTGGTCACCAACAAGTGGGACCTCGTTGATGAGGATCGCCAGAAGGAGATTAAGAGCGAGCTTGAGCGCGAGCTCGTGCAGGTGCAGTGGGCGCCCCGCATCAACCTTGCCGCGAAGACCGGGTGGCACACGAACCGTATCGTGCGAGCACTCGACACCGCGCTCGAGGGCTGGGAGACCCGCATTCCAACGGGCCAACTCAACGCTTTCCTCGGTCAATTGGTCGCCGCGCACCCGCACCCGTTGCGCGGAGGTAAGCAACCGCGCATTCTCTTCGGCACGCAAGCCTCCAGCAAGCCCCCTCGTTTCGTTCTCTTCACGACCGGTTTCCTCGATCCGGGTTATCGCCGTTTCATCGAACGGCGCTTGCGTGAGACCTTCGGTTTTGCAGGGACTCCCATCCAAATCTCCGTTCGCGTCCGCGAGAGGCGTCGCAAGTAGGATGTCGCCCAGGCCTCTCCTGTCACGTTGCGCCCGCTAGCGCGGGGCTTGGCTATCCACAGGGCCGTCATGCCGCGGGTCGACATCCACACCGCGACGCGGCAGGGGTGACAGCTGCGGTTCGTTCCGGCAGAATCGACGCATGAGCGCTTCATTGGACTCTTGCGCCACCCCTCCTGGCAAACTGGCCGAGGGGCTGACGCGCTGCGACGACGGTCTTGTTCGCCCGACGTGGGCTTCGCGCGACCCCCTGCTGCGCGAGTACTACGACTGCGAGTGGGGCATGCCCGTTCACGACGAGGCCGGGGTCTTCGAGCGCCTCGTGCTTGAGGGGTTTCAGTCCGGCCTTGCCTGGCGCACGGTGCTTGCCAAGCGACCCGCGTTTCGCGATGCATTCGAAGGCTTTTGCCCCGAGCGCGTTGCCGCATTTGGCGACGAGGATGTCGCGGCTCTGATGTCGAATGCCGGGATCATCCGTAACCGCAGGAAGATCGAGGCGGCCATCGCCAACGCGCGGGCCACGCTCGCCATGAGAAGCGTCGGCTCTCAGCACGCAGAGGCGTGTGAGAGTCCCTCCCATCTGGGCCAGCTGGTCTGGATGTTCCGCCCGCTCGTTGATCCCCAGCCGACGTGCTCCGCGGAGGTTCCGACCCGCTCACCAGAGTCGCAGGCCCTCGCAGCCGCGCTGAAGCGCCGCGGTTTCCGCTTCGTTGGACCGACGACCATGTTTGCTCTCATGAGCGCAATCGGGATCGTGAACGCCGATATTGTCGGGACCTACCGGCGGCCGTCGGCGCGCCCCGGGGCTGCCCCGGCCGGGCCGTCGCGGCGTGTCACTGCCACGACATCTCTGGCATGATGGTGTCATGGCCATCTCGAAGAAACTCCTGAGTCAGGACGAGGTCGTCGTCCGACACATGCACACGCACATCAAGACTCTGCTTCCCGCGATCATTGTCGAGGTCATTCTCCTGATCGCGGCTGCGGTCGGCTCTTTCTATGTCCCGGCGGAGGCACGTTACTGGGCACTCCCGACCATCTGGTTGGCCGTTATTGCTTTGTCGGTCCCGCTCTTCATCGCTCCGTGGGTCCGGTGGTGGATGACGACCTATACCGTCACCACGAAGCGGGTCATCACCCGTTCGGGAGTCCTTAGGCGGACGGGACACGATCTTCCCCTGACGCGGATCTCGGACATCCAGATCGAGAAGGACGTCGACGACCGCATCTTTGGTTGCGGAACGCTCGCCTTACAGACGTCCGCAAACGATCCATTGCTCCTGCACGACGTGCCGAAGGTGGAGATGGTTCAGGTAGAGATTTCCAACCTGCTATTTCACGACGTCCAGGGCGCCATCGACGCGGACCCTCGCAGCTGACAGCACCCCCGCCGCGGCTGCGCCCGGTCCTTTCCCGGCCTCGTTCCGATCTGGGACGAGGCCGCCTCTCGCGTCTGGGGGTCATGGGTCAGCGTGGGCGAGGTGGGAGAAGTGAGCAGGTCGAAATCATCCCCGTTGACGACTTCGACCTGTGAAACAGTTTACTCTATGAGCGCAGCGGAAAAGCACGGGAATCGCATTCGGTCGAGAGGCTTGCGACCTCGGAGAATGCTCGAAAGAAGCAGGATGCGCGGCCATTTACCAGGGACAATAGACGCACCCGGTCGTGAATCACGTTTCGATTACAAACGCCATTCACACGCACTCAACAAGGACAAAGGTCCCGCTCGGCATGTACTGAAACGGGCATGAAAAAACCGTGGGAAAGCAATCCCCACGGCCTCTTAGTCGGGCTGGCGGGATTTGAACCCACGACCCCTTGACCCCCAGTCAAGTGCGCTACCAAGCTGCGCCACAGCCCGTATTCAGTTCGTCGCCGAAGCGACCTGTTGAACTATAGCGCACGATCCAGCGCACAAGCAAGCCGACAAGCGTGCGCCCCATCACAGGCTGGATAGCATTCACGTCGGCGGCGCTGTGCCCGCAACATATCGTGAGTCACGAGACTACCGTGGCCACCGGGAGAGGACTAGACTGGCAATTGTTTCGATCACCGTGCCTTCTTTCTTGGAGTTGCCTCCCATGACCCGCATCAGGCTCACAAAACTCGCTGCCGCGCTCGCGATCGGCGCAGCGGCCATCGTCGCATTGCCTGCCGCCTCGCAGGCAACTCCCCTCCCCTCCTCGCCGCTTGTCGCCGCCTCCCTCGCCGACGTGTCAGCGGGGCACGCACTCGCGGCACCCACGACCACTGCCGCCGCGAACTCCGCGATCAGCTCGGCCAGGCGCCGCTTCAGGATACGAAGCCGAAATAACGGCCCCGCCAGCACCGGCGCAGTTATCTTCGCCGTCATCGTCGCCGTCATCGTCTTCGGCGTCCTCCTGTTCATTCGGTACCGGACGTACAAGACCTTGCGCGACCGATCGATCAATACCCCGAACTACAACGGCCCCGCCGGCCCCCAGTACGGCGTCACGGGGGTGGGAGGCTACTCGCCCCAGTATCAGCAGGTCCCGCCGACCACGCCTTTCTCGCCCCAGGGATACGCCGGATACGGCGGCCCTCAGGGCTACACGCCCGGTACCGGCTACGGCGGCCAGGTGCCCCCCGACCCCGCCTCCGGTCCCTCGTATTCCGGCTAAGTCTCAGTCGACAGCCCTGTCCCAGCGTGGGACCCACTGTGCGACACGCACGGCCGAGGCAACATGGGGGCGCGCGCGGCTACGCGTCGCGCCGAGCAAGGTCCTCGTCCACGAGACCGATGATCGCCTCGCACACCCCACGGACGTCAAGGCCCGTGGAATCCACGGTGGACACACCCGGGGCGGCAACCATGAACTCCGACACTTCGGCGTCGGCCCGGTCGCGTCCCTCCACCTGCGCGCGCACGATCTCCATGTGCTCCGCCGTCGCGTCGCCGTACAGCTCCAGCGTTCTCCTGCGCAGGCGTGCCTCCTGGTCGGCCAGCAACAGCACACGCACGTCGGCATCCGGACAGACGACCGTCGTAATGTCGCGGCCCTCCGCGATCATCCCGGAGCCCCCCAGACGGGCCTCCACCATCCGCCTGCGCTGGTCGCCGGCCATCCACGCGCGCACGTCAAGGTTCGTCGACACGTGTTTGATCTCGAGAGCAATCCTGGGCTCTCGGATCTGCTTCGTCACCTCTCGCTGCCCGATCCACACGTGCGGGTCGGCCGGATCCGAGTCCATACGCAGCGGCATCTCCTGCGCGGCACGAGCCACGGCCTCGCCATCGCTCCAATCGATGCCCCGGTCAAGCACGTACCACGTGAGTGCGCGATACATTGCTCCGGTATCCAGGTAGCCGATCCCCAGGCGGGACGCCAATTCCTTGGACACCGTCGACTTGCCCGATCCCGCGGGGCCATCAATCGCGATCGTGATGCCCACGCGCGAGATCGCCTCACGGCGCAACATGTCATTCATCCGAACACTCTCCTTCGACAGTCAATCTAGTGAGTGATGAGGCGCCAGCCTCGTCCCTCCAGGTCCGCAACGCACCGATCGGCCACGGCCGGGTCGATCATGACCCGAGCGACGCCGGCTTGCGCGCCGGCCGAATGCTCCAGGACGAGATCCTCGATGTTGATCGACGACTCCCCCAGTTCGCTGAACAGACGCCCGAGCGCGCCGGGCTCGTCGGGTATCAGAACCTCGATCTCTCGATAGCGTGACGGCGCTCCGCCGTGCTTGCCGGGGATCCGGGCGACGCCCTGGTTGCCCGCCGTCATGACGCGGTTGATCGCCCCGACGCTGCCTCCCCTCAGCGGCCCCAGCTCGGCCGCCGCATCCAGGTGCACGAGAAGGTCATCCAGATCCGCGCGCAGCTCGCGCAGGATCGAGGTGACAGGTCCGGCATTGCCTGCCACGATCGACGTCCACAATCGAGGGTCGGAGGCGGCGATCCTGGCCGTGTCCCGCAGGCCCTGCCCGGCCAGGCCGAGCGCCTGCGCGGGGGCATCAACGAGGCGAGCCGCAAGCATCGAGGAAACCAGCTGGGGCACGTGGGACACGAGCGCGACGGCGTGGTCGTGGGTGCCCGCGTTCATCTCGAGCGGGACGGAACCGACGTCCGTGGCAAGGGCGCGGGCGGCAAGCACCGCGCGCGGGGCCGTCCTACCGTGAGCAACAATCACCCAGGGACGGCCGTAGAACAGGTCAGCGTCCGCGGCCCCGGCGCCCGAGCGCTCGCGGCCAGCCATCGGATGGCATCCCACGTATCGGGAGGCATCTTCCCCTCTTCCCTCCCTGTCCAACGCCGCGAGGACGTCGGCAACGATCGCGTCCTTGACGGAGGCAACGTCGGTGACGATCGCGCGGGGAAAGCGCGCCAACGCATCGACGATGACACGATCGGCCACGTCCGGGGGCGTCGCGACGACAACGATGCGGGGCGCCTCGTAACCGGGGTGGTTGTGTCCGCGAACCGCGCAGGCCACCCGGGCCTCGTTGGCCACGTCGCTCAGGGGCCTGCCGGCGCCCACGTCGGCAGCCAGCCGCAGGGAGGTGGGGGATGCGTCCTCGAGGTAGACGCTCACGCCCCCGGCGCGCAGCGCGAGGCCAAGCGATGCACCCACGAGGCCCGTCCCAACGATGAGAACCGGGCCGACCGTCGAAACCACGCGGGCGCCAACGCCCGCCGCTGGCCCGCTCACAGCCCGACGGCCCCGTAGAGAGCAGTCAGGGCGTTGCCCTTGATGCGGCGCGTCGTGCCCTGCTTGAGGTGGTCGAGGCTGATCGGGCCAAAGCCGGTACGCACAAGCTCGCGCACCGGGTAGCCAACCGCCTCCATCATGCGCCGCACGAGCCGGTTGCGGCCCTCGTGCACGACGACCTCAACGGTCGTGATATCCCCGTAGGTGTCGACGAGGCGGAAGGAGTCGACGGCGATGGGCCCGTCCTCAAGCTCGATGCCAGCCAGCAGTCGACGTCGCACGCCCGGCTTGACCTCACCGTGGAGGCGGGCCACGTAGGTCTTGCGGATCTCGTACGAGGGATGGGTCAGGCGGTTGGCGAGTTCACCGTCGTTCGTCAGCAGCAGCAGGCCCGACGTGTCGATGTCGAGCCGGCCGACGTGGTAGAGGCGCTCGGGGTAGTCTGCGATCAGGTCGGCGATCGTCGGACGTCCCTCGGGGTCGCTCATCGTGGAGACGGTGCCGATCGGCTTGTTGACCGCCAGCACGATGTGCTTGGCCTCGTCAAGGATGAGGCGCTCACCGTCGACGTGAATGACCTGGGTCGCCGGATCGACGCGCACCCCCTGGGTGCGCACCACTGTGCCGTCAACGCTGACGCGCCCATCGGCGATCATCTGTTCGGACGCGCGCCTGGACGCGATCCCAGCCTGGGCAAGCACCTTCTGTAGGCGCACTCCGCCCTCGGTGTAGGGGTTAGCCCTCATAGTTCTTCCTCCAATTCGATGAGCGCGTCGGCTTCCGGCAGGTAGGGTGCCAAGGGTAGCAGCTCGGACAGGCTTGACATCCCCATTTTCTCAAGAAACTCCGCGGTCGTCCCGTATAGGTGCGCCCCCGAGGGTGTCGTGCCGGTCTCTTCTACGAGGCCCCGAGCGAGCAGGGTGCGCACGACGCCATCGACGTTCACCCCGCGGATCTTGCAGATGCGCGAGCGCGATATCGGCTGGCGATAGGCGATCACGGCCAGCGTTTCCAGCGCTGCCTGCGACAAACGCGCGTGCGCGGAACCGACGACAAATCTCCCCACGGCGTGCGCGTAGCGGCGCGCAGAGTAGATGCGCCATCCGCCCGCGACCCGACGCAGCTCGAACCCCCTGGCCTCTGCGCCGTCCTCGCCCCCATACTCCCGCGCCAGCGCGTTGAGCTCTCGCTCGACCTCACCCGCGTCGACGCCGAGGGCCGCCGCCACCTCTTCGGCGGCCACCGGCTCCGCCGCGACCATCAGGATCGCCTCAAGCGGCCCCCTCAGCGCGCCCTCACTCATTGTCCGCGCCCTTCCCTTCCTCGTTGACTGATGCCCCTGCGCCGCGCCGTCCTGCGCGTTCGGATGATGCCTCGGATCCGTGCCCGTCACCCGCGGCTCGCCCGCGCCAGGAGACGAGCAGGGGCGCCAGCGGAGCCTCCTGGTCAAACTCAACCGCTCCGTCACGATACAGCTCCAGGAGCGCGAGGAAACGCGATACCAGTACCGGACGGGCGGCGTCACACACCAGCTCAGCGAATGTCATGCGCCCCGCCCGGGCAAGCATCGCAGAGAGCACGAGGACCTGCTCGCGCACCGGCACGACGGGATCATGCAGGTGGGAGACCTCAACAGTCGGGCTCTGGGATGTCAACGCGTCGGCGGCCAGCCGCGCCAGATCCTGCGGGGTTGTCGTCCACGCCAGGGGAGGAAGCATGACCGCAAAGTGCGCTTCGAGGGGGACCTCGCGCGGCACGTAGTGCTCGTTGTCGATGAGCCTGCGCCCGATGTCCTTCGATGCTTCCTTGTAGGCGCGGTACTGCAGGAGACGGGAGAAGAGAAGATCACGAGCCTCAAGGTCCGCCTCGCTGGCCCCCGCCTCCTCGTCCACCTGCGGAAGGAGGCGCGCTGCCTTCATGTCGAGCAGCGTGGCTGCGACGACGAGGAACTCACTCGTGCGCGACAGGTCGGGGCTGGCGTGCATGAACGCGATAAACTCGTCGGTCACCTGCGCGAGCGCAACCTCCGTGATATCGAGTTTCTTGCGGGCTATCAGTGACAGAAGCAGGTCGAAGGGGCCTTCGAACACCGGCAGAGACACGGCGAAGAGGTCAAACTCCCCCTGTACCTCAAGCTGTTCAGGCTGCGTCGCCACGGGCGATGACTTCCCGCGCGAGTCGACGATACGCGTGGGCTCCGGCGTGGTTGGGCGCGTACGAAATGATGGGTTCGGTCGCGACCGACGCGTCCGGGAACTTGATCGTGCGGCCGATCCGGGTGTCGAAAACGAGGTCACCGAAGGCCTCCTGAAGCCTTTGCAGCACCTCGCGAGAGTGCAGGGTGCGGCTGTCGACCATCGTGGCCACGATACCGTCAATCTTGAGCCGAGGGTTGATGCGGTCGCGTACCGTTTCGATCGTCTCAACGAGCAGAGCGACGCCTCGCAGGGCGAAGAACTCAGCCTCCACCGGCACGATGACACCGTGCGCGGCCGTCAGTGCGTTCACCGCGAGAAGACCGAGAGAGGGCTGGCAGTCGATGAGGACAACGTCGTAGTCGGACTCGACGTGGCGCAGCACGCGAGCCAGCGCACTCTCGCGCGCGACCTCGTTCACCAGCTGAACCTCCGCTGCCGACAGATCGATGTTCGCGGGAATGATGTCGAGGTTAGGCGTGGCCGTGTGACAGATGGTCGCGACGACGTCGGCCTTCGGGTTCATGAGCAGGGTGTAGATCGTCTGCTCCATGTCCAGCGCGTTGATCCCCAGCCCCACGGAGGCGGCGCCCTGGGGGTCGAAATCGACGATGAGGACCCGGCGCCCATACTCGGCCAGCGCGGCACCCAGGTTGATGGTCGTCGTGGTCTTCCCCACCCCGCCCTTCTGGTTACACATCGCGATAACGCGGGCAGGACCGTGTCCCGTCAGCGGCGGCGGCACCGGAAAATCGACCGTTTCGGCGGGCAGGTCGGGCGTGAGCGTCGGATGCGAATTCATGGTCACAGGCTCATCCTAGTTCATTGCTTCACATTCTCATCCGTGCCACGCGCTCTGGGGTGCGAGACGGTAAATACCTCGCGCAACACGGTGGCGGTGACACGCGTGTAGATCTGGGTGGTAGCCACCGACGCGTGACCGAGGAGTTCCTGAACCTCGCGCACACTTGCCCCACCTTCGAGAAGGTGGGTCGCGAAGGAGTGGCGCAGCGTGTGCGGCGAGACTCGGTGTGCGAGATTCGCCGCCTGCGCCGCGCGGCGGATGGCCGTCCAGGCGCTCTGGCGTGACAGAGCAGATCCGCGCGAATTGAGGAAGAGAGCCGTCGAACCGGAACCTCGAGCGGCCAGCACGGGGCGGGCACGGACCCGGTATGCATCGAGAGCCTCGATTGCGAAGGATCCGACCGGCACGATCCTCTCCTTGCGTCCTTTACCGAAGAGGCGCACGACGGGCACCTGCCCATCGAGATCGAGATCGTCGGCGCTCAGGGCAACGGCCTCGGACACGCGCGCACCCGTGGCGTACAGGAGCTCCAACAGCGCGGCGTCGCGCAGCCCGATGGGTGTGTCGTCGGCGTGGGCCGCGTCCAGCAAACGCCCCACCTCGTCAACGGACAGGGCTTTGGGAAGGTGGCTGCCTTGGCGCGGAGCACGCAGCTGCGCCGTCACATCGACGTTGAGGACCCCCTCCGCCAGCGCATACCTGTGCAGTCCCCTGATTGCCGCACAGGCACGTGCAACCGACGACGGGGCCGCCGGCCTACCGGATACCTGGCCGGATGCGAGCCCGGCCAGGTGTTCCTCAACGTCGTGAGCGCTGACATCCGTGAGCGTTGCCCTCCCCCGGCTTTCCATGTCGCGCACGTATCGTGAGGCGTCGCGCAGGTAATTCGACACCGTGTGCGTCGACGCTCCCTTCTCGACGCGCAGATAGTCCACCCAGTCGCGCACGAGTGCATCCATGGCGGTCATGGCGCCAGCGTAAGCGCTCGATCCTCCGATTGCGCGTGAGCGGTATCCGCTTGCCGCCAGTTTCGCTAGACTGTGACACGGTAAACGTTTCTCGCCCCGACGCTGGGGCCCGACACCTGGAGACCGATGTGACACTACACTGGGACCACATTGACGACGAAGCGGTCAAGACCGCGAAAATCCTCGCGGCCGATGCCGTCGAGCAGGCCGGATCAGGACACCCTGGAACCGCCATTTCACTCGCCCCCGCCGCGTACCTTCTCTACAACAAGGTCATGAACGTGGACCCTGCGGATCCGCGCTGGATCGGCCGTGACCGCTTCATCCTGTCGGCGGGGCACTCGTCCCTCACCCAGTACGTTCAGCTCTACCTCACGGGCTTCGGCCTTGAGCTGGAGGACATCGAGAAGCTGCGCACCGCGGGCTCGCTCACGCCCGGCCACCCCGAGTACGGACACACGAAGGGTGTGGAGATCACAACCGGACCGCTGGGAACGGGCATTGCGTCGGCCGTCGGTTTCGCCATGAACGCCCGCCGCGTGCACGGCCTGCTGGATCCTGACACGCCTCTGGGCGAGTCCGTGTTCGATCACCACGTCTACGTGATCGCCGGTGACGGTTGCTTCGAGGAGGGCGTCTCCGCCGAGGCATCGTCGTTGGCGGGAACCCAGGAGCTGGGTAACATCACGGTGATCTGGGACGACAACCACATCTCGATCGAGGACGATACCTCGATCGCGTTTAACGAGGACGTCCTGGCACGCTACGAGGCTTACGGCTGGCACGTTCAGCGCGTCGATTGGCTGGGCGAGAACGGCTCTTACGAGGAGAACACCGCGGCCCTCAGCGACGCCCTCAAGGCGGCAAAGGCAGAGACGGCGAAGCCCTCGCTCATCGCGCTGCGCACCATCATCGGTTGGCCAACCCCCGGTAAGCAGAACACGGGCGGGATTCACGGTTCCAAGCTCGGCTCCGATGCCCTCAAGGGTCTGAAGGAGGCTCTGGGAGCCGACCCGGACAAGATGTTCGACGCCGACGCCACGCTCGTGGCAACCGTGCGCGAGCGCGCCGCAGCGCGCGCTGCCGAGTACCGCAAGGACTGGGATGCCCGCTTCGAGGCGTGGAAGGATGCCCACCCCGAGGAGGCCGCCCTGCTGGAGCGCCTCCTCGATGGCCGCCTCCCCGAAGGATGGGCCGACGCGCTGCCCGTCTTCGAGGAGGGCAAGGCGATCGCGACCCGCGCCGCCTCGGGCCAGGTGCTCAACGCGATCGCGCCCGTGCTGCCTGAACTGTGGGGGGGCTCGGCTGACCTCGCCGGATCCAACAACACGTTCGTCAAGGGCGAGCCCTCGTTCCTGCCCGCGCACCGCTCCTCCACGTCCTTCAGCGGCAACGAGTTCGGCCGTAACCTGCACTTCGGCGTCCGTGAGTTCGCGATGGGTGCCGCCCTCAACGGCATCGCCGCCGACGGCTTGACTCGGGCCTACGGTGGCACGTTCTTCGTGTTTTCCGACTTCATGCGCGGAGCCGTGCGCCTGGCCGCGCTCATGGATCTTCCGGTCACCTACGTGTGGACCCACGACTCCATCGGCGTGGGCGAGGATGGTCCCACGCACCAGCCGATCGAGCACTTGGCGGCCTACCGTGCGATTCCGAACGTCGCGGTCGTGCGTCCGGCCGACGCCGCCGAGACGGCTGCCTCCTGGAAGGCGATCCTTGAGCAGACGCACCCCGCGGCCATCGTTCTGTCGCGTCAGAACCTGCCCAACCCGGCGCGCGGGGAAGGGACCGGCCTGGCTGGCACGGCGAACCTGCACCGGGGTGCCTACGTGCTGGCTGACACCGAGGGTACTCCGGACGTGATTCTCATGGCTTCCGGCTCGGAAGTCGCCGTTGCCCTCGAAGCGCGCGAGAGTCTCGCCGCCGAGGGCATCGCGGCGCGCGTCGTCTCCGTGCCCTGCCTGGACTGGTTCGAGGCACAGGATTGCGCCTACCGCGACGAGGTCCTTCCCCCGTCCGTGCGTGCACGCGTGTCCGTCGAGGCGGGCATTGCCCTGCCGTGGTACCGCTGGATCGGCGACGCCGGCCGCGCCGTCTCCATCGAGCACTTCGGAGAGTCGGCTCCCGGCACCCTCCTGTTCGAGAAGTACGGGATCGACGCGGGGCACGTCGCCTCCGCCGCGAAGGACTCCATCGAGGCTGCGAGGTCGTGACTTTCTAGTCAACTTCATGGCGATAGGGCTGCTGGCGCGCGAGGGCGTGTCGGCAGCCCTATTCTCTTAGGCATACCGGTTCCTCGGTGCCCGGCGGCCCGCGGCATCGCTCGCGGCCCTCACCGACCTCGTCCCATGTCCCCAAGCGAATGGAGCGCCCCCCGTGGCCAACGAGATCCCTTCCCTGCGCGACCCGCAAGACCGTAGGCTCCCGCGCATCTCGCCGCCGTGCGGCCTCGTGATCTTTGGTATTACCGGGGATCTGGCCCGCAAGAAGCTACTGCCAGCGATCTACGACCTCGCCAACCGCGGTCTCCTCCATCCGGCTTTCGCGTTGACCGGCTTCGCCCGGCGCGATTGGAGTCCCCGCGACTTCGAGGACTACGTGCGCTCCTCCATCGAGGCCCACTCGCGTACCGGCTTCAACGAGGGCACGTGGAATCAGCTGCGCTCGGGCTTGCGTTTCGTCTCGGGGACCTTCGACGATCCGGGCGCCTACCGGCAGCTGGCCGAGACCGTGGCCGAACTGGACAGCTCCCGAGGCACGGGCGGCAATCACGCGTTCTACCTGTCCATTCCCCCCTCCTACTTTCCCGTCGTCGCCAAGCACCTGTCCGATACGGGCCTCAACAGGCGTCAGGGTCGCGAGTGGCGCCGCGTCATCATCGAGAAGCCCTTCGGCCATGACCTGGATTCGGCTCGCGAGCTGTCCACCGTCATCTCCCAGATCTTCGATGAGCGTGATGTCTTCCGGATCGACCACTACCTGGGCAAGGAGACGGTTCAGAACATCATGGCGATGCGCTTCGCCAACGCGATGTTTGAACCGCTGTGGAAGGCCACCTACGTCGACTCCGTCCAGATCACGATGGCCGAGGACATCGGCATCGGCACGCGTGCCGGGTACTACGACGGCATCGGCGCTGCCAGGGACATCATCCAGAATCACCTCCTGCAGCTCATGGCGCTCACAGCGATGGAGGAGCCCGTTCATTTCACCCCCGAGGAGATCCGCGTGGAGAAGGAGAAAGTCCTATCCGCGGTTCGCCTGCCCGAGGACCTGGGTAGCGCGACGGCTCGCGGGCAGTACGCCGGCGGCTGGCAGGGCGGTGACCGCGTGCGGGGTTACCTGGAGGAAGACGGTATTCCTGCCGATTCGACGACGGACACGTTCGCGGCCGTCAAGCTCTATGTTGACACGCGGCGCTGGGCCGGGGTGCCCTTCTACCTGCGTGCCGGCAAGCGTCTGGGCAAGCGCGTCACCGAGATTGCCGTCATCTTCAAGCGTTCGGCTCACGTTCCCTTCGCCAACTCCGATCTGAGCGAATCGGGTCAGAACGCGCTCGTCATCCGCGTCCAGCCGGACGAGGGACTGACCCTCAAGCTCGGTGCGAAGGTTCCCGGCACGGAGATGCAGGTGCGCGACGTGACCATGGACTTCGCCTACGGCCACGCGTTCACGGAGGATTCCCCGGAGGCCTACGAGCGCCTCATCCTCGATGCGCTCGTCGGCTCTGCTCCGCTTTTTCCCCACCAGCGCGAGGTCGAGGCCTCGTGGCGGATTCTTGACCCGATCCTCGACTTTTGGGACACCCAGGGTCAGCCCGAGCCCTACGCGCCGGGCACGTGGGGTCCTTCATCCGCGCACGACATGTTGGCCCGCGACGGCCGCTTCTGGAGGCTTCCGTGATTATTACCCTGAAGAACACGACATCCGCGCAGGTCGCTTCGCGCATCGTCGAGCTGCGCGACGAACGCGGCTCCGCGGCGCTGAGCCGCGTCCTGACCCTTCTCATCTGCGTTCCCGACGTCATCGACGTTGACAACGCGATCGAGGTGTCGGATGCGGTTTCGCGCGAGCACCCTTGCCGCGTCATCGTCATTGTCGAGCCTTCCTCCGTCCAGGGCGAAGCGAGCCTCAATGCGCAGATTCGCGTGGGCGATGCCGCGGGCCTGTCCGACATCATCATTCTCGAGCCGCGCGGTGAGGCCGCAACAAACATCGACTCCCTCGTCATGCCACTCCTGCAGTCCGATACTCCGGTCGTCACCTACTGGCCGCTTACCCCTCCCTCTGACCCCGGCCGTCACCCCCTGGGGCGTCTTGCCGTCAAACGCATCACGGATTCTCGCGCAACGAGCTGCCCGATGGAGACGCTCTCGGCTTTGTCCTCCGTCTACACCTCCGGGGACACCGACCTGGCATGGGCGGGCGTGACCCTGTGGCGCGCACTCCTGGCAGCTATCGCGGAGGACCTTGATCGGATGCCCACTTCGATTCGGATCGCGGGAAACGCGACCCACCCCTCGCCGTTCCTGGTGGCCGCGTGGCTCCACCACCAGCTGGGTGTTCCCGTCGAGAGGGTCGTGGATCCGCACGCCCTGACGATCACGGACATCACCTTCTTCTTCGATGACGACACCACCGTGTCCCTCTCGCGCAGCGCCACCTCCTCCGTGGCACGCCTCTCCCGTCCCGGACTCGAGGATCGCAACGTGAATCTCGCGCGTCGCTCCGTCCAGGATTCTCTCATGGAGGAGCTGCGTCGCCTCGACCCGGATGTCTACTACGGCGAGCTTTTGACGACGGAACTTCCTCGCCTGGCCTTTTGCACCGAGGGGAAGTGAGATGCTCAGCGTTCGTACGCTCGCGGTGCTACCCGGCCCGCAGGAACTGGCCGAGGCCGTCGGGGATGCCCTCTTTGCGCGTTTGCGGATCCTGATCGAGGAGGCGGAGCCCGGGCAACGGGTCAACCTGGCGATCTCCGGGGGCGCGATCACCTCCTCCCTACTCCCCTCTCTGCGCGGGCGAGTTGGCGAGGTCGACTGGTCGCGGGTGCGCGTGTGGTTCGTTGACGAACGCTACGTCGCCGCCGGCGACCCCGATCGCAACGACGACCAGGCGTGGCAAGGCTTCTTTCACGCCGCGCCCGGCGTGGAGTTCATCCGCATGCCCTCACGAGCCCCCGGCGGTCGCGGTGACGACAGTCTCGACGCGGCTGCACTCGCCTTCGAGGACACGTGGACCTCGCTCATGGGTGATGGATCCTTCGACATCGCCCTCATCGGCATGGGCCCTGACGGTCACGTTGCCTCGTTGTTCCCCGGTCGCATCGACGATGAGGCTCGCCCGATCCTGGCAGTGCGTGACTCGCCCAAGCCTCCCCCCGAGCGCATCACGGTTTCGATGCCGCTCATGCGCCGCTGCGCGGAAGTCTGGCTGGCCACGAGCGGGGCGGCCAAGGCCCGCGCTATCGGAGAGGCATTCGCGGGGGCGTCACCCCAGCGCGTGCCGGTTGCGGGCGTGCTGACCCCCACGACTCGCGTGTACCTTGACGCTGCGGCGGCGGCCGACATCGACGTGTCACACGCGTGAGGGCTGCATGCACACGCGCTAGCGAAAGGCCAGGAAGACGAGGGTACAAGCAGCCCAGAGACCCATGATCGTCGCATACGGCCACCAGTAGCGACGGCTGATCGCGATGAACTCGCGGATGAAGGCGGTCGGGAAGTAATAGCGCGCCGTCCGTGACCCCAGCCCATCGGCGTTCAATCCGACCGCCCGCGCGTACATCGCGGCTCGGAACACGTGATAGTCGCTCGTGACCAGCGCGCTTCGAGGGTCTGGCACCGAGGAACGTTCGGCGATGAGGTCCCGAGAAAAACTCAGGTTCTCCCACGTCGTCGTGGAGCGATCTTCCAAAGCGATCTGGGAGGCAGGGACACCGAGGGCGCGCAGGTGCCGCGCCATCGCTTCGGCCTCCGAGATCTCCTCATCCTCACCCTGACCTCCGGATGGTACGAGGGTGGCGCGCCGGCCCTGCGCATTCCACAGCTCGCAGGCGCGTTCGACCCGCCCGGCAAGCAACGGCGTCAGCTCCTTCCCCTTCAGGCCTGCGCCGTGGATGATGATGAAGTCGTAGCGCCGACGCCTCGGGAGCGAACGGTAGAGCCACGAGTAGAGGAGCATCGCGGCAAAGGAGAGGAAGAACCACGCGCCGCACGCGGTGACGGCCAGGACGAAACCAACGACGACGCCGGGTAGCCGCGCCGCGTGGGCCACGGGAAGCGCACCGAACCACGCGACGATGGCGCAGGCGAAGAGCAGCGGCAGGGCGTGGGAGAGAGAGAAACCCTCCCGCTTGACGAGCATGACCTCGTTCACGAGCATGAACACGATCGTGATGACCGGGGTGAAAGCGACGGCGAGCGCGATGGGGAGCGTGATCCACCACTGTTTGAAGAACACGGCCGCCGCGCCGAGCGTGCACGCACAGAAGAAGAATAAGAAGAAGGCGTTGCGGAATTGCCTGGGTTCGCGCCAATAGGACCACAGAAAAATGGCTCCCCACACGATTGCAGGGAGCCACAGGGCGACGTCAGCCACGGTGGTCAGCCGCCAAACTTGGCGAGGAGGGCGTATCCGACAATGCACACCAGCCAGATCAGCAGCGTGCCCAGCGTGATCCGATTCAGGTTACGCTCGGCGACGCCCGAAGACCCGGCGGAGGAGGAAATGCCGCCACCGAACATGTCCGAAAGGCCGCCGCCCTGCCCCTTGTGCATGAGGACGGTGAGGGTCAGCAAAATGCTGGTCAGGAAGATCAGCACGATCAGAACGTTGTTCAAAATGGTCACGGTTATTCCAACTTCTAGTGCGGTTCTACCCCGCCGTGGGGGCGCATACGAATCAAGTTTATCGAAGAATGGCGGTGGGGCCAACCGGCGCACCGGTTGGCCCCACCCCGTTGCCCCTTCTCCCCTTCACGCGGAGGGGACCTCGAGGAGCATCGGCGCCTCAGGCGTAGAAGGTTGCCATGGCGGCGAACGAGTCAGCCTTCAGAGACGCGCCGCCAACGAGGCCGCCGTCGATGTCGGGCTGGGCCATGAGTTCCTTGATGTTACCGGGCTTGGCGGAGCCGCCGTACAGGATGCGAGTCGCCTCGGCGGTCTCGGTGCCGTAGTCCTCGGCGAGGGCGGCGCGAATCGCACCGCAGACCTCCTGCGCGTCCTCGGCCGACGCGGTCTCGCCCGTGCCGATCGCCCAGATCGGCTCGTAGGCGATGACGATCTTCGCGACCTCGTCGGCCTTCCAGCCCGACAGCGCCGCACAAATCTGGCCGAGCACGAAGTCAACGTACGTGCCGGCCTTGCGCACCTCGAGGGCCTCGCCGCAGCACAGGATCGGGGTCATGCCCGCGTCGAAAACCTTGCGTGCCTTCGCTCCGACGAGCTCATCGGACTCTCCGTGGTATTCGCGACGCTCCGAGTGACCCATGACGACGTAGCTACAACCCAGCTTGGTGAGCATCTCGGTGGAGATCTCGCCGGTGTAGGCGCCGTTGTCATGGATCGACACGTCCTGCGCTCCATACTTGATGCCGAGCTCGTCGGCGTCAACGATGGTCTGGACGGTGCGGATATCCGTAAACGGCGGGATGACGAGCACCTCGCACTTGGAGTAGTCGTGGTCCGCGTCTGCGAGCGCCATCGCGAGGCCCTGGACGAGATGGTTGGCCTCGAGGTGATCGAGGTTCATCTTCCAGTTGCCGGCCATGAGGGGTGTGCGTGCCATGAGTCAGTCCTCCAGAACTGCGATACCGGGCAGAACCTTGCCTTCGAGGAGCTCGAGGGAGGCGCCGCCGCCAGTGGAAATGTGAGAGAAGGTGCTCTCGTCGAAACCGAGCAAGCGCACGGCCGCGGCGGAGTCGCCGCCGCCGATGACGGAGAACATGGTGCCCGCCGACAGGGCCTGCGCGACGGCACGGGTGCCGCCGGCGAAGGCGTCGAACTCAAAGACGCCCATGGGCCCGTTCCAGGCCACGGTCTTCGCCGTTGCGATCTTGTCGGCGAAGAGCTTGGCGGACTCGGGGCCGATATCCAGGCCCATCTGGTCGTCGGGGATCGCGTCGACCTTGACGACGGTTGCCGGCGCGTCGGCCGCAAACTCGGGGGCGACAACGACGTCAACGGGCAGGACCAGGTCAACGCCGCGTTCAGCTGCCTGCGCGATATAGCCCTTGACGGTCTCGATCTGGTCTTCTTCGAGCAGAGACTTGCCAACCGAGTAGCCCTGAGCGGCCAGGAAGGTGAACGCCATGCCGCCGCCAATGAAGAGCATGTCGGCCTTCTTCAGCAGGTTCGCGATGACGCCCAGCTTGTCAGAGACCTTCGATCCGCCGAGGACGACGCCGTAGGGGCGTTCGGGATCGCCGGTGACCTTGGACAGGGACTCAATCTCCTTGAGGACCAGGAGGCCCGCGGCGGAGGGCAGCAGCTTCGCAATGTCGTAGACGGAGGCCTGCTTGCGGTGGACAACGCCGAAGCCGTCGGAGACGAAAGCGTCGCCGAGCTTGGCGTATTCACGGGCGAGTTCCTCGCGCTCGGAATCGACCTTCGAGGTTTCGCGAGCGTCGTAGCGCACGTTTTCCAGCAGGGCGATCTCGCCGTCACCGAGGGCGGCGACAGTCTCGGTAGCGGAGGGGCCAACGACATCGGAGGCGAGAGTAACCTTCACGCCGGACAGCTCGGCGAGGCGCTCGGCGACGGGGGCCAGCGAGAAGGCGGGGTCGACCTTGCCCTTGGGGCGGCCGAGGTGGGCCAGGATGACGACCTTCGCTCCGGCGTTGGTGAGGGTCGTGAGGGTGGGCAGCGCGGCGCGGATACGTCCGTCGTCGGTGATCTGGCCGTCCTTGAGTGGAACGTTGAAGTCGGAGCGAACCAGCACGCGCTTGCCGCGCAGGTCACCCAGGGTGGAGATGGTCCTCATGGGAGGTCCTTTCGTTCGAAGACGTTGGTGATAGACGAGATGCCCGTGCACGAGCGTGCACGGGCATCTCGCTGTCAGCTCATGGCTGTGGCGCTCAGCTCAGGCGAGCTTGGAGCCGACGAGAGCGGTGAGGCGAACGAGAGCGTTCGAGTAGCCCCACTCGTTGTCGTACCAGGACAGAACCTTGACGAGGTTGCCGATAACCTTGGTCTCGGTGGCGTCGAAGATCGAGGTGTGCGGATCGCCCACGATGTCGGTGGAGACGATCGGGTCCTCGGTGTACTCCAGGACACCCTTGAGCTCGCCCTCGGCGGCGGCCTTGACGGCGGCCTTCACGGCCTCGACGGAGACCTCCTTCTTCGCGATGAAGGTCAGGTCGGTGAGGGAGCCGGTCGGGGTCGGCACGCGGACGGCCAGGCCGTCGAACTTGCCCTCAAGCTGGGGCAGAACCAGGGCGACGGCCTGGGCGGCACCGGTCTTGGTGGGGATCATGTTCAGGGCGGCCGCGCGGGCGCGACGCAGATCCTTGTGGGGGGCATCGAGGACGCGCTGGTCACCCGTGTAGGAGTGGATGGTCGTCATGATGCCGCGCTCGATACCGAAGTTCTCCTCGAGAACCTTGGCCAGGGGGGCGAGGCAGTTGGTGGTGCAGGACGCGTTCGAGACGATGTTCATCGTCGCGTTGTCGTACTTGTCCTCGTTGACGCCCATGACGAAGGTGCCGTCAACGTTCTTGGCGGGAGCGGAGATGACGACCTTCTTGGCGCCACCCTCGAGGTGAGCCTTGGCCTTCTCGCCGTCGGTGAAGAAGCCGGTCGACTCGACGACGACCTCGACGCCGAGCTCGCCCCAGGGCAGGTCCGCGGGGTTACGCTGCGCAAGCACCTTGATGTGCTTGCCGTCGACGACGATGCCCTCGTCGTCGTAGGAGACCTCACCCTGGAAGCGGCCCTTGATCGAGTCGTACTTCAGCAGGTGAGCGAGGGTCTTGTTGTCCGTCAGGTCGTTCACGGCAACAATTTCGATGTCCGCGCCCTGCTCAATAGCAGCGCGGAAGAAGTTACGGCCGATGCGGCCGAAGCCGTTGATGCCAACGCGGGTGGTCACTATGTTCCTCCTGCTCGTGCCCACACGGGACACGGTCTTCGATGCAACCGGGCTCGCGGGATGCCAGCCCAGCCCGCAGATGTCTGCGGTTCCAGCAGTTCCTAATTTACACCCGCAAGCGTCCTCTGTCACACCCCAATTACAAAATCATCACGTGGGGTAATTCTCGTTTATTGCCCACCATACGGGGCGAAACTAAGGACCTCAGTCCTCCTCAAGCATCTCGAGGGTGAGCGCGGATTCGGTATCGGGGATACCGCGTTCGTGCGCGACTTTGTCCGCCAGCGCGAGGAGCCTGCGGATGCGCCCCGCCACCGCGTCCTTCGTGAGCGGCGGATTCGTGTGTTTGCCCAGTTCCTCAAGGGAAGCCTGCTTGTAGCGCAGGCGCAGGGTGCCCGCCTCGAGCAGGTGCGCCGGAACATCGTCGCCGAGGATCTCAAAGGCCCTCTCGACGCGAGCCCCGGCCGCCACGGCCGCGCGCGCCGACCGTCGCAGGTTGGCATCGTCGAAGTTGGCGAGCCTGTTGGCGCTGCCGCGCGCCTCGCGTCGCTCCCGGCGCTCCTGCCAGGCCTCGAAGGTCGCGGGCGCACCCATCGCGGCGATCAGCGTGCCGATTGCGTCGGAGTCGCGCACGGAGACGCGGTCGGTTCCCCGAACCTCCTTCGAGCGTGCAGCCGCGCCGAGCTTGCGCGCGCAGCCGACCATCGCCAAGGCCACCTCGGGGCCCGGGCAGGTGATCTCGAGAGAGGAAGAGCGGCCGGGTTCCATGAGCGAGCCGCGCGCGAGAAAGGCTCCGCGCCAGATGGCCGCGGCCTCGGCCGTCCCCGACGACACGAGAGCAGGGGGGAGGCCGCGCACGGGACGCCGGAGAGAGTCGACGAGTCCGGTGAGCCTGGCCAGCTCGTCGGCCTTGTGGACGACGCGAACGACGAAGCGTTTGCCGCGCCGAAGGGAGGAACCGGAGACGACGACAACGGAGGACTCCGCGTTGTACAGCGCCTGGAGGTAGGTGCGCAGGCGCCTGGCCGCGACCGGCGAGTCAAGCTCGGCCTCCACGAGGATCCGGCCACCGACGAGGTGCAAGCCGCCGGCGAAGCGCAGCGTCGCGCTCACCTCGGCGGCGACCTCGGACGGAGTGGTGATGACGGCGCGCGCGAGCTCGTCCTTCATGTCTGACGTCAGCGACACAGATTCTCCCAACGATGTGGTGTCTCGATCAACGGGCAACAGGGTCTAAGGTAACCACGTTTCTGGCTGCCCGACTTCCCCGAGGAAGCCGTCGAATGCGTCACGGAGCGCCGCCGCCAGGCGCAGCGGGTCGTGGTGCGGCGCTCCGTCGCCGGTGCGCACCTGGCGCAGCAGGACGCGAGCCCCCAGTTCCTCGGCCGCCACGATCAGGTCGTCGATGTCATCGCACGCGGTCGGGTCAGCGACAACGACGTCCAGCTTGAGCATCGGAGCGTATTCGCGCAGCACCCGCACGTGGTCCGCTGTCGACATCAGGTCCGTTTCCCCGCGTTGGCGCGCTAGGTTGAGCACAAGCGCGCGGTGCGCGTCGGTCGTGGCCAGGGCTCGGTTGATCTCGGGCACGAGCAGGTGCGGGATCACCGACGTGTACCAGGAGCCGGGACCGAGGACCACCCAGTCGGCCTCGGAGATCGCCTCGATGACGGCGCCGGGAACCTCGGGAGCCTCGGGCGTGATGCGCACGTGTTCAACGGTTCCGGGGGCGACCGCCACCTTGGACTGGCCGGCGACGACGTACCTGCGTCCCCCGTCCATCATGTCTGCCTCGATATCGATGGGTGTCGTCGACATCGGCAGGACGCGCCCCTGCGCCCCCAGCAGTCTGCCGACCCAGTCGAGGCCCTCAACCGGGTCATCGAGGAGCTGCCAGAATCCGGAAATCAAGAGGTTACCGAGCGCGTGCCCGTTGAGGGGGCCCGTCGTATCCAGGCGCAGCTGCATGACATCACGCCAAGTGAGCCCCCACTCGGATTCCTCGCACAGCGACGCCAGCGCCATGCGTAGGTCACCCGGCGGAAGGATCGGCATCTCCTTGCGGAGCCGACCCGAGCTGCCACCGTCGTCGGCGACCGTGACGACCGCGGTGAGCGCCCGTGTGATGTGGCGCAGTGCCCGCAGGGTGGCCGAGAGGCCGTGGCCGCCGCCGAGGGCGACGATGGACTGACCGGATTCGCCTCGTTGAACCCAGCCGGCTGCATCAAGATAGGGCATCAGTCTCTCCCAATGTCGCGGTGCATCACCCGGACGGAGTGCCCGAGAGTGCGCAGGCGTTGCGCGATGGCCTCCGAACACGCGACGGAGCGGTGCTTACCGCCCGTGCAGCCGACGGCGATCGTGACGAATGGCTTCAATTCTGCCAGATAGCCCGCCAGCATGGGCGCCAGTAGGTCAGCGTATCCCAGGGCGAAATCACGCGCACCCGGCTGCGAGAGCACGTAGTCGGCGACCGCCTGGTCCTTTCCGGTCAGGTGCCGCAGCTCGTCAACCCAGTACGGGTTCTTCAGGAAGCGCACGTCGACCACGTGGTCGGCGTCGAGGGGCAGGCCGTGCTTGAAACCAAAGGATTCGACCGTGATCTGCAGGAGGCGCTCCTCCCCCGCCACGATGTCTCGAATCCGCCGGGTCAGGTCGTGAACGCTCATGTCGGAGGTGTCGATGACCTCGTCCGCACTGCGACGCAGGGGGGCGAGCAGGCGTTCCTCCGCCTTGATACCGTCCATGAGGGTGCCCTGCCCCTGCAGAGGGTGCGGGCGCCGATTCGACTCGTAGCGGCGCACGAGGGTCTGGGCGCTTGCTTCGAGGAAGATCACACGGTAGGCGATTCCGGACTTCTTGAGCTGCTCAAGCGTGGAGGACAGGTTCGCGAAGAACGTGCGCGAGCGCACGTCCACCCCCACCGCGAGGCGATGGACGCCCGCCGCCGGGTCGTTGGACATCATGCCCACGAGGGCGGGAAGCATAGTGGGAGGCAAGTTGTCCACGACGTACCAGTCGAGATCCTCGAGAGCTCGCGCCGCACCGGTGCGACCCGCTCCCGAGTAGCCGGTGATGATGAGGACTTCGTTGGAGGCGCGGGGTTCCGGCTTGGCAGCAACGACGTCGCGCGCGGGAATGCCTTCGGGGAACGTCGGCGGATTCTCCTCGTTCACGGGCAAGCCCGGGGCGTCGAGGCCGCCGCGTGGACGGTCGGTGGCTTGGTCGGGCATGGTGTCCTCCTTGGCAAGGTGTTGGGGTGGCGGGGTGGCTTAGGCGGGCGCGTCCTCGACGCTGATCTCCTGGGCGGCGCGCCGGGCGATCACCCGGGCTTCCTTCGGGCTGGCTGCGGTGGCTACCACGACACCGAGGCGCCGGTGGGCTCGGCTCACGGGTTTGCCGAAGATACGCACGACGTCGGCCGTTGCCAGGGCGCGCCCGACACCGTCGTAGACGGGGCGCTCAATCGCTCGGGGTGCTCGGATGACGGCCGATGCTCCCGGCGCGCGTTGCTCGGTCGAGGTGGGAAGTCCGAGGATCGCGCGCGCGTGTAGCTCGAACTCGGATTGACCCTGCGTGGCCATCGTCACCATGCCCGTGTCGTGCGGGCGCGGAGACAGTTCCGAGAACCACACGTCGTCTCCGCGCACAAAAAACTCCACGCCGAAGATACCTAGGCAAGGCCCGGTTCCCTTGCGCGCGAGAGCATCGGTGACCTCACGGGCCATCGAGTGCGCCGCCCGCAGAGCGCGAGGACTCATCGCCATGGGCTGCCAGGATTCGACGTAGTCGCCGCCCTCCTGACGGTGGCCGATGGGTGCGCAGAAGGAGGTAAGGACGCGCGAGGCGTGCGCATCCCACGACCGCAGCGTCAGCAGAGTGATCTCGTAGTCGAAGTCGATCCCCTCCTCGACGATGACCACGCCCGTGTCGGCGCGGGCGCCGTCGCGCGCGGCGCGCCACGCTGCACAGGCCTCGTCGCGGGAGGTGACGCGGCTCTGCCCGTGTCCAGAGGAGGACATTGTGGGCTTGACGAAAGCCGGGTACCCCACCTCGTCGAGAGCGTGCGCGAGTTCGTCTTCACTGCGCGCAAAACGAAAGGCACAGGTGCGCACGCCCGGGAGGCTGGCGGCGAGGTTGCGAATGCGCTCGCGGTCCATCGTCGCGGTGACCGCGTAGGCGTTGGGAACGACCCGCACCCCGCGTTCCTCAGCGTCCGCGAGCTCCGCGGTCGCGATCGCCTCGACCTCGGGGACGATCAGGTCGACATCAACCTCGGCAAGAACCTCGCGGAGCGCCCGCGGGTCAGCCATGTCGAAGACGCGGAAGTCGTCCGCTACCTGCATGGCGGGGGCACCGGCGTAGGAATCGCACGCGATGACGGTGGCGCCATAGCGTTTGAGGGAAATGGTGACTTCCTTGCCGAGTTCCCCCGAACCCAGCAGGAGGACGCGGGCGGGCAGCGGCGTCGGCAGCGTCGATGTCATGACGTCTCCTCCCTTGACGATGTGTGTAGCCTATCGTGGATCTGGCACGCGAGGAGGGCTCCCACGCCTTTGACGTGCGCAATCTGGTCCGGCGTTGCCTCCCTCAGGCGCTTGACAGAGCCGAAGTGCTTGAGCAGCGCGGCCTGACGCGCCGGACCGAGGCCGGGGATGGAATCGAGGACGGAGCGGCGGCTCGCCCGGGACCGGCGCTTGCGGTGCTTGGTGATGGCGAAACGATGGGACTCGTCGCGCAGGTACTGCAGCAGGTAGAGCGCCTCGGAGGTGCGCGGCAGGATCAAGGGGAACTCATCGCCTGGGATCCACACCTCCTCCAGCCGCTTGGCCAAGCCGACGACCGGAACGTCCGCGCCCACCGCCTCGAGTGCCGCGCGCGCCGCATTGACCTGGGGGAGGCCCCCGTCGACGACGACGAGGTCTGGCCGGTACGAGAAACGTCGGGGGCGCCCTGTTGCGGCCTCGATGGGTCCCGACGCGTAGGCGACCCCGTCCTCGTCCTCGCCCTCAATGCCCGCTTCCTCTGCCAGCAGGCGGGAAAAGCGTCGCGTGAGGACCTCATTCATCGCGCTCGTGTCGTCGGGGGTGCCCTTACCGTCCGTCCCGCGAATGTTGAAGGTGCGATACGCGTCCTTGCGGGGCATGCCGTCTTCGAAGACCACCATGGAGGCGACCTGATTCTCTCCCCCGGTGTGCGACACGTCGTAGCACTCGATGCGCAGCGGTGCGGCCGGAAGATCCAGGTTTTCCGCAAGCTGTTCGAGCGCCTTGGAGCGGGCGGTGATGTCGCCTGCTCGGCGCGTGCGATGCAGGGTCAGCGCCTGGCGCGCGTTGTCGGTCACGGTGTCCATCAGCTGAGCTTTCGGCCCGCGTTTGGGGACGTTGATCGCGACGGACGCGCCTCGCGCCTCACCGAGCCAGCGGCTGATGGTCTCCATGTCGTCGGGAGCCACGGAGACGAGAACCTCGCGGGGGATCGCGGAGGTGGGCGTGTGTGCGACGTCGTCGACGCTGACGGCCGCCGCCTTCGTCTCCCGCGCCCCCCGCGCCTCGTCTTCCGTCGCCGAGGAGTAGACCTGCTCCAGCAGGCGCGACATGAGGGCGGCGTCTCCCGCGCCGTCCACCCGTTCAATGACCCAGCCTCGGGTGCCACGAATGCGCCCGCCGCGCACGTGAAAGACGTGGACAGCGGCGTCAAGGTCGTCGCTGACGAGCGCGAAGACGTCCGCGTCCGCTCCATCGTCGAGGACGACGGCGTTTCGCTCGAGAACGGTGCGCAGGGCGGCGACGTCGTCGCGTAGCTTCGCGGCTCGTTCGAAGTCCAGGTTGGCCGAGGCCTCGCGCATCTGGGTTTCGAGGTCGCGAATCACGGGACCCGTGCGCCCCTGCATGAAACGGCACAGGCCCTCGGCCAGCTCACGGTGTTCCTCGGCCGTCACTCGCTCGACGCACGGGGCCGAACACTTGTCGATGTAGCCAAGCAGGCACGGGCGCCCCTGGGCCTTCGCCCGAGCGAAAACCCCGGCCGAGCACGAACGCACCGGGAAGACGCGCAGAAGCTGATCGATGGTCTCCCGTATGGCCCACACCTGAGTGTAGGGGCCGAAGTAGCGTGAGCCTGCGCGCTTGCGCTCGCGCGTCACCTGCACGCGCGGGTAGCGCTCCCCCATGGACACGGCGAGGTAGGGATAGGATTTATCGTCCTTAAACACGACGTTGAAGCGCGGATTGAATTCCTTAATCCACGTGAACTCGAGCGTGAGCGCCTCGATCTCGGAGCGCACCACCGTCCACTGCACGCGGGAGGCGGTGGTGACCATCTGCTGAGTGCGCGGGTGCAGGTTCGCCAGGTCCTGGAAGTAGTTGGTGAGGCGATTGCGCAGGTTCTTGGCTTTGCCTACGTAGATGACGCGGCCCTGCGGATCCGAGAAGCGATAGACGCCCGGCGAGGTCGGAATGTCTCCCGTGCGGGGGCGGTACGTCGAAGGATCTGCCACCCCACCAGGGTACGAGGCCCCGACGACACGCGCCCGACACTCCTCACGCCCGTGCTGTATGTCATGAAACTATCGACAGATGAAACGGGAGCCCGCCGAGGCGCCTGCGGGCATATACTGATTTTGGTCACGAATTGACTCAATCTTGACCATGAGTAGTCACCACTCCACACAGAAGGACGTTCATGTTCACCTCCACCCAAGAGGTCGCAGACTTTATCTCCGAACAGAACATTGAGCTCGTCGACGTACGCTTCTGCGACGTCCCCGGTGTTCAGCAGCACTTTACGATTCCCGTCAGCGAGTTCCTGGACTCCGCCCTCAGTGATGGCCTCATGTTTGATGGCTCGTCGGTGCGCGGCTTTACCGCGATCCACGAGTCCGACATGAAGCTCATCCCCGACATCAGCTCGGCATTCGTCGATCCCTTCCGCGAGCGGTCCACGCTCGTCGTCAACTTCTCAATCGTCGACCCCTTCACCGACGAACCCTTCTCGCGTGACCCACGGCAGGTGGCCGCGAAGGCCGAGGCCTACCTGCGTTCCACCGGGATCGCCGATCAGTGTTTCATCGGCGCCGAGGCCGAGTTCTACCTGTTCGACGACGTGCGCTACCAGGTCAGCCCTCACGCCACCTTCTTCGAGGTGGACTCCCCCGAGGCCTATTGGAACACGGGGCGACGTGAAGAGGGGGGCAACATGGGGTACAAGGTTGGCCTCAAGGGCGGGTATTTTCCCGTGTCCCCCGCCGATAAGTACGCGGATGTTCGCGACGAGATGAGCCGTATCCTCGAGCAGGTCGGGCTGACCATCGAGCGTGCCCACCACGAGGTGGGTTCGGGCGGACAGCAGGAGATCAACTACCGTTTCGCCACGCTCCAGGCCGCGGCCGACGACATGATGAAGTTCAAGTACGTCATCAAGAACTCCGCGCTCGAGTTCGGTCACTCGGCGACCTTTATGCCCAAGCCGCTCTTCGGCGACAACGGCTCGGGCATGCACACGCACATGTCACTGTGGAAGGACGGCGAGCCTCTCTTCTACGACGAGCGCGGCTACGGATCCCTCTCCGACACTGCCCGCTGGTTCATCGGCGGCCTGCTGGAGCACGCCCCCGCACTCCTCGCCTTCACGAACCCGTCGGTGAACTCCTTCCGTCGTCTGGTCCCCGGCTTCGAGGCGCCGATCAACCTCGTGTACTCGGCGCGCAATCGCTCCGCGTGCATTCGCATTCCCGTCACCGGAACCTCCCCCAAGGCCAAGCGTGTCGAGTACCGCGTGCCGGACCCGAGCGCGAACCCCTACCTGGCCTTCTCCGCCTGCCTCATGGCCGGCATCGACGGGATCAAGCGCCGCATCGAGCCCGCCGCGCCGATCGACAAGGATCTCTACGAGCTGCCGCCTGCCGAGTATCAGGACATCGCCAAGCTCCCCAGCTCGCTTGAAGCTGCCCTCGATGCGCTGCGCGAGGACCACGAGTTCCTCACCGAGGGAGACGTGTTCACCCAGGACCTGATCGACACGTGGCTCGATTACAAGGAGACCAACGAGGTCGCCCCCATGCGCGCCTACCCTCACCCGTACGAGTACCAGCTCTACTACGACCTGTGATCTAATCGTCACTTGAGCGGCCTCTGCCCCCTAATGGGGGCGGGGGCCGCCCTGTTGCGGATAGACTCGCACCGGATCTGATGTTCAGTCTTTGAACCGACACCCGGAGGACACGATGAAGCGCATGCGCGATGGCTCCTACACGATCAAGCCCACCTACACGGTCGGCGATCACGAGATCGTGCCCGACATGCTGGCACGCCGAGCCGCCGCCCAGCCCGACCAGATCGCCGTCGAGCAGCGCTCCTCCGTCGGTTCCACGCGCCGCCTCACGGCCGCCGAGCTTCAGCGCCAGGTCGAGTACACGGCGTGCGGCCTCATCGGCCTCGGTGTCGAGCCTGGTCATGCTGTGGCCATCCTCGCCCCGACCTCGTACGAGTGGCTGCTCCTAGACCTCGCTCTCCTCTCCATCGGCGCGATCACGGTGCCCATCTACGAGTCCGACTCCGCCGCCCAGATCGAACACATTCTCACCGACGCGCACGTCACCCGCGTCTTCACCGCCTCCACCCAGCAGGCCGACCTGGTGCGCACCGTCGCCCCCTCGTACACGGTCGGCGTCGATTCCCTCGACCGGGGCGCGCTGCGCACTATCGCGCGAGCCGCCACGCACGTCACGATTGAGGACGTGAGGCGCCGCCGCGGCGCGATCACATCCCATGATATCGCCACGATCATCTACACCTCCGGCACCACGGGCGCCCCGAAGGGGGTAGCCCTCACCCACGCCAACTTCATCGCGACCTCGCAGGGCGCACGCCAGATTCTCGGCGACGTCATCGACTCCCCCTCCACCCGCCTGCTCCTCTTCCTTCCCGTCGCCCATGTCCTGGCTCGCCTCGTCATGCACGTGATCCTCTCCGGTCAGGGTGTCCTCGGCTTCTCCCCCAGCATCAAGAACCTGCTGCCCGACATTCAGGCCTTCGCACCCTCGGTGCTCCTCGTTGTTCCCCGCGTCCTGGAAAAGGTCTACAACGCGGCCAGCGCAAAGGCGGGCGGCGGCGTCAAGGGCCGCCTCTTCGCGTGGAGCGCCAAGCAGGCACGCGCCTACTCCCAGGCGAGCGAAAAGGCCTTCGGCCCCGGCCCCCTGAGGAAGATGCGCCACGGCCTGGCTGACAGCCTCGTGCTCAACAAGATCCGATCCGTCCTCGGCCCGAACCTGCGCTACATCGTCTCGGGAGGCGCGCCCCTGGCCACCGACCTCGCCCACTTCTACGCCGGCATGGGCATCACTCTCCTGCAGGGCTACGGCCTGAGCGAGACCACGGGCCCCATCGCCGTCCAGCACATCGGCAACAACCCGGTCGGAACCGTCGGTCTTCCCCTGCCGGGCAACTTCATCAAGATTGCCAAGGACGGAGAGATCCTCGTGCGCGGTCAGTCGGTCATGCCCGGCTACTACCACCTCCCCGAGGAGACCGCGCAGGTCATGCCCGACGGCACCTGGTTCCACACGGGCGACCTGGGTTCCATCGACCGCAAGGGCCACCTGACGATCACGGGACGCAAGAAGGAACTGATCGTCACCGCCGGCGGAAAGAACGTCTCACCGGAGGTCCTCGAAGACGCCCTGGCGACCCACCCACTCGTCGCCAACGTCATCGTCGTGGGCGACCAGCGTCCCTACGTCGGTGCGCTCTTCACCCTCGATGCGGACATGCTGCCGGATTGGCTGGCCAAGCACGGCCTCGCCCAGTGCTCCCCCACCGAGGCCGCGAACCTTCCGCAGGTGCGCGACTCCCTGAGCAGGGCGGTTGAGCGCGCCAACAAGGCCGTCTCGCGGGCTGAGTCCATTCGTAAGTTCCGCATCGTCGATGCCACGTTCACGGTGGAGAACGGTTACGTCACCCCATCAATGAAGCTGCGCCGCCGCAAGGTTCTCGCCGATTACGCCCACGAGGTCGACGCCCTCTACGGAGGCCCCGTGTCCGCTCAGCCCGCCCCCAAGAGCCGCCTCTTTGGCTTCCGTAAGAAGAACTGACGCGCTGGACGCGCACACCCTGGAAAGGACTGCAATGACGGTACGTAGGCTCGCCGACGGCTCGTGGGAGTCGATCGCCACGCGCGAGGCCACCGATGACATGAACCTGCCGAAGATGCTCCACCAACGCGTGGCCACGCACCCGGGGGCTCTGGCCATTGAGCGACGCTCGAACGTGGGGGCATGGCGGCCGATCACGATGGAGCAGTTTCTCGCCGAAGTCGACTCCATCGCCCGCGGCCTGATCGGCATTGGCCTCGAGGCGGGCGAACACCTCGCCATCCTCGCACCGACCTCCTACGAGTGGGCGCTCATCGACGTCGCCGCCCTGTCCTGCGGGGCGGTCACCGTTCCGATTTACGAGACCGACTCCGCGTCGCAGATCGCCCACATCCTCACCGACGCCGACGTCCGCATCGTTATCACGGCGACCACGCAGCAGGCCGAGCTCGTCGAATCCGTGCGCACGGATCGCGTGCGCCACATCCTTTCCCTCGATCGCGGAGCCGAGCGAGAGCTGAGCAGCGCCGCCCAGGCGGTGTCCGTCGAGGACGTGCGCGCACGCACCGACGCGGTTCACCTCGGCGATGATGCCACCATCATCTACACCTCTGGGACGACGGGCAAACCCAAGGGCGTCGTCCTCACGCACGGCAACTTCATCTCCCCGATGCTCCAGGCCTACGACTTCCTTCCCCTCCTCATCAACGACCCGAAGTCTCGTTCCCTGCTGTTCCTCCCGGTCGCGCACGTCTTGGCGCGTTTCGTCATGTACTGCCTGCTCGCCGGCCAGGGGATCGTCGCGTTTTCTCCCGACACGCGCAACCTCGTCAACGACATCGCCACGTTCAAGCCGACGATGCTTCTCGTCGTCCCTCGCGTCATGGAGAAGGTCTACAACGCAGCCGCCGCGAAGGCCGGTGGCGGCGTCAAGGGCCGCCTGTTCTCCTGGGCCGCCAAGCAGGCGCGCGCCCTGTCCATGGCCAGCGCCTACGCGGACACTCCCCTGCCCGAGTCGGCGGTGGCCGGCCCCGGCCCGGACACGACTCCCGTGCCTGACGCTTCGGCTACCCCCTCCCCCGGTCCCTCCGCCGCTCTCCGGCTCCGCGGCCGAGTCGCGGACGCCCTCGTCCTGTCGAAGGTTCGGGCGATCCTGGGACCCAACCTCCACACGATCATCTCCGGCGGAGCGCCGCTGGCCACCGACCTGGCCAACTTCTATCGAGGCCTGGGGATCACGCTCCTGCAGGGCTACGGCCTGAGCGAGACGACCGGGCCGATCTCCGTGGAGACACCGCAGGACTTCCCCCCCGACTCGGTCGGTTTCGCATGGCCGGGCAACCGCCTCAAGATCGCCACCGACGGCGAGCTCCTCGTCCAGGGCATCTCCGTGTCCAAGGGCTACCACAATCTTCCCGAGGCGACCGCGGAGGCTTTCGTCGACGGTTGGTTCAAGACAGGCGACCTGGCGTCGATCGACGATCGCGGCCACCTGCGGATCACGGGACGCAAGAAGGAACTCATCGTCACCGCGGGCGGGAAGAACGTCTCCCCCGAGATCCTCGAGGAGGCGCTGTCGACCCACCCGCTCATCGGCAACATCATCGTCGTGGGAGAGGGCCGCCCCTACATCGGTGCGCTGATCGCGCTCGACACCGAGATGCTCCCCGAGTGGCTCGCCCGCCACGGTCTTCCAGTCGTTGACGCCGCACAGGCCGCGGACCTTCCGCAGGTGCGCGAGTCCCTCGAGAAGGCCATCGCGCGCGCTAACCGTGCGGTCTCTCGCGCCGAGTCAATTCGACGCTACCGGATCGTCAACGCGGCCTTCACCGTGGAGAACGGCTACATGACCCCCTCGCTCAAGCTCAAGCGCCGACGCGTGCTGGCCGACTACGCCGCCGAGGTGGACGCCCTCTATGCTTCCGGCGAGGCTGCGAAGGACAAGGAGTAATCCCTCCCACGCGCCCGCCACACGATCCGGTCCCGGCCTCGTGCCAGCAATGAACGAGGCCGGGATCGATCCGCGTGAAGAACCCGACTAGTCGCGGCTGGCACGACCGGCGGCGAACGCACCGAGGAGGGCGAGGAGGACGGCCACCCCCGCCACGGGCAGCGGAATCCAATACGTCAGACGATAGGCGAACTCCATGATGCCGGCGATCGCCATCACCGCCAGAAGAAACAGGTGGAAGGTGCGCGACCAGCGGAATCCGCCCGATTCTGCGCTCCATAGGGAGGCGAGCGTCATCAGTAGAAACACGAACGCCACCGTGTAGAGAGTGCCCACCATGCCCGTCTGCCACGTGTGCCGGGCCTCCGCCTGCACGAGGACGCACAGGCTCAGGTTGCCGACGGCGGCGAGGAGGCCGACCGGCAGGCCGAAGGCACGTGGCCGCCGCGCCGCGCGGGCCATCAGAGCCACCGCGGTCACAACGGCGGCGACGCCGAGGAGTCCGACGACCAGGAGGTGGACCCACGCGGGCCAGTAGAACGTGTAGCCGATGGAGCGATACGCCGCTTGCACGGGTCTCATCCTAGACGCCGCTAGGCGCCCGCGGCGTCGCGCGCCGCTTCCTTGGCGAGAACCTCGGCGAGGTACCGGCCGGTGAAGGAGTCCTCTACCGTTGCGACCTCTTCGGGCGTTCCCTGTGCGACGACGGTTCCGCCACCGGCGCCCCCCTCGGGCCCCATGTCAATGACCCAGTCCGCGCTCTTGATGACGTCCAGGTTGTGCTCGATGACGATCACGGTGTTGCCCTTGTCGGCGAGGGACTGCAAAACAAGCAGGAGCTTTCGGATGTCCTCGGAGTGCAGTCCCGTCGTCGGCTCGTCGAGCACGTAGACGGTGCGTCCGGTCGAGCGCCGCTGCAGCTCCGAGGCCAGTTTCACGCGCTGCGCCTCGCCTCCCGACAGGGTGGTCGCGCTCTGCCCGAGCCGCACGTATCCCAGGCCAACCTCCACGAGCGTGTTCAGGTGACGAGCGATGCGCGAGATCGGGGCAAAGAACTGCGCGGCCTCGGCGATCGGCATGTCGAGCACGTCCGCGACGGTCTTGCCCTTGTACTCCACTTCCAGGGTCTCGCGATTGTAGCGTGCGCCGTGGCACACCTCGCAGGGCACGTACACGTCGGGCAGGAAGTTCATCTCGATCTTGAGGGTGCCGTCACCCTTGCAGGATTCGCAGCGACCTCCCTTGACGTTGAAGGAGAAACGGCCGGGACCGTAGCCGCGGACCTTGGCTTCCTGCGTCTCGGCAAAGAGCTTGCGGATCTGGTCCCACACACCCGTGTAGGTCGCCGGATTCGACCGGGGCGTGCGACCAATCGGGCTCTGGTCGACGTGCACGACCTTGTCCAGCTGCTCGATTCCGGTGATCGTGCGGTGGCGGCCGGGCACCGTGCGCGCGCCGTTGAGGCGCGACGCGAGGGTGCGGTACAGGATCTGATTGACGAGGGTGGACTTGCCCGACCCGGACACGCCGGTCACGGCTGTGAGAACGCCGAGCGGGAAGGACACGTCCACGCCCTTGAGGTTGTGTTCGCGAGCTCCCTTGACGGTGACGACGCGCTTCCTATCCACCGGTCGGCGGCTCGGCGGCACGATGATGCGCCGCTTGCCGGCCAGGTACTGCCCGGTCAGGGACTTGCTGTTGTTCTTCAGCTCCGACAGCGGCCCCGAGTGGACGACCCAGCCACCGGTCTCCCCGGCACCCGGGCCGATGTCGACGATCCAGTCGGCGGCCTCCATCGTCTCCTCGTCGTGCTCAACGACGATGAGGGTGTTGCCCAGGTCGCGCAGGCGCTCCAGGGTGGCAATAAGCCTGCGGTTGTCGCGCTGGTGCAGCCCGATCGAGGGCTCGTCGAGGACGTAGAGGACGCCGACGAGGCCGGAGCCGATTTGCGTGGCCAGTCGAATGCGCTGCGCTTCGCCGCCCGAGAGCGTGCCGGCCCCGCGCGAGAGCGTCAGGTAGGTCAGGCCGACGTCCACGAGGAAGGCCAGGCGGGCCTCGATCTCGCTGAGGATGGGGGCGGCGATAGAGCGGGCACGGCGCTCAAGCTCGACGTGCGCGAGGAATGCACGCGCGTCCGCGATCGACATGTCGGAGAGCTCGGCGATCGACAAGCCGCCGATGCGCACGGCCAGGACTTCCGGCTTCAGCCGCGCCCCGTGGCAGGTCGGGCATGGGGTCTCGCGCATGTAGGAGTCGAGTTTCTCGCTGACCGCGGCGGACTCCGTCTCGTTTCGCTTGCGTTCGATGTAGTTGATCGCGCCTTCGAAGCCCGTCGTGTAGGAGCGTTCCCTGCCCCACCGGTTGCGGAACTTGACGCTCACCTCGTAGTCCTTACCGTACAGGATCGCGTCCTTGACCTTCTTCGGCAGGTTCTTCCACGGGGTGCCCAGAGCGAATCCGAGTTCCTTGGATAGGGCTTCCAGGAGCTTCATGTGGTAGCGGTTGTTGGAGGTCCATGGGATGACCGCACCCTCGGCGAGGGAAAGCTCCTCATCGGGGACGACCAGCTCTGGGTCGACCTCGAGGCGGAAGCCCAGGCCGGTGCAATCCGGGCACGCACCGTAGGGCGCGTTGAAGGAGAACGTCCGCGGCTCGATCTCGTCGAGGGCGAGCGGGTGGTCGTTGGGGCACGCGCGCTTTTCGGAGAATCGGCGTCGCCGATCCGGGTCGTCAGCGTCCAGGTCGACGCAGTCGATGACGACGAGGCCATCGGAGAGCCGCAGCGCGGTCTCAACCGAGTCGGTGAGGCGCTGACGCATGCCCTCGCGCACCACGAGGCGGTCGATGACGACCTCAATCGTGTGCTTGAGTTTCTTCTCCAGCTTCGGCGCATTCTCCAATCGCACGGCCTCACCGTCGATGATCGCGCGCGTGTATCCGTCCGATCTGAGTTCGTCGATGAGGTCCTGGTACTCGCCTTTGCGCCCGCGCACGACGGGCGAGAGGACCTGGAAACGCGTCCCCTCCTCCATGGTTCGCACGCGATCGACGATCTGCTGGGGGGTTTGGGCCTGGATGCGCGCACCGCACTCGGGGCAGTGGGCGACACCCGCGCGCGCGTACAGAAGGCGCAGGTAGTCGTGAATCTCGGTGATCGTGCCCACCGTGGATCGCGGGTTGCGCGACGTGGACTTCTGGTCAATGGAGACGGCGGGTGAGAGGCCTTCGATGAAGTCGACGTCCGGCTTGTCCATCTGTCCGAGGAACTGGCGGGCGTAGGAGGAAAGGGACTCGACGTAGCGGCGCTGCCCCTCGGCGAAGATCGTGTCGAAAGCCAGCGAGGACTTGCCCGATCCGGACAGCCCCGTGAAAACGATCATGGCGTCGCGGGGAAGTTCGAGGTTCACGTCCTTCAGGTTGTGTTCCCGGGCTCCCTGGATGATTAGCTTGTCATGCATCCCTCGATCCTATCGCCCGCCTAGGAAATTGAGCGGATGAGGGTTAGGGTTGGTGCTATGGCATTCTACGCAGTTGAGTACGTGTACAACCCGGCGATGACCGAGACGATGGACGAGGTCCGCCCCGCCCACCGAGCCTTCCTATCCGACCTGCTGGGCCGCGGTGTCAACGTCGCGTCGGGCCCGCTCGTCGGCGAGGTGCCCGGCGCCCTGATTCTCATCAGCGCCGAGAACCAGGACGAGGTCGAGCGGATCCTCAACGAGGATCCCTTCTACGTCGCCGAGGTCATCCAGGCGCGCCTGATTCGCGAGTGGAACCCCGTCATTCGCACGTTCTGAATCCCAATACGTGTGTGAGGCCGCCCCGGGCGAAGACCCGGGGCGGCCTCGCGCTGCCGTCGTGGCCTAGGGCTGAAGCGACCGGGCGAACTGGCGGGCGTAGAAGAGGCGCTGCGCGACCTCGATGAGCGCGCACGCGCACGCGCCAACGGTGATGATGACAAGCCACTCGTGTGCGTTGGGCGCAACCATCGAGAAGAAGTGACGCACGGGTGGGATGAATACGCCGCCCACGGTCGCGGTGATGACGCCGACCAGGAGCACCCACTTCCACAGGGAGAAGGGGCGGGACGTAATGACGAGAAGCCAGATCGCCCCCAGCATGAGCGAGAGGATCGCCGCCGTCGACTCGCGCGCCTGCGGTGGGCCGTCAACGATACCAAACGCGACGAGCGCGGCGGCCGCCAAGATGGCTCCCGTCGGCATCGCCAGGGACAGCGTTCGCTTGAGGAACCCGGGAACGTACCTGCGCGGATTGGGCCACAGGGCCAGGAAAAACGCGGGGATGCCAATCGTGAGGGAGTCGATGTAGCTGAACTGGCGCGGCAGGAACGGATAGCGCCAGCCGACGAGAGCCGTAACGATGACAAGCACGGCCGCGTAGGTGGTTTTCGCCAGGAACAGCGACGACACGCGCTCCATGTTCGCGATGATGCGTCGGCCTTCCGACAGGACGCCGGGCAGGACCGAGAACTTGGAGTCCACGAGGACGATCTGGGCGAGTGCCTTCGTGGCCTGCGTTCCGTTGCCCATCGCGATGCCCAGGTCCGCGTCCTTGAGCGCAAGGGCGTCGTTCACGCCGTCACCGGTCATGGCGACGCAGTGCTCGCGCGCCTGCAGTGCTCCCACCATCGCGCGCTTCTGCTCGGGGGTCACGCGGCCGAACACGTCGTGGTTCTCGATGGCATCGATAAACGCCTCCGAGGTCAGGTCCTCGGGAAGGTCGCGCGCGTCCATGAGGCGAGCGGGCGAGCCGTCGGGCGCGGTCAGGCCGGCCTGCGCGGCCAGCGCGCCGACGGTCGTCGGGTTGTCGCCGGAGATGACGCGCACGTGCACGCCTTGGGAGCGGAAGTAGTCGAGCGTCTCGGCCGCGTCGGGTCGGAGGTCCTCCTCGAGCACGACGAGCGCGGCCACTTCCCGGCGCGCCGGCAGCTCGTCGTCGACGATGGCCTCATCGGCGCGCACGAGGGCAACCACACGCGAACCCTCCTGTGCGACGGCACGCACCCTGGCCAGCAGGTCCACGTTCGCCGCCGCGGCCTCGTCGATGACGAACTCGGGTGCGCCCAGGATCCAGGTGTCGGCACCCCCACCCCACGCGCTCCACTTGCGGGCGGACGAGAAAGGGACCGACCACTCGATGCGCTGCGCCGCGCCCGCGCGCTGCTCGTCGCTCAAATGCTCCCAGATCGCCTCGGCCGTCGCGTTGGTGCGATCACTCGCACAGCTCGCGAGGGCGCACAACACGGAGGATTCCTGGCCCGACACCACCTCGACGCCGCGAACGCGGATGCCGCCGGTGGTCAGCGTGCCCGTCTTGTCCAGGCACAGGCAGTCGACGCGCGCGAGCACCTCGACGGCGGGGAGCTCCTGGACGAGCACGCCGCGGCGGGCGAGCGTCGCCGATCCGATCGCGAAGTTCATGGAGGTGAGCAGGACGAGGCCCTGAGGAATCATGCCGATGACGGATGCGACGGAGAGGACGAGCGCCTCACGCCAGTCTCCCCCATCGCCTCCCGCCACGCGGTTCTGCGAGTAGAACGTCAGGACGACGACGGGAAGCAGCATGATGGACACGACCTGCAGCACCCGGTTGATCGACACCTGGATCTCCGAGACCGTGCGCGTGAACGCTCGCGCCTGCTCCGACAGCCCCTGCGCGTAGACGCGCTCGCCGACGGCCGTGGCGACCATGCGCCCTGAGCCGGCGACGACGCTCGTGCCGGCCAGCAGCTGGTCGCCCTGCTTCTTCTTCACGGGACGAGACTCGCCCGTCAGCAGGGATTCGTCGATCTCGAGGCCGACCGCGCTCAACACGGTTCCGTCCACGCTCACCTGGTCTCCCAGCGTCAGGTCGATGATGTCGTCGAGCACGACGTCGCGCGCGGGCACGACGGACAGCGTGCCACCGCGTAGCACGGTCGCCTGCGGCGCATCCACGATCGCCAGCGAATCCAGCGTGCGCTTGGCGCGCAGCTCCGAGACGATGCCGATGACCGCGTTGATGATCATGACGCCACCGAAGATGCCGTCGCGCAGGTCACCGAAGAGAAGCACGATGACGGACGCCGCGACGATGATCGCGTTGAAGAGAGTCAGGACGTTCTCGCGGATAATCGAGGTCACCGAGCGGGAGGTGCGATCCTTCACCCGGTTGACGGCGCCGCGCGCGACGCGCTCGGCCACCTCCGCAGCGCTCAGGCCACGCTCGTCGATACTCACCCTGTCAACGCTCACCGGCGTCCTCCTCGTCCATAGCGCTGCGGATCAGCGACGCAACAACGGTGAGCCCCAGGGTCACGACGATGACCCCAAGCGACACCGATACGGAAATCTCCGGAGCCCACCCCACGCCCCGACCACCGTTAATAAACGGCAGGGTGTTGGAGTGCAGCGCCTCGAGGATCAGCTTGACTCCGATGAAGCTGAGGATGACGCCCAGGCCGTATCCCAGGTAGACGAGCTTGGAGAGAAGAGCGTCCACGAGGAAGAACAGCTGACGGAGCCCCATGAGGGCGAAGACGTTGCACGCGAAGACGAGAAAGGCCTGCGAGGTGATGCCAAAGATCGCTGGAATCGAGTCGAACGCGAACATGAGGTCCGCCGATCCCAGCGCCAGCACGACCACAAACAGCGGGGTCAGGTAGGTGTGGCCGCCGTGGCGGTAGAGCAGCCGGTTGCCGATGAAACCGTCGGTGATCGGAAGAACGCGACGCACGGCGCGGATAATAGCATTATCCTCGTACTCCCCCTCCTCGCTCCCGCCGCTAGCCGTCTCCTTGATCTGGGAGAATGCCGTCCACAGCAGCCACACCCCGAAGATGAAGAAGACCCAGGAGAAGCGAGACACGAGCGCTGCGCCGAGGAGGATGAACACGAGACGCAGCGCCAGCGCGATGACGATGCCGAGCAGCAGCGCCTTCTGCTGGTTTTCACGCGGCACCCGAAACGCCTTGAGGATCAGGATGAACACGAAGAGGTTGTCGACCGACAGGGACCATTCCATCACCCATCCCGCGTAGAACTCCTGGGCGTAGAGCCACCCGTTCGTGAGCCACAGGCCGACGCCGAACAGGCCGGAGAGGCCGACGTAGAAGAGCGTCCAGCGAGCCGCCTCGGAAGCGGTGGGGGGATGGGGGTTGCGCGCGTGCCCAAGAAAATCAAGAACGACAAGGCCCAATGCAACCAGGCCGAGAACCCCCCAGGCCCACGGGTGAACAACCATCGCAACCTCTCAACTAGCCGACCGTGGTATTTTAGCGCCCCCGCGCTGGGGCATCCTCACCACCGCGCGCCCGGGAGACGAGAAGGGATGCCGCGACCGTGATGAGGATCGTCACGACGATGAAGCCCAGGGAGAAGGCGATGCCCGGCTCCGGCACAATCACGACCTCGCGGCCCCCGTTGATGAAGAACAGCTCGTTCGTGTGCAGCGCGTGGTTGATGAGCTTGAAGCCGATGAATCCGAGGATCGCGGCGAGCCCGTAGTGCAGGAACACGATGCGGTCGAGCAGGCCGTCGATGAGGAAGTACAGCTGGCGCAGCCCGAGCAGGGAGAACGCGTTGGCGGCGAACACGAGGTATGCCTCGGAGGTGAGCGAGTAGATCGCGGGGATCGAGTCGACCGCGAACATCACGTCGGCCGTGCCGATGGCCAGAACGCACAGGAGGAGCGGCGTGATGTAGGTGCGCCCGCCGTGGCGATAGAGCATTCGGGATCCGACGAATCCGTCGGTGACGGGCACAATCCGCGACACCGCGCGCACGATCGACGGCGGGCGGTACTCCTCCTCGTCGTCCTCATTCCCCGTGCCCTCGCGGACCTGGCTTATCGCAGTCCACGCCAGCCACAGGCCGAAGATGTAGAACACCCAGGAGAAGTTCTCGATAAGGGCGGCGCCGGCGAGGATGAAGAGCAGACGCAGGATCAGGGCGATGACGATGCCCGCCAGCAGGACCTCCTGCTGGTTCTTGCGCGGGACACGGAAGGTGGACAAGATGATGACGAAGACGAAGAGGTTGTCGATGCTCAGGGCCTTCTCCGTGATGTATCCGCCCAGATACTCCTGCCCGTACTGGGGTCCCCAGACCGCCCACACGATGGCGCCGAAGACGAGGGCGATCACGATGTAGGCGATCGACCAGGATGCGGCTTCCTTGAGCGTGGGTTCGTGGGGGGTACGGACGTGGCCGACGATGTCGACAACGATCATGGTGACAATGATGGCTGCGAGGATGATCCAGGCGAGCGCGTGCACGTGCATACGTGGGGCCTCCGGTACGAGTCGGGTACCGGAGGTCTCCTCCCGCCAGTGTTCTGGCCGGTGGCGCCGGAGGCCACGCCCCGAGGGCTGGCCGTCGTGGTGACGACGCCACTGTTGGTGGGAGTACTCCCCTCCGCTAACGCCTCCATCCTAGTCGGGTCTCGGCGCCCGCGCCCAGTTCTTCGCGAGTGTCATCGGTCGCGTCGGACGAATGACGAGGCATCGGCCCCCGCACGCCCTAGTGCGCGCGCTTCATGGCGCGCAGTTCCTTCTTCAGGTCCTCGATCTCGTCGCGCAGGCGGGCGGCCACCTCGAATTGCAGGTGCTCCGCCGCCGTCATCATCTGCGCGGAGAGTTCTTCGATGAGGTCGGCCAGCTCCGATTCGGCACGCGCACCCAGGCTGTGCGCGCCCCCGGCGCCTACCGCGCGGGATTCGCCGCGCTCCTTCGCGCTCTTCTCCTTGCGGTAGCCGCCTTCGAGCAGGGTTTGGGTGTCCACCTGTTCTCGGGCGAGCATGTCAGTCACGTCGGAGATCTTCTTGCGCAGGGGCTGCGGGTCGATCCCGTGTTCCTCGTTGTAGGCAATCTGGATCTCGCGGCGGCGCATCGTCTCGGAGATGGCCTCGCGCATCGAGTCGGTGATGTTGTCGGCATACATGTGGACTTCTCCGGACACGTTTCGCGCGGCGCGGCCGATCGTCTGGATGAGGGAACGGGTGGAGCGCAGGAAACCCTCCTTGTCGGCGTCGAGGATCGAGACGAGCGAGACCTCGGGCAGGTCCAGGCCCTCGCGCAGGAGGTTGATGCCGACGAGGACGTCAAAGGTGCCCAGGCGCAGCTCGCGCAGCAGCTCCACGCGGCGCAGCGTGTCGACGTCGGAGTGCAGGTACTCGACCTTGACTCCCCGCTCGGCAAGGTAGGTGGTGAGTTCCTCGGCCATCTTCTTGGTCAGGGTCGTCACGAGGACGCGCTCGTCGCGTTCGACGCGCAGGCGCACCTGTTCGAGGAGGTCGTCGATCTGTCCCTGCGTCGGCTTGACGACGACAAGCGGGTCGACGAGGCCCGTGGGTCGGATGATCTGCTCGACCACCCCGTCGGAGCGGTCAAGCTCGTAGGGACCCGGCGTCGCGGACAGGTAGACGGTCTGGCCGATGCGCGCGGTGAACTCGTCCCACTTCAGCGGACGGTTGTCCATCGCGGAGGGCAGGCGGAAACCGTAGTCGACGAGGGTTCGCTTGCGGGACATGTCTCCTTCGAACATCGCGCCGATCTGCGGGACGGTCACGTGGGACTCGTCAATGATGAGGAGGAAGTCCTCGGGGAAGTAGTCGAGAAGCGTGTGCGGGGGTGTTCCGGGACCTCGCCCGTCGATGTGCCGTGAGTAGTTTTCGACCCCCGAGCACGATCCGATCTCCTTGAGCATCTCCAGATCGAAGGTGGTGCGCATGCGCAGGCGTTGTTCCTCGACCAGCTTGTTCTGGGCGTGCAGCCACGCCAGGCGTTCCTCGAGCTCGTCCTCGATGGAGACGATGGCCTTCTTCATGCGTTCCTCACCCGCCACGTAGTGGGATGCGGGGAAGAGGTAGGTGTGCTCGACCTCGGAGATGACGTCACCGGTGAGCGGGTGGAGCACGGCGAGGGAGTCGATCTCGTCGCCGAACATCTCGATGCGAATGGCGAGTTCCTCGTAGACGGGAATGATCTCGATCGTGTCACCGCGCACGCGGAAGGTGCCGCGCGTGAAGGCCATGTCGTTGCGCACGTACTGCATGGCGACGAACCTGCGGAGCAGGGCGTCGCGATCCACGACCATGCCACGGCTCAGCTCGATCATTCGCGCCACGTACTCTTCGGGTGTTCCCAGACCGTAGATGCACGAGACCGAGGAGACGACGACCGTGTCTCTCCTGGTGAGCAGGGAGTTGGTGGCGCTGTGGCGCAGGCGTTCCACCTCGTCGTTGATGGAGGAATCCTTCTCGATGAACGTGTCCGTCTGCGGCACGTACGCCTCGGGCTGGTAGTAGTCGTAGTAGGACACGAAGTACTCGACGGCATTGCCCGGCAGGAGCGCACGGAACTCGGCCGCGAGCTGCGCGGCGAGGGTCTTGTTGGGTTCCAGGATGAGCGCCGGGCGCTGCAGCTCCTCGATGAGCCACGCCGTGGTGGCGCTCTTTCCCGTGCCCGTCGCGCCCATGAGGACGACGTCCTGTTCGCCGTCGCGGATGCGCGCGGCCAGCTCGCGGATTGCCTTGGGTTGATCGCCCGACGGCGTGTAAGGGGAAATGACCTCGAAGGGCTTGTTCTGGCGCGTCACGACGTTAGTGCTCACGCCCCAACGCTACCTCCCTGGCACGTCGAGCGCCCGCATAAGGCGGTCGGGTTCGCGGCGAGCGTGGAGCTCCCCGGCCTCCTCACTCAACAACCGGCACGTCGGGCATCAGCCAGCGGTCGTGGACGAGGCGAGCGACCTTTGCGAGGTCGGCGGCGCTTCCCTCGTTGTCGATCCAGATCGAGGCAATGGCTCGCCTACGATCGGACGAGGCCTGGGCGCGAATGCGAGCGCGCGCATCCTCGGGCCTCACCCCCCGTCCCGCCAGGCGCACAACCCTCACGTCCTCGGGCGCGTCGATCATGATGACCGCGTCGAAGCGGCTGGCGTCTTCGGGCGCAACGAGCAGCGGCACGTCGTAGACGGCGAGCGAGCCATCCGGAGCACTTCCGAGGATCTGCCTGGCACGTTCTCCGATCACGGGGTGCGTGATGGCGTTGAGCTCCTCCACCCGAGCCTCGCTCTTTTCGGGGGAGAAGACACGGGAAGCAAGGAGCGCGCGATCAAGGCTCCCATCGGGAAGAATCAGATCGCGCCCGAAGCGGCGTGCCACTCGCTCCAGGGTCTCGCTTCCCGGCGCGAGAACGTCCCGAGCGATAGCGTCCGCATCGGCAACGAAACCACCGAGCGACGCCAGGACGCGCGTCAGCGTCGACTTGCCCGACCCTATTCCGCCGCTGACGGCAACCACTCGAGCCGGCCCGTTCACCCGGCGTTTCCGGGTGGGGCGAAGCAGGCGGGCGGCGCAGCCACCGCAGGTCAGGGTACCGTTCACGTCTCCACCCTAGCCGCTCACGTGTTGCGTGTGCACACCCCCGTGACACAATGGCACTGTTCATCCCGACACCAACGAGCGAGTAGCAGTGCCTCAGACAGTCAACGACGCCTCCGGGCAACGATCAAGCAGCGCCGTCCTCATTGCGACCTCACTGACCCTGTTCTCGATGTTCTTCGGCGCGGGTAACCTGATCTTCCCGCCGATCATGGGCGCGTCGGCAGGCACGAACGTCGCGCCCGCCATGATCGGCTTCCTCATCGGTGGCGTCGCCCTGCCCGTCATCTCGATCATCACGATCGCCCTGTCGGGCACCGACATGCGCGACCTCGTCAACCGTGCGGGAAAGTCCTTCGGTCTCGTCTTCTCCGTCATGGTCTACCTCTCGATCGGCGCCTTCTATGCGCTGCCGCGTACCGGCGCCGTGTCCTTTTCAACGGCGGTCGCACCCATCATCGGCACGAAGTCACTGACCGCGTCGATCCTCTTCAGCCTTGTCTTCTTTGGCGTCGCCTTCTACCTATGCTGGAATCCTGGCACAATCATCGACAGCCTCGGCAAGGTCCTTACCCCCATCCTGCTGGGCCTCCTCGTCCTCCTGGTCTTCTTGTGCCTCGCGTCCCTACCTGCCTCCCACGACGCCCCCACCGGAGAGTATTCGGCTACTCCCCTGGCCGCCGACCTGTTGGAGGGATACATGACGATGGACTCGATCGCCGCCCTGGCCTTCGGCATCATCGTCGTTACGTCGCTCGGGAACACGGGCGGCGGCATCGGCGCGAAGGTCGTGCGACGCACCTCCACGGCGGCCATCATCGCTGGGTCGCTGCTCGCCGTCGTGTACGTGGGCCTGGGTCTCATCGGCCACGTCATCCCCAATGCCCAGAGCTACGGCGACGGCGCCACCCTCCTCGCCGACGCCGCCCAGATGACGATGGGTTGGCCCGGACAGATCGTTTTCGGGCTCATCGTGCTGACGGCATGCATGACGACGGCGGTCGGCTTGATCGCGGCGACGTCGGAGTTCTTCCACCGCCTGCTCCCGGCCATCTCCTACCGCACGTGGATGATCGTCTTCACGATCATCTCCTTCGCGCTGGCCTCCGCCGGACTTGACTCGGTGCTCGCCATCGCGGTACCGATCATCACGTTCCTGTACCCCATCGCAATCACCGTCGTGTTCATAACGATCGCGACCCATCCGCTGCGCCTGACCACCCCGGCACTGTGGACCTTCCGTCTGGGGTCGTGGATGGCGGCGGCGTGGTCGGCGGCGACGACGCTCGCGCACGTCGGTGTCGCCACGGAGGGAATTAGCTCCGTTCTCATGTGGAGCCCACTTCAAGCGAACCAGCTCGGCTGGATCCTCCCCACGCTCATCGCTGCGCTGATCGGTGCGTGCATCGACGTGGCTGCGATGAGGCGTACGGCTGCCTGAGCGACGCATCCGCTGGTGGCCCGCTCGGCTTTGCGCCTCGCACATGGGGAACTGCACGTCCCCAATGTACGGGGATATGAGTGGTGGCCCCCAGGAAAACCCGGGAGCCACCACTTATGCGTTCACTGTCGTGAACTGAGAAGTTGAAGGTCGTCTGACAGACCGACTCAGTTGTTCGTCAGCTTCTCACGCAGCGCGGCGAGGGCCTCGTCGGAAGCCAGGGTGCCCTCGTTGTCGACCGGGGTCGAGTAGGAGGCCTGCTCCTCGATGGAGGGAGCCGCTTCGGCGTCCTCTTCGAGGGCCTTGCGAACCTGAGCCTTGTGGGCCTCCCAGCGGGCCTGAGCCTCGGCGTACTGGGCCTCCCATGCCTCGCGCTGAGCGTCGAAGCCTTCCATCCACTCCTGGGTCTCGGGATCGAAGCCCTCAGGGTACTTGTAGTTGCCGTTCTCGTCGTACTCGGCGGCCATACCGTACAGCGACGGATCGAACTCGTCGGAGTTCGGATCCACGCCCTCGTTGGCCTGCTTGAGGGACAGCGAGATGCGGCGGCGCTCCAGGTCGATGTCGATGACCTTGACGAAGACCTCTTCGCCGACCTTGACGACCTGGTCCGGCAGCTCGACGTGACGCTGAGCCAGCTCGGAGATGTGCACGAGGCCCTCGATGCCGTCCTCGACTCGCACGAACGCGCCGAAGGGGACGAGCTTGGTGACCTTGCCGGGCACAACCTGGCCGATGGCGTGCGTGCGGGCGAATGCCTGCCACGGGTCTTCCTGGGTGGCCTTCAGCGACAGGGAGACGCGCTCGCGATCCATGTCGACGTCGAGAACCTCGACCGTGACCTCGTTGCCGACCTCGACGACCTCGGACGGGTGATCAATGTGCTTCCAAGAAAGCTCGGAGACGTGAACCAGGCCGTCCACCCCGCCCAGATCAACGAAGGCGCCGAAGTTGACGATGGAGGAGACAACGCCGGAACGCACCTGGCCCTTCTGCAGGGTGTGCAGGAAGTTCGTGCGGACCTCGGACTGGGTCTGCTCGAGCCACGCGCGGCGGGACAGGACCACGTTGTTGCGGTTCTTGTCGAGTTCGATGATCTTCGCCTCGATCTCGCGGCCGATGTAGGGGGCGAGGTCGCGGACGCGACGCATCTCGACGAGGGAGGCGGGCAGGAAGCCGCGCAGGCCGATATCGAGGATCAGGCCGCCCTTGACGACCTCGATGACGGTGCCGGTCACGACGCCGTCCTCTTCCTTGACCTTCTCGATCTTGCCCCACGCACGCTCGTACTGCGCACGCTTCTTCGACAGGAGGAGGCGGCCTTCCTTGTCTTCCTTCTGGAGGACGAGCGCCTCGATCTGGTCGCCCACGGCGACGACGTCCTCGGGGTTGACGTCATGCTTGATGGAGAGCTCGCGAGAGAGGATGACACCCTCGGTCTTGTAGCCGATGTCAAGGAGGACCTCGTCGTGGTCGACCTTGACGACAGTGCCCTCGACGATGTCGCCATCGTTGAAGTACTTGATGGTCTCGTCAATGGCTGCGATCAGGTCTGCTTCCGAACCAATGTCGTTGATAGCGACCTGCGGCGTGTTGGTGGTCATGTAGTAGTTTCTCCGAAACGGAATGGATAGTAGATGGACAGTTCCAGCGCCCCGGTCGCGTGCGGATGCACCCGTCCCACAGGCACTGCCGCCCAGTCTAGCAGCTTCAACGCGGCAAATGTGACGAATTTAGCGCCACTTTACGTGGCGTGCGTCGCGAAGTTCACCCTAGTGGGCAGCCAGCTGCCACGACGCTCCGACACCGACGGCCACGTCAAGCGGCACCGAGAGGGCGACGGCCCCTTCCATGCGCTCGCGCACCAGCTTCTCCGCCACATCGGCTTCACCCGGGGCGATCTCAAGGAGTAGTTCGTCGTGGATCTGCACGAGGAGCCTCGTGGCAAGTCCCTCGTTTGCCAGCGCCGAGGCCACGTTCATCATCGCGATCTTGACGATGTCGGCGGCGCTTCCCTGAATGGGTGCGTTCAGGGCCGCACGCTCGGCCATCTCACGTCGCTGCCGATTCGACGACCGCAGGTCCGGGAGGTAGCGGCGTCGTCCGAACATCGTCTCGGTGTACCCGTCGGCTCGGGCCTGTGCGACCAGGCCCTCAAGATAGTCGCGCACCTTCCCGAAGCGTTCGAAGTATCGGTCGCGCAAAGCGGCGGCCTCCGGGACCGCGATGCCGAGCTGGGCGGCCAGGCCATAGGAGGAGAGCCCATAGGCAAGGCCGTAGGAGGTGGCCTTGATCCGAGAACGTTCCTCCCCGCTCACCTGCTCGACCGGCGTACCGAAGACCATGGAGGCCATGGTCCTGTGCAGGTCCTCGCCCGAGTTAAAAGCCTCGATGAGAGCCTTGTCGCCCGACAGGTGCGCCATGAGTCGCATTTCGATCTGAGAGTAGTCGGCGCTCATGAGCGAGGCGTAGCCCGGCCCGGGAGTGAAGGCTCCGCGAATGCGCATGCCGTCGGGGCTGCGCGCGGGAATGTTCTGCAGATTCGGGTCCGAGGAGGCCAGGCGGCCGGTCGCGGCGGCAACCTGCGAGAAGGTCGTGTGGATGCGCTCGTCGGCACCGACGGTGGCAATTAGGGAGTCGACCATCTGCTTGAGCTTGATGCGGTCGCGGTGGGCGAGCAGGTAGCCGAGGAAGCGGTGCCCCGCTCCCCCGCTGGCCTCGGTCTTCGCCCACAGGTCGGCGAGGGCCTCGGCGTTCGTTGTGTAGCCGGTCTTCGTTTTCTTGGTCTTGGGCAGCGCGAAGTGGTCGAAGAGAAGCTCTTGGAGCTGTTTCGGGCTCGATAGGTTCACCTCGCGTCCGGCGGCCTCCCAGGCCCCGCGGCGCGCCTTCTCGACGTCTGCGCCGAGTTCTGCCGAGAGGTCGCTCAGCACCCCGGTGTCCACGCCGATCCCGGTTGCCTCCATGTCCCCCAGGAGCCGGGCCAGCGGCATCTCCATATCGCTCAGGAGGCCCAGCTCCTTGCTTTCCTCGAGCGTGCGGCGCAACCGCTCAGCGAGCGGGATCAGTTGAGCGGCGATGCGGCCGGCTCGCATTTCGGCGCCCGTGGGGCCCTCCTCGCTCTCGTCCATGTCGAAGAGCGCTCCCTCATCCGCCGCCTCGCTCACCTCGATGCCGAGGATGCGCGCCACGACGTCCGTGAGCTTGTGAGAGCGTTGGTCCGGGTGAGCAAGATAGGCCGCGAGCATCGTGTCGAAGGCAACCTCCCCGAGGGTCCAGCCTCGCGACGCGAGCGCGTGGCGAACTCCCTTGGCGTCGTGGACAACCAGCCGGGTTGAGGCCAGCGCCTCGGCAACGGCTCGGTCCTGTGCGGGGGTGAGCTCAGTCGGGTCGAGGACGAGGGCCTGCTTGTCGGTGGCGAATACGAAGCGCGTCACCTCGCCGCGGGTCGGTCGCATGTCGCCCTCGACCAGGAGGGCGAGGCGGGCACGCTCGTTCAGCCACCGGCTCACGTCGCTCGACGGATCAGCGAGGCAAACGTCGACCTGCTGCTCCTCGGCAACGGCGTCCGTGGCCTCCTCCGGCTCGCCTTGTCCCATGCCGACGCCCGACACCTCGCGCACCTTGGCGCGCAGCCGACCAAACTCAAGCGCATCAAAGAGACGATCGACCGCCGCGACATCGGTGGCGCGCCGCACCAGATCGGCGCGAGTCAGGCCGAGGTCCATGTCCGTGACGAGCCTGTTCAAGCGTCGGTTGCGCACGACGTCATCCGTGTGCTCGCGCAGGGCAGCCCCGCGCTTGCCCCCGATTTCGTGAGCGCGTTCCAGGAGGTTGTCGAGGCCATCGAAGCGATTGATCCACTGGGCTGCGGTCTTGGGGCCGACCCCGGGCACGCCCGGCAGGTTGTCGGAGGTCTCGCCGACGATCGCCGCAATCTCGGGGTAGCGATGCGGAGGCACCCCATACTTGGCCTCGATGGCTTCGGGAGTCATGCGCCGCAGGTCCCCGGGCCCTGTCCCCGGGTAGAGCACGGTGACGTTCTGGGTCACCGTTTGGAAGGTGTCGCGGTCGCCGGAGACGACCAGCACCGAAGCACCCTCGTGACCGGCTTGGTAGGCCAGCGTCGCCAGGATGTCGTCGGCCTCGAATCCCTCTCGAGACAGCGCCACGATCCCCATCGCGTCCAAGACCTCGCGTATGAGTTCCACCTGCCCCTTAAACTCTTCCGGCGTCGCGTCCCGGGTTCCCTTGTATTCCGGGTACTCCTCGGTGCGGAATGAGTGCCTGGACACATCGAATGCCACGGCGACATGGGTCGGCTTCTCTGTCTCGAGCAACCTGGCGAGCATTGACACGAAGCCGTAAACCGCGTTCGTATGCTGGCCGGTGGCCGTCACGAAGTTCTCGGGCGGAAGCGCATAGAAGGCGCGAAACGCCATCGAATGACCATCAATAATCAGCACGGTATCGCTCACACATGACACCCTAGATGCCATGACACACCTTGACCAGACGACACACGCCCACGGCGCATCACCCGATCCTCTCGCTCACGGCGGGTGGGTGGGGGCCCACTGGCCGGGCACCCTCATGGAGGCCACCGGCATGGAAGTGCTTGAACACACGGCCGCGCGCACCGTCATCTCGATGCCCATTGACGGCAACCGGCAGAGTGCCGGGATCCTGCACGGCGGCGCTTCCGCGGCGCTGGCTGAGACGGCCGCCTCCTTCGCGGCACAGATTCATGCCCGCGAGACCAACCCCGGTAAGCCGGCCTTTGCCGTCGGCACCGAGCTGAATGCGTCCCACATCGGCGTCGGCCGCGAGGGGACCGTCACGGCGACCGCGACCGCGGTCCACCTCGGTCGTTCCTCCACGGTGCACACCGTTGAGATTCGCGACGAGGCCGACAGGCTCATCTCGGTCGCGCGGGTCACCAATCGAATCCTGGTGCGCCCACGTCACAAGTAGGTGCGCGCACACGCGCAGCCCACGAATGCGGTGGCGGGCAGGAGCACCCCGCTCCTGCCCGCCACCGCATCCACGATTCAGTCGTCAACCTGGTTGATGACCGCGTCGGCCACCTCCCGCATCGACAGGCGCCGATCCATCGAGGTCTTCTGGATCCAGCGGAAAGCCTCGGGTTCACTCATGCCCATGTTCTTCATGAGCAGACCCTTCGCCCGGTCCACCCGCTTGCGCGTCTCAAAACGATCGCTCAGATCGGCGATCTGATCCTCGAGCGACTCGATCTCCGCGTGACGCGAGAGGGCAATCTCGACGGCGGGAATCAGGTCGGAGGGGCTAAAGGGCTTGACCACGTAGGCCATCGCGCCGGCGTCGCGGGCACGCTCGACAAGCTCAGTCTGCGAGAATGCCGTCAGCATGACAACCGCGCACGACAGCTCCTGCAGAATCTTCTCCGCCGCGGTGATGCCATCCATCTTCGGCATCTTGACATCCATCACACACAGGTCTGGTTCGAGCTCCAACGCCAGCTCGACGGCTTCCTCACCGTCGGCCGCTTCGCCGACGACTTCAAACCCCGCCTGGGTGAGCGTCTCAACGATATCGAGACGGATCAGCCCCTCGTCCTCCGCGACGAGGACGCGGCGCGGTTCAGCCTGCTCTTCACTCATTGTCATATTCCTCAGTTTGATCGGTTTGCCCAGCTGCTCTATTGTGGGTCTCGCACACGCGAATGCCCCGATAGCCCAACTGGCAGAGGCGGTCGGCTCAAACCCGGCTTGTTGTGGGTTCGAATCCCACTCGGGGTACCACCACTGGAGTACGTTTCCCATGGTACCGGCAATCCCGCGCAAACGCGATGCACGGTCCGCTCAGAGATCGGCGTGTCTGGGAATGGACGAGGGGGCGGCAAGCATTGCTTGTCGCCCCCCTTCCGCTATTCAGGCCACGACACTCAGTTCGAGGCCGAGGTACTCGGCTGCCGCGCCCCTCAGGGCAGGCTCGTCAAGGTCGGCAATCGCCTGCTTGACCCTCGAATCGTGACAGTCAGCAAACCAGGGCCCGACGGCCGAAGAGAGCTGAGCAACCTCCAGGTTGTTGGCCACACGACCAAACAGCGTGTCGTGGACCGACACGGTCCGAATATCCCTATTCATTTCTCCTCCATCTATCTCACTGGCGCGCCGGGGAATGTGCTTGGATCGCACAGGCATCCCTGAAGCGCACCGGGCAGCAACCTGCTGCAGCGTCGCTCCGTCGTTGGGGCGACGTCCACACGTATCAACGTGTATCCGTGTACATTATTCCATCCGTGCAGGTTTGTCCACACGAGCCTCGTCAACGCAACAATGAGCGGGGGTGCCGACTCCCGCCGACACCCCCGAATGCTGCTCTCACGCGTGACGCAGACCGCCGATCGCGTAATCTGCTTCGTCGCCAACCTCGTGAATACGCAGCATGTTCGACGACCCAGGGATGCCCGGCGGCATGCCGGCGACGATGACGAGCTGCTCACCGATGTCGGCAAGGCGAGAGGACTGCACCACCTGGTCAAGCTGCCAGACCATGTCGTCCGTGTGCTGAACCTCGGGCACCCGGTATGTCTGGATGCCCCACGACAGAGCGAGGCGGCGACGCGTCGTTTCCAAAGGAGTGAAGGCGAGCATGGGAATCGGCCGCCGCATGCGCGACAGGAGGCGCGCCGAGGTGCCCGACTGCGTGAAAGTCACGAGGTAGCGGGCGTCCATGTGTTCGGCGATACGCGCGGCGGCATCACAGATGACACCCGCGCGATCGGAAGCGAAGTAGCCCGGGATCGACGCGATGCGCTCCCCGCCGTTCTCTTCCGTGGACTCGATGATCGCCGCCATCGTGCGGACGGTCTCAATCGGGTAGGCACCCACCGACGTTTCGCCGGACAGCATGACGGCATCCGCACCATCAAGGATCGCGTTCGCACAGTCCGAGGCCTCGGCGCGGGTCGGGCGCGGATTCTTGATCATCGAATCCATGACCTGGGTGGCAACGATGACGGGCTTCGCCGCGATCCGCGCCAGCTCGATCGCACGCTTTTGAACGAGCGGCACGGCCTCGAGGGGCATCTCGACGCCGAGGTCGCCACGGGCGACCATGATGCCATCGAAGGCCTCAACGATCTCTTCGAGCGCTTCCACGGCCTGAGGCTTCTCGATCTTGGCGATGACGGGGATTCGCTTGCCCATCTCGTCCATAATCTCGTGAACGTCGTCGATGTCGTGGGCGGAGCGAACGAAGGACAGGGCGATGAAGTCAGCGTCCATCTGAATGGCCCAGCGAAGGTCCTCCTTGTCCTTCTCCGACAGGGCGGGCACGGAAACCGCGACGCCCGGCAGGTTCAGTCCCTTGTGGTCGGAGACGACTCCGGGGACCTCAACGCGGGTGACGACGTCGGTGTCGCTGACCTCAACCACGCGCACCGCGACGTTTCCGTCGTCGATCAGCAGGCGGTCGCCGGGTGCACAGTCGCCGGGCAGGCCCTTGAACGTCGTTCCCACCAGTTCCTTGGTGCCGGGAACGTCGCGGATTGTGATCGTGAAGGTATCCCCCGCCTTGAGTTCCTGGGGCCCGTCCTGGAAGGTCTCCAGCCGAATCTTGGGTCCTTGAAGGTCAACGAGGACTGCAACGGCGCGGCCCGATGTCGCGGACGCCTTCCGAACTCGCGAGATGACAGCCTCATGCTCCTCGGCTTTTCCGTGCGACCGGTTGATGCGCGCAACATCCATTCCGGCATCAACGAGCGCCTGGAGCTGCTCGGGGGAATCGGTGGCAGGTCCAATGGTGCAGACAATTTTAGCTCGACGCATAGTATCGATTCTAGCGCCCAGACCTCAAACGCTCGCGGGGGCGCTCCCACGGGTCGGCGTGATGATTCCCATGAACCATCAGATTCCGGGACCTTCGACTTCCATGAGTGGCCAACCTGCGCTCGCCTACTCGCTGTCTTGCTCCTGCCGGGCACCGTCCGAGGAGGCCTGAGCCTCCTCGTTCACGCAGTTCTCCTCGCCGTTTTCGTCCTGCTCATTCCTCTCCCCCGCGGGTGCCTCGACGCGACTCGACCTGCCCAGGCGCCCGGCAATAACGAAGAGCACAGCCCCGACAGCGAAGACGAGGAGAGAAGTCCACACGTTCAGGCGCAGGCCACCAAACGTGTGGGCATCGTCAATGCGTAGCATCTCGATCCAGGCTCGCCCGAGGGTGTAGGCCATGAGGTAGAGGCCGAAGACCTGCCCGCCCGCGAAGCGGCGGCGCCGATCAAGCCACACGATCAGCGCAGCGGCCGCAAGGTTCCACAGGCACTCGTAAAGGAAGGCGGGATGAAAGAGGGTCCCGGGAGCGTAGCCGGCGGGCAGGTGGGCGGCGTCAATCTGCAGCCCCCACGGAAGCGTCGTCGGGCCACCGAAGAGCTCCTGATTGAACCAATTCCCCCAACGGCCGATCGCCTGGGCGACCAGGAGTGCGGGGGCGAGCGAGTCGGCAATGGGGCCGAAGCGCACGCCGGCGCGCTTGACGGCGAGGAACGCACCCAGCGCCCCGGCGCCGACGCCTCCCCAGATCCCCAATCCGCCGCGCCAGATCTGGGGGATGAGCCACGGGTCGCCACCCGGCCCGAAGTATGCCTCCGGTGACGTGATCACGTGGTAGAGGCGTGCCCCGATGATCCCGATCGGGATCGCCCACATGGCCACGTCGTAGAGGACGTCCGGATCGCCGCCGCGCGCGCGATAGCGTCGCGCCGTCCACCACACGCCGACGATCATGCCGACCGCGATGACGATCCCGTATGCCCGCAGGGGAATCGGACCGAGGTACCACACGCCCGTCGACGGGGAGGGAATGCCCGAGGCGGCCAGGAGGTTCACGCGCGCGCTCCCTTCACGCCCGACGCCAGCTCGCGTGCCAGCCCCCCGAGGGCACGCAGGCCTCGCTCACCGTCGTCGTCGAACAGAGTCTTGACGAGGGCCGAACCGACGATCACGCCATCAGCGTACGCCCCGATCTCGCGGGCTTGGGAACCGTTGGAGACGCCCAGCCCGACGCACACCCGCGTTGCGCCGGCTTGCCGCGTGCGGGCCACCACGTCGGCGGTGTGCGCCCCGACCGAGGCGCGGGCGCCGGTCACCCCCATCGACGAGGCGGCGTAGACCCATCCGCGCGAATGCTCCGCGATCAGGCGGAGGCGATGGGAAGGCGAGGAGGGCGCGCTCAGGTAGATGCGCTCCAAGTCGTGAGCATCGGAGGCCGCCTCCCACTGCGTCCCCTCCTCCGGAGGCAGGTCCGGCGTGATGAGACCGGAGCCTCCGACCGCAGCCAGGTCGGCGGCGAAGCGTTCGACGCCCCACCATTCGACGGGGTTCCAGTAGGTCATGACGCACGTGGCCACGCCGTAGCTGGTGAGTTCATCAACGGCGTGAAACAGGTCCTCAATGTGCGTGCCACGCTCCAGCGCCGCGACACTCGCCCGCTGAATCGTTGGCCCATCCATGCCCGGATCGGAATAGGGGAAGCCCAGCTCGATCACGTCAACGCCGTTGTCCGCCAGGACCTTCCCCGCGTGGATCGAGGCATCAACCGACGGGAAGCCGACGGGAAGGTAGCCGATGAGAGCGGCATCGCCGCGCTCCTTCGCCGCGTCAATGACCGCGGACGAACGAGGTGCTCGCGTCATGTTACTTCTCCTCTTCGCTCTCAAGCACGGCGACGCCGGTCGGTCCCGCGCTCGGGTCGATGATCTGCAGCTTCGCGCGCCCGTAGCCAAACCAGCGTGCGGCGGTGTCCACGTCCTTGTCGCCGCGCCCCGACACCGTCACGATAGCGATCGGTTCCTCGCCGGGACGGAAGGGACCTGCGGCCTCGACCCGTTCGAGGGCCCACCTGCGTACGCCCGCCAGGGCGTGCGAGGACTCGATGGCCGGGATGATGCCCTCGGAGCGCGACAGCCTCAGGAAGGCGTCCATGGCCTCGGCATCCGAGACCGGGATATAGGACGCACGGCCCGAACGCGCCAACCACGCGTGCTGGGGTCCAACCCCCGGGTAGTCCAGGCCGGCAGAAATGGAGTGTGACGCCTTGGTTTGTCCGTCGCGTTCCTGCAGAACGAACGTGCGCGAGCCGTGCAAAACCCCGACCTGATCGGCCGTAATCGAGGCGGCGTGGCGTCCCGTCTCGAAGCCATCACCGGCAGCCTCACACCCCAGCAGTTCAACGCTCGGATCGTCGATGAAAGCAGTGAAGGAGCCGATCGCGTTGGATCCGCCACCCACGCATGCAACCACGACGTCGGGCAGGCGCCCCTCGGTGGCGAGAAGCTGAGCGCGAGCCTCGTCGCCGATGACGCGCTGTAGGTCGCGCACCAGCTCCGGGAAGGGGTGCGGCCCCGCGGCCGTTCCGAAAATGTAGTTGGTCGTCTCCGCGTTGGTCACCCAGTCCCGGAATGCCTCGTTGATGGCGTCTTTGAGGGTCGCTGATCCGGCGGTCACGGCGATGACCTCCGCCCCGAGCATCTGCATGCGCGCAACGTTCAGGGCCTGCCGCTCCGTGTCCTCGCGCCCCATGTAGATCGTGCATTCGAGCCCGAGGAGGGCAGCAGCCGTGGCGGTGGCAACGCCGTGCTGTCCGGCGCCTGTCTCAGCGATGACGCGCGTCTTTCCGATCTCCTTGGTCAGCAGGGCCTGGCCGAGAACGTTGTTGATCTTGTGCGAGCCGGTGTGGTTGAGATCCTCGCGCTTGAGGAACACCCGGACCCCGCCCAGATCCGAGGCAAAGCGGGGCGCTTCGGTCAGCAGCGAGGGCCGACCCGCGTAGTTCGCCAGGAGGTCACGAAGCCGACGCTGAAAGGACCGATCGCGCCACAGGCGCTTCCACGCCACCTCGACCTCCTCGAGGGGACCCATGAGCGACTCCGCAACGAAACGCCCGCCAAAGTCCCCGAAGTACGGCCCCGACACGAAGTTATCGGCTTCCATCACTGTCCTTCCTGACGCGCCGCAGCGACGCGCGCCTTGCGATCCGTTCGCAGGGCGGGGTGCTGCCCGGCGCTCACCATGTCCTGAATGCTTGAGCGCGGATCACCGGAGGTCACGAGCGCCTCCCCCACGAGCACCGCATCCGCCCCCCACTTCGCGTACTCGAAGACGTCGTGCGCGGTGGCCACACCCGACTCCGCGACGGCTACGACCTCCTGAGGAATCACGTCGATGACCTGCTCAACGGTGGAACGATCGACCTCGAGGGTCTTCAGGTTGCGGGCGTTGACACCGATAATCGAGGCCCCCGCATCGAGCGCGCGCAGCGCCTCCAAACGCGAATGGGTTTCGACGAGAGCTTCCATGCCAAGCGAGCGCGTGCGTTCCAGGAGCGAGACGAGCACGTTCTGTTCGAGCGCTGCGACGATTAGCAGGACAAGGTCGGCGCCGTGAGCGCGCGCCTCGTGAATCTGGTAGGGCGTGACGATGAAGTCCTTGCGCAGTACGGGAATGTCCACGGCCGCGCGGACGGCGTCAAGATCGGCGAGGGATCCGCCGAAGCGGCGTTGCTCCGTCAGAACGGAGACGACCGAGGCACCCCCGGCCTCGTACAGGGATGCGAGGGCAGCGGGATCGGGAATCGCCGCGAGCCTTCCCTTCGACGGCGAGGAGCGCTTGACCTCGGAGATGATCTTGACGGCGCCGTCGCGGCCACGCAGTGCACCCAGCGCATCCTTCGCCTCGGGAACGGTCGCCTCGATCTCCTTGAGGCTGCTCAGGGGGAGGCGATCCTCGCGCTCTTTCAGGTCCTCGCGGACCCCCACAATGATGTCATCGAGAACGCTCACGACGCTACCCTTTCACCAGCAACTACGACAACACAGACAAGGCTAGCGAATATCGGGCTTGCCCCGCTTGATCGTCCCGCCGTGCGTGTCACGACAGGGGAACCAACGTCGATGCCCGCACGACGGCCTCGAGAGCTGCGGCGGCTTTGTTTCGCGACTCCTCGTACTCCAGTGCCGGCACCGAGTCGGCGACGAGTCCTGCGCCCGCCTGGACCGACGCCACCCCGTCCCTCAGGGCGGCCGTCCGAATCGCGATCGCCAAGTCGGCGTCCCCCGACAGGTCGAAGTAGCCCACCACGCCGCCGTAGACCCCGCGCGCGGCCGGTTCGAAGTCGTCGATCAGCTGGATCGCGCGCGGCTTGGGGGCTCCCGACAGGGTTCCGGCGGGGAAGGTCGCAACCAGCGCGTCGAGGGCGTCCACGTCCGGGCGCATCACGCCGGTCACGGTCGAGGAAATGTGCTGGATGTGAGAGAAACGTTTGAGCTCCATCAGCGTGGAAACCTCAACCGAGGCCGGCTCGCACACCTTGGACAGGTCGTTGCGTGCCAGGTCCACGAGCATGACGTGCTCCGACAGCTCCTTGGGATCCTCCAGCAGTTCCGCCGCCAGCCGATGATCCTCGGAAGAATCCGCGCCCCGCGGGCGGGAACCGGCGATCGGATAGGTCCACACGCGACGCCTCTCGGCTCGAACGAGCGTTTCCGGGGACGAGCCGACGACCTCAAAGTGGCCACCGACGCCGTCGGGCAGGTCCAGGAAGTACATGTAGGGCGACGGGTTGATCGTGCGCAGCACCCGGTATACGTCGATCCCGCTGGCGCGGGTCGCCACATCGAGACGCTGCGAGACGACTATCTGGAAGGCATCGCCCTCCCTGATCGCGCGCTTGGCCGCGTTGACCGACGATTCGAAGTCCTCGCGCGCGGTGCGCTGGCGAACCTGAGGAGGATTGTCCCCGCTGGCACCGAGCACCGCCGGAGGGAAGGGCGCCGCGAGCTGAGCCGTCATCGCGTCGAGACGGTCGATCGCGCGATCGTAGGCCACGTCCACGCCGTCGTCCGAGCCGTTAAGGTTCCACGCGATCGCCATCAGATACACGGAGCCGGTGGCGTGGTCGATGGCCGCGACCTCGGTAGCGAGCACCAGTGCGGCGTCCGGAATATCGGATTCCCTGGGAGCAGTCGCCACCAGGGTGGGCTCCCACTCGGGGATAATCCCCCACCCGAGCGACCCGACGAGCGCACCGCTCAGTGGCGGCATCCCCTCGATAGCCGGAGCTGCGAGCTCCTCGAGCGCCGAGTGAACAACCTCGAGAAAGCTCCCCTCACGTAGGGCTCCCTCGGGATGGGCACCCACCCACTGCGCCCGGCCGTCACGGGCCACGATCGCTCCAGCACTCGAGGCGCCGACGAAGGACCAGCGTCCCCAGGATCCGCCGTGTTCGGCGGACTCGAGGATAAAGCTCCCGTAGTCTCCATGGGCAAGCTGGCGGTAGACACCGACCGCGCTGAGCTCGTCGGCGAGCACCCGCCGAACGACGGGGATCACGCGCCGCGAGCACGCAAGGGAACGAAAGACATCGCGCGGCGGCCACGTCTGTCCCCATTCGAGGCTCACGGGCTCACACTGATGCGAAGGCGTCGAGGTACTCACGGTCTCATTGTCCCATTCCCGCCCCGCATCGGCCCGCCGGGTCCACGATGAGGGTGGCAAGGCCCCTAGAGCCAGTCGGGGACGACTCCCCACGCGATCGTTCCCACGAGTGCGGACCCAATCATCCACGGTCCCATTGCGACGCGCGACTTCGTGCCAGCCGAACCCACGACGATCTTCCACAGGGCGGCCACCCCCGCCGAGACGAAGGAAAGCACGAGGGCAAAGACGGCGGCGTGCATCCCCACCGATCCGACCATGGCCCCCAGGACGGGCGCAAGCTTCACGTCGCCCCCACCCATTCCGCCCGGAAGGCGATTCAGCACCCAGATCGGCACGAGCCAGATGAGCGCTCCGATGAGGCTCCCGCTCAGCCGCTCCTGCCACAGGGGCGAGATCACGGCGCCAATGACGATACCGGCAGCGACACCAATCCCCATGACCAGCGTGTAGGCATTGGGCAGGCGATGGGTGCGCGCATCGACATAGGCGCTCAGGGCGCCAACCATGGACACGACCAGGACAGCCGGTATCCCGGGGCGCATCTGGGCGGCCACGAAGGAGACGGCACCGACGAGGGCTGCCACCCAGACGATGGCGTTGCGCGTCAGCGGGGTTTGCGTCGCCTCGACGAAGTAGCGCCGCTGGATTCTCCATCCCGAGCGCCACAGCCACACCAGGACGGTGACCCACGTGAGGAAACCCGACACAAGCGACAGGTCCGCGCTGATACGAGGCGGAAGCAAACCAACGATCATGCGCGCGCCCCCGCCCCGCTCTCGCGCGCCCGACGGGCCAGTTCCTCGTGGAGGGCGTGTCTCATCACGTCCGGATCCGGGCTTCTGCCCGTCATGAGCTGCACCTGGGATGCTCCCTGAAAGACCAGCATGTCGGTGCCCTCGGCGACGACGGCCCCGGAGCGCTCGAACGCGGCGCGCAGCGCGGTCTCCCGCGGAGAGTAGACGACGTCGAGAAGAACCTGGCGCTCGGTCGGGGCAAGGAACGAGGCGAGGGGGTCCGCTGCGCCCGCCGGGAGCGTCGAGATCAACAGGTCCACGCCTGCGGCGGCCCGAGCGACGGCACCCATGTCCGCCCACGGGATCTGCTCAATGACGACCCCGAGGCGGGAGGCGGCCGCGATCACGGATCCGGGACCCGCGAAACGGCGCGCCGCCACACTCGTCCTCGTGATGCCGAGCTCGCCAAGCGCAGCCAGAGCCGACGAGGCCGTCGCCCGCGCCCCCAGCACCAGGACAGACGCGGGGTGGGGGACGCCGGAGCGCGCGCACGCGCGACGAATTGCCGAGGCAATGCCGGTGACATCCGTGTTAAATCCGGCGAGTACCCCCGCGGAAGGCACGACCGTATTGACCGCACCAACCGCGCTCGCGAGCGGATCAATCGCGTCAAGGAGGGGCATCACCGCCTGCTTGCAGGGCATCGTCACCGACAGGCCGCCGCATCGCGCATCAATGCCGCCGATCAGCGCGGGCAGATTGTCCCTGTCGCACTCGATGCGCCGATACTCCCACCCGCTGATCCCGAGCGCCTCCCAGGCTGCCCGGTGAATCACCGGGGACAGCGAGTGCTCGATCGGGGAACCGATAACGCCGGCCCATGTCATGATGCGGAACACACCTTGGGGTTGGCCGCGCAATACTCCACGAACTTCTGGCGGTTCTGTTCCTGCTCCTCCAAGGTGGAGGCGAAGAGCGTCTCTCCCGTATCGAGGTTCACGGTGACGAAGTAGAGCCAGGTTCCCTCAGCGGGATTCAAAACCGCTTTGATCGCCTTCTCGCTGGGCTGGCCGATGGGGGTCGGCGGCAAACCGGCGTGCAGGCGAGTGTTGTAGGGGTTGTCGTTGTCGAGGTCCGCCTGATCGGGGACCCCGCTCGTCTTGCCGACGCCGTAGAGAACGGTCGAGTCCATTCCGAGCAGGCCCTTGGTCTCTCCCTCCGTGTCCGCCAGGCGGTTGTCGATGACGCGAGCGACCATCGGCATGTACTTGTCGATGTTCATCTCTCCATCAACGATCGACGCCTTGATGAGCACGGTCTCGCGATCTGATGGTGCAACGCCAAGGCGATCAAGTTCCTGAACGGTGCCGGCCACCATACGCGCGATCACTGTTGTGGGCGTATCGTCCTCGGATACCTCGTACGAGCCCGGCAGCAACCATCCTTCGGCGTTTCCGCCGGCCTCGGAGGGCAGTCCGATGGCCTCGGTGTCAGCGAACGCGGCGTTCACCTCGGACTCGGCAACCCCCATGATGCTGACGATCCGCGCCTTGACCTCCGAAAGAGTCTGACCCGAGCCGATCGTGATCGTCGAATCGACCCGGTTGGTTTCATCCAGCAGGGCAGCCAGGGCTGCGGAGGCGCTCATCTGAAGCTTCAGGCGATACGTGCCGGGGCGGATCGACATGGCGGCCCGGTTCGTCTCAAACTGGCGCACGAAGGCACCCACCGACTTGACGACACCGGCGTCAACGAGTGTCTGACCGATCTGGCGGCCCGTTGCCTCCTCGTCGATCGTCACCTCGACGCTGCCGCTACCGGGCCCCGGAAAGTCGTCGGAGGACGTCGCCGACGAGCTCACCAGCTGGGTATACGCCAGGTAGCCCGCCCCGCTGACGAGGCCGAGGACCAGAAAGAGAACAAGGAAGGAACGGATGCGGGCACGCCGCTTGCGTTTGCGTGCCGCCCGGCGTTCGGCCGCGAGGCGCCGCGATCGCATGCCCGTCGTCTCCGAGGCCCCGTCGCGGAGCTTTGCGCCCGCAGAGCGCCTGTGTCGTCTGGCCTGGCCGCGGGAAGGCTGCGGGGCATCAGTGACATCGTCGAAAGTAAGAACGTCGGAGGGCTGGCGGGTCAGGCGCGTTCCCCGCACGGGTGTCTTATCGGGGTCGAGCGCCTCCGCTTCCTCCGGTTGCTTGCCCCGATCCGGGGCGGGGGTAGGCTCCGTTGTCGACGCCTGCTCCTCGAGGTGGGCGTCGGAGTAGACCTTGGGTTCACCGGAGTGAATCTCGCGGCGCGAGCGGAAAGGATATGCGGGAGGCGTACTCATTGGGGCCTTCCTTCGTGATTGTCGAGGATGATCTCCTCGCCGGGCGCCCGACCGCTCATCCGTTCGAGCTCGAGAGCCTGTTCGAGGATGATCTGGGCTGCTACCTGGTCGATGACGCTGCGATGCTCGTGTTCGGGGACTCCGGACGCACGCAGCCGGGCGTGCGCTTGGTTGGAGGAGAGCCGCTCGTCGACCAACGCGACACGCACGCTCGGAATAAGCGTCTTCAGGCGGCGGGCGTACTTTCGAGCCCCCTTCGCCGACACTCCCTCCCCGCCGCGCAGATGACGCGGGAGTCCAACGATCACCTCGAGGGCATCGTGCGCGCGCACGATGCCCTCGAGTCGGCGCAGATCGGAGGAGTCCGAGGCACGAAGAAGGGTCTCGACGGGCATCGTGAGGATGCCGTCGGGGTCGCACCGGCTGACGCCGACACGCACGGTGCCGACGTCAACACCGATGCGAACTCCCCTGCGCAGGCTCACAGGGACTCGATCTCCCGGCGAATCGCATCGATCGCCGCCTCGAGGCCCTCGGGCTTCGTGCCTCCACCCTGGGCAACGTCATCGCGACCGCCGCCACCGCCACCCATGTGCTTGCCGACGGCGCGCACGAGCGCGCCCGCCTTGATGGAGTGTTCCCGTGCCGCCTCGTTCGTGGCGACGACTAGGGAGGGCTTTCCCGCAACGATGCCGCCGAGGGCAACGACCGCGCCGCGCTCGTTACCCAGGCGATCGCGGACGTCAAGCGCGAGGGTGCGCAGGGCGTCAGCTGAGGGCATAGCGCCCACGACGGCACCGACGAGGCTCACCGCCCCGACGGCGCGCGCGGACGCGGCGAGCTCGCTACCGCGGCTGAGTGCCTGCTCGGTGCGGACCTTCTCCAGCTCCTTCTCGGAATCACGCAGCTTGGCCAGCAGGTTTTCGATGCGCTCGGCAAGCTCCTCGGCGCGCCCGCCCACAAGGTGCGACAGCTGGGCGACGAGGGCGTGTTCCTTCGCCTGGAACTCGTAGGCCCCATCGCCGACAAGAGCATCGATGCGGCGCACTCCGGAACCGATCGAGCCTTCCCCGAGCAGGGTGATGCGTCCGATGTGGCCGGTCGTGGGAACGTGGGTACCGCCGCACAGCTCCCGGTCGAATCCGTCGCCGATCGTGACGACCCGTACGCGGGAACCGTACTTCTCGCCGAAGAGCGCGATCGCCCCCTGGGCTTTCGCCTCATCGAGGCTCATCTCCTCGGTGGTGACCGTCAGATCCTCGGCAAGCTTCTCGTTGACGAGCGCCTCGATGTCGCCGAGCTGGCTTGCCTCAACCGCACTGGAGTGACGGAAATCAAAGCGCAGGCGCGACGGCGAGTTCTCGGATCCCGCCTGTGTCGCGTCCTTAGACACCACCGAGCGAAGGCCTGCGTAGACCATGTGGGTCGCGGTGTGAGCGCGGGCGATGGCGAGGCGGCGAGCGCCGTCGATCTGCGCGTACGCCTTCTCTCCGACCGACATCGTGCCCTCCGTCAGGGTTCCACGGTGGACGCTCAGGCCGCGGATCGGCGCCTGAACGTCGTGGACCTCGACGACGCCACCTCCGGCGAGTCGAATGGTGCCGTGGTCGGCCAACTGTCCGCCCATCTCGGCGTAGAACGGCGTGCGATCCAAGATAACCTCGACCTCGGCGGGAGCGCTGGCCGCGGGCGCCGAGGCTCCGTCAACGAGAAGCGCCTGGACGGTTGCGTCAGCCGCCTCCTCGGTGTATCCCAGGAAGGTCGATCCCCCGCCCATCTGCTTCTCTATCTCGTGGAAGACGCGAACATCGGTGTGTCCGGTCTTCTTTGAGCGCGCGTCGGCTCGTGCGCGTTCCTTCTGCTCGGCCATGAGCGAGCGGAAGCCCTCCTCATCGACGGCGACGCCCTGCTCGGCGGCCATCTCAAGGGTCAGGTCAATCGGGAAGCCGTAGGTGTCGTGCAGCGAGAACGCCGAGGCGCCGGAGATCACGGGGGCACCCGTGGCTTCCTTGGCGGAAGCCACCGCCGCGTCGAGGATCGTGGTGCCGGCGCTCAGCGTGCGACGGAACGCGTCCTCCTCGGCGTAGGCGACGTCCTGGATGGTCTCCCAGTTCGAGTCGAGCTCGGGGTACGACAGGGACATGACGTTCTTGGACGCGGTGAGCAGGGTCGGCAGCGCCGCGTCCTCGACGCCGAGAAGACGCATGGAGCGCACCGCGCGGCGAATCAGCCGCCGCAGCACGTAGCCGCGTCCGTCGTTTCCGGGACGAACCCCATCGCTGATGAGCATCAGGGCGGAACGGACATGGTCCGCAACGACGCGCATGCGCACGTCATCGTCGTAGGCGCCCCCGGCGTTGGGGCCGGCCGCGCCCAGCCCGTAGGTCTTTCCGGACATCTCCTGCGCGGCCTCGATGACGGGGAACACCTCGTCGATCTCGTACATGTTCGGCTTGTCCTGCATGATGAAGGCGAGGCGCTCCAGGCCGGCACCCGTGTCGATCGCGGTCTTGTCGAGAGTGCCGACGAGTTCGAAGTCGTGGCCTTCCCCCTCTCCTCGGACGAACTCATCGAAGACGAGGTTCCAGATCTCAAGGAAACGATCGCCCGCAACGTCGACGATCGGGCCACCATCCGGGCCGTACGCCGGACCGCGGTCGTAGTGGATTTCGCAGCACGCGCCGGCGGGCCCCGGCTGCCCCGTCGACCAGGAGATCTCCTCAAAGGGCAGACGCTGAACGCGCTCGGGGTCGACGCCGATCGTCTTCGTCCAGTGATTGAAGGACACCTCGTCCTTCTCCCAGATCGTCATCCACAGCCGATCTCCGTCGAGGCCGTACCCCCCTCGGGCCTGGGGCGTCGTCAGAAGCTCCCAGGCGTAGTCGATCGCGCCTTCCTTGAAGTAGTCGCCGAAGGAGAAGTTGCCGTTCATCTGGAAGAAGGTGCCGTGGCGCGTCGTCTTGCCAACGTTGTCGATGTCGTTGGTACGGATGCACTTTTGAACGGAGGTGGCGCGCGGCCACGGGGCGGACTCGGTGCCCAGGATGTACGGGATGAACGGAACCATTCCCGCGACGGTAAAGAGAATGGAGGGCTCGGGCGAAATGAGCGATACGGAGGGGGCCACGTGGTGGCCCTTGGACGCGAAGTAGTCGAGCCAGCGGGTACGGATTTCAGACGTGCGCATAGTCCCCCATGTTAGTCGGTACCCACTCGTTGCTGCGCAACGGCGCGCACACGCGGACAGTGGGATAAACGAAACCGCGCCCCCGAGCATAGTCTCGGGGGCGCGGAATCGACGAGTGTCAGCGCGAGTAGTGCTCGACGACCATCTGCACGTCGACCGTGACGGGGACCTCGGCACGCTTGGGACGGCGAACCAGGGTGGCCTTCAGGCGGGCCAGGTCAACATCGAGGTACTCGGGGACGGCGGGAAGCACATCGCGGTGGATGCCCTCGGCAGCGATCTCGAAGGGAACGGTCGTCTGCGACTTCGGCTTGACCTGGATGGTCTGTCCGGGCTTGACGCGGAAGGAGGGGCGGTCAACGATCTTACCGTCGACGAGGATGTGGCGGTGGACAACCACCTGGCGGGCCTGCTGGATCGTGCGGGAAAAGCCCGCGCGCAGAACCAGAGCGTCCAGCCGCATCTCGAGGAGCTCGACCAGGTTCTCACCGGTCAGGCCGGCCGTGCGGCGGGCCTCTTCGAAGGCGCGGCGCAGCTGGGACTCGCGAATGCCGTACTGGGCGCGCAGGCGCTGCTTCTCCTTCAGACGAACGGCGTAGTCGGAGTCCTGACGGCGGCGGGTACGTCCGTGCTCGCCGGGGCCGTAGGGGCGCTTCTCGAAGTAGCGAACGGCCTTAGGCGTGAGCGCGAGGCCGAGGGCGCGGGACTCGCGCACCTGCTTGCGGGAACGATTCGTTGCCATAATTGTTCTTCCTGTTTCTCATGTCATGCCGGCGTGCCCGGCATGGGGCCAACTCCAGGATCGACGAAGCGTCCGTCGGCTAAGGCCCCAGGTGTCCGCGGGCGCGGACAACTGTTACATCCTAGCGTTTCTTCAGAAGATTGCGAATCATCGCGAGGCGCTTCGTGAGCATCGCCTCATGCCCGTTGTCGGTGGGAGCGTAGTACTGCACACCTTGGAGATCGTCGGGCATGTACTGCTGGGCCGCCACGTGATGCGGATGGTCGTGCGCATAGAGATATCCGTTCCCATGTCCCAGCATGTCGGCCCCGCGGTAGTGCGCGTCGCGCAAGTGCTCGGGCACCGCTCCCCCACGGCCTGCGCGCACATCGGCGATCGCGCGGTCAATCGCCAGGTACGTCGCGTTCGACTTCGGGGCGGTGGCAACGGCGACAACGGCCTGGGCCAGGAGGAGACGCGCCTCGGGCATTCCGATGCTGGCGACCCCCTGTGCCGCGGCCACGCAGGTGGAGAGCACCTCCGGCGCGGCCATGCCAACCTCCTCGCTGGCCGCTATCATAATCCGTCGCGCGATAAACCTGGGGTCCTCCCCAGCCTCGATCATGCGCGCGAGGTAGTGCAGGGAGGCGTCCACGTCCGACCCGCGCATGGACTTGATGAAGGCGCTGGCAACGTCGTAGTGCTGATCCCTCCCCCACCTCACGAGCGCGCTATTGGCCGCAGCTTCGACCCCGGCGACGGTGATGAGATGTTCGCCCCGGTCGTCGGCGACGCCTGCGGCGGCCTCCAGAAGGGTCAGGGACTTGCGAGCATCGGCTCCGGCCAGGCGCACCAGTCCCGCCACAGCCTCGTCCTCGATGCCGAAACGTCCCCCGAGGCCGCGCTCGTCGGTGAGCGCGCGCCGGATGAGTTCCTCGATCGCGTCGGACTCGAGCGGGCGCAACGTGAGCAGCAGCGAGCGCGAGAGCAGCGGGGAGATGACGGAAAAAGATGGATTCTCCGTGGTTGCGGCAACGAGCACGACCCAGCGGTTCTCGACGGCGGGCAGGAGAGAGTCCTGCTGCGCCTTCGAGAAGCGGTGCACCTCGTCAACGAAGAGGACCGTCTCTTCATCGCCCGATGCTATCCGCCTCCGCGCCGCCTGCACGACGCTACGCACGTCACCCACACCCGAGGAGACAGCGGAGAGCTCCACGAAGTGCCTGCCCGAGGCGTGAGCAATCAGGTAGGCCAGGGTTGTCTTGCCCGTGCCGGGTGGGCCCCACAGAACGACGGAGGAGACAGCGACCCCGTCGCGCGAGCTGGGCGTCAGAAGGCGGCGCAGGGGCGCGCCTTCGCCCAGGAGGTGACCTTGACCGACGACCTCGTCAAGGCTCGTGGGGCGCATTCGAACGGCGAGGGGCGCGTCCGCGTCGCACGCGGGCACGCCCCTGTCGTCGAAGGACTCAGAATCGAACAGATCCACGAGGAACAGCCTAAGACAAGGTGACCTCGTGTGAGGACGACCCGATCTTCGGCCCGGAGAGAACCTGAACGACGACGAGGCCGCCGAGAATCAGCATGCAGGCTCCCGCACCGAGCAGGTATCCGTTGAGGCTCTCGGACTCATCTCCGTCCTGGGAGGAGGAGAGCATCTCGGCGTGCAACTTGACCGCGCCGGATGCGTCAACCGACGAGTCCGTGGAGGACCCGGAGGCCGAGGCCACCTTGAATTCCGCCCACCCGACGAGTTCGTGGGAGCGATTGGCAACGACAACCTTGTAGTCTCCGGTGGGCAGGCCGCTCAGATCCATCGTGACCTGATTCGAGTCCTCCACCTGGAGCCAGCGAGCCTCGCCGGTCTGCATGATGTTGGCGCTGACCCAGTCGCCGACGGCAGCCTTATCAGAGGGGACGTTGATGGTCAGCTGGCCGGCGGTAAACGCTGCGCTGACGCCTCCCTTGTTTGCATCGTTGAGCTGAGACTCGTCGGACACCGGCGAGACCGGTGTGTCTGAGGGTCTGGCCACGTTAGCGGACGCACTCGCGGTGGGGGTCGGAGTCGGGGTGGGCGTCGGCGAGGGGGTTTCCGTGGGTCGCACGGCCGGCAGCTGTGGATCGTCGGGCTGAGGAGCCGGCGTCGGCGATGCACTCGGCGCGGGAGCGGGATCAACCGTCGGCGCGGGAGCGGGATCAACCGTCGGCGCGGGAGCGGGATCAACCGTCGGCGCGGGCTGCGTCGTAGGCTCAGCGGTCGGCGTAGGAGCGGGCTGCGTCGTGGGAGCGGTGGTTGGCGTGGGAGCGGGCTGCGTCGTGGGAGCGGCGGTCGGCTCCGGTGTAGGATCCGTGGTGGGTTCCGTCGTCGGCTCAGGATCAGGCTCGTAGGGCTTGTACACCTTGACGTAGTGGAACGAATCGGCCACGACATCATCGTCACTGCTGTAGATGACGACGCGGACGGTGTGGATGGTTCCCGGTTCCCACGTGATCCCCTCGCGGTTGTTGGTGCCGTTGGGCACCTGAACAACCATGCTGTAGTTGGACAGCGACGTCACCTGCCACAGGTCGTCGGAATCCACGTTCACGCGTTCCCCGCCGCGTTCGAAGGTGAGGGGAGCGGTTGGCGAGACGTCACCGCCGTCAAGGATCACGCCCCAGAAACCGGTCTTCGCATAGAGCCGTTCAAACTCGGATCCCTGCTCGAGATTCACCGAGAAAGCAGTGCGCGGGATGGCGTAGGGGTCATCGGGGCTTGAGCCCGAGCCATTCCCATCCGCTCGGGCCGCGAAACCCGGGATAGCCAACGCAATTGCGGCGAACAGGCACAAGGCCATGAGAAGGCTCATCGTTCGACTGCGCCCCACCAGCCTACGCGCGGCGAGCGCAGAGGTAGCCCGTCCGTGCTGCATACCGTTCTCCTTAGTGCCTTCAATACTCAGTTGCATTGTTCTGGAACTAGAGTAACAGGCGTGGCGCGTGAATGCTAAATTCCAACGCACACCACACGGTTAATGCACGAATTCTCACCGCGCCTGAGCCCGAGGTGCAGCGCCTAGCGCACAGGAGCGTGGCCCCGCTTCACAATACTGACCGTCACGATTGCACCCAGCAGCGCCAAGACGGCGCCACCGGCGAGCACCCACACCCCGAGCCTGCTTTCCTGCTCGCGGGCGGCCTGGTTTGTCGCCTGCTTCTCAGAGTGCGCCTTGGGGCCGATTTGTGAGGCTGACACTCTCTGCTGCTCCGACGAAGCCGTGGCCTCGGGCGTCGCTTCCGTGCCCACCCCACTGCCCGCGGGAGATCCGGTCGTAGACCCGGAGGGATTCGCGGAGGAAGGCTGAGCCGACGTTGCGGGCGAACTCGGCGCGGGAGAGGAAGCCTCAACGGCGCTCTCCGGGCTGGCGCCCGCGCTCGTGGGCGCCGCGCCGGGATCGACAGGCGACGGTTTGGACTCACCGCTGGGTGTCACGATGTCCGGCGAGGCCGGGGGAACAAAAGCGCCCGTGGGCTCGGTCGACGCGTCACTGCCGCCACCAGGCAGATCGGTCGCGGGATCCGTCGGCGTGAGCCTGCAGGAGGGGGTGGCACCCTCGGCGTCGGTGACCGAGACCTGCAGTTCGACATACGTTCCACTCACGCCGTCGCCGACACTCACCCGATGCTGGGATCCAACCGTCCAGGTGGCTGGCACGGGGAAGTCCAGCGCGAAGGTTCCTTCGGGGCTCACCTCTGCGACGGCCCACGCCGCTCGATTTCTCGCCACTGCGGGGGGAACCCAGGAGGGAAGCGTCGCATCCTTCGCTCGCGTTTCCTGCCCATCGTCGAGGGTGACGATAACGAAACCTCGGGAGCCTTGCACACCCGGGGACCATCCGGCCCCTTCAGCATGAGAGGTCGCGCCCGCACGAACAAGGGAGGACATGACGACCGACGAAGCTTCCGCGGTGACGGTCAGACACTGGGTAACGTCGTCGCCCGGACCGTCGACGCTAAGAGCGGGGCTAGCGCTCACGAAGACTCCCGCAATGATCGAAGCGGAGATAGCCAACGCGAGCACGGGCATGCGAAGCCCCATCCCGCGCGAGCGCGCTCCTGTCGTCATGCGTGTCTCTTTTCCCCTCTTCGCAATACTTGACGCCGATCGGCACGGTCACGCCCATAACAGCCGGGTAAGTGCGCGAGTAACCACCTGGTATAGCCACCTTAGTATTGTTCGCCGTGGCAACACAATTGCGAACGACAAGCAAAGTTGTGACCTTGCCTGCAATTCGTTGATATTTCAAGGATCGGAGAGGCGGGCGCGCACGACTGTGACCTTTGTTATCGCACAATCATTCCCGGACATTACCCACCGGTTAGCTTTCCGGGAGGCGCTCGCATCTAGCTCGTTGGGATCACGATCGGCGTCGAGGTGACCGGGTCATCGATGATCCGGCAGGGAACCCCGAAAACACGGTTGATCACATCGGGGTTGACGACCTGGGATGGCCTCCCCTGTGCGACGATGCTTCCGTCCTTCATGAACACCACGTGCGTGGCGTAGCGGAAGGCGAGATGCAGGTCATGCAAGACTGCGACGACCGTCGTGCCGCCTCTGTGGAGACGCTGGGCAACGCGCAAGACCTCGAGCTGATGATTCAGGTCGAGATAGGTCGTGGGCTCATCCAGGAGCAGGATGTCCGTCTCCTGGGCCAACGCCATCGCGATCCACACCCGTTGGCGCTGCCCGCCGGATAGTTCTCCCACGCGCCTGCCCACCAAGCTCGACACGCCCGCGTCTTCCATCGCGCGCTCCACGGCGTGTTCGTCGCGCTCCGACCACTGGCGCAGCGGCGGCTGGTGGGGATACCTACCACGCGCGACCAGCTCTTCAACAAGGATGTCGGCCGGCGCACGGGACGACTGCGCCAAAAGGCCGAGCCTGCGCGCCAGCGCCTTCTGGTTCATCGTGGCCACGGCTCGCCCATCGAGTTCGACGACACCGCCACGCACGCGCAAGACCCGCGCGAGGGCGCGCAGTAGGGTCGACTTGCCGCACGCGTTAGGCCCCACGATCGCGGTGAGTTCTCCCGGAAGCACGTCGAGCGAGAGACCGTCGAGAATCGGATCCCCTTTCCCATAGCCCACGACGATGCCGCGTGCGGAAAGCACGGTCTGTGGATGCGCTGACGTCATCGTGCCTCCTCGCGTGTCAGGATCCACAGCAGGTACAGCCCTCCGAGGACACCCGTCACAACCCCGACCGGCAGCTCCGCGGGTGCGACGATCCTCTGAGCCACGACGTCGGCGCTTAGCACGAGCGCTGCGCCCACAACCGCCGAGGACACGACGCCTACTCGCCCTCCACCGCACAGACGCGCAGCGATGTGCGGAGCGGAGAGCGCGACGAAAGCGACCGGTCCGGCGACCGCAGTCGCAAGAGCGACGAGGACGATCGCCGAGACGATGGCGCTCACACGCACGACGCGCACGCGCACCCCGAGTCCCGTGGCGACGTCATCACCCATCGCGAGCAGGCCGATGGATGCAGCTGCACAGACACAGGAGAGACCTAGAATTCCCAGCCCGACGATCAGAGGAAACGCTCGGACGAAAGTCACGCCGTTCAGCGAGCCGACGCTCCACAGCTGGGCGCGTTGAGCCGCCTCAAGAGGAGCCTTGACGATGAGCAGCGAATTGAGGGCCCGCAGCGCAGCGGAGCAGCCGATCCCCACCAGGACGACGCGAATGCCCGTCACTCGGGTTCCACCGCTGCAGGCCAGAACCAGAGCACCCGAGACCAGGCCCCCGATCAACGCACCCGTGCCCGTCGTCGCCGGACTTGCGCCAAGGATGATGATGGCGACAAGAGCACCGGTTGCCGAACCCGCGGACAGGCCGACGACGTCGGGGCTGCCGAGCGGGTTGCCCGAAATCGTCTGGAAGATGCGTCCTGCTATCGCAAGGGATGCGCCCACCGCTACCGCGCACACGACACGGGGAAGGCGGACGGATTGCACGAAGTAGACTCCGAGATAGTCCTCGGATGGGCCGCCATCGCCCGTTAGGCGCCGAAGGGAGTCGGCGACGCCGAGCCCGTAGTCGCCCAACGTGAGCGAGTACAGGGCGAGGCACGACAGGAACACGAGGCCAAGCGTCACGACGATGGCGCTACGACGATGGACACGTATCACCCCGTGCTTCACGCGGACAGCACGATAGCGACCTCGGTTCACGACATCCCCCTTCCCGATGCACGCACGATGAAGAAGGGGGCTCCGACAAGCGCGACGATCACTCCGACAGGCGCCTCCGACGGAGCCAGGATGAGCCGCGAGGCAACATCGGCAAGGCACACCCACACGGCACCAACCAGGATCGACCACCCTGCAATTGCTCGCTGCCGGGCACCGACCACTCGCCGAACCAGGAGCGGCACAGCCAGTCCGACGAAAGCCAAGGGACCCGCCAGCGCCGTCGCTCCTGCCGCCAAGGCGGTGACCGAGACAACGGCGAGGGTCCGCACGACGCGTACCCGCACGCCCAGGCTCATCGCAGCCTCGTCGCCGAGGGAGAGGATGCCGAGCGTGGAGCTGAGCAGTAGTGCGACGACGCCTCCGGCCCCGATGAGGCAGCCAGCACGGACGACCGACGTCATGTCGATGCCCTCCAAGGAACCCGACGCCCAGAAGCGGAACTCATTGAACGCTAGCCGGTTCGAGGACACGATGGCCTGGGTGACGGACGTGAGCGCGGCCGACACGGCAATTCCGGCGAGCGCCAGGCGCGCCCGAGAACCCGTTGCTCCCCTGCCCGACAGGACAAACACCAGCAGCGATGCTGCCGCGGCTCCGCCAACCGACGCGGCGAGGTTGACGCCGCTTGACGTCACGCCGAAAGTGGCCGTCGTCGCGACCACGGCAAAGGCGGCACCGGCATTGATACCCAGCACTCCGGGGTCGGCGAGGGGGTTGCGAGTGATCGCCTGCATGACGGAACCGGCGAGGCCGAGCGCTCCACCGCCAAGGAGGGCGGCGAGCGTGCGCGGAACACGCAGGCTCACCACGACCTGCGCATCGTGGCTCGTCCCCCCGCTCACGAGGGCATCGCAGACAACCGAGAGTGCGATGTGTCGAGAGCCGAGGGCAAGCGAGGCGGCGACGCTGAGGACGAGCGCGAGCGTCGCCACAGAAGCGGCCGTGGCGACGCTCGCTGCATATCGGATTCTCATCCCGGGATGACCGAGCAGCCTGGGGCCTCGAGCCCGGTCAGGACGCCCGAACGAACTGATCCTCGATGTTCGCGACGATGCCCTCCATGAGGAGGTATCCGCCGGTGGAGGTCCACAGGGACCCATCGACGGGAATCACGTGCCCGGCGCGGACCGCTGCAAGGGAGTCGAAGCCGACCGACGCGCGTGCCTCCGCCAGGGCCGCCTCGGACGCCTCGACTCCGGTGGCGCCACCGGCTGACGGGTTGTTCACCGAGGACTTGCCGAGCGTACCGAAGAATATCCAGTCGGCGTCAATCTGATCGATGTTCTCCAGCGACACGGGCTCGGAGTGTCCCTCGCCGTTGCGGTCCTGGTTCGCCGGGCGCTTCATCCCCAGCGCGCTCAGCGCCTGGCCCGCAGGAAGCTCCTTGAGGATCAATCCCGCGCTGTCACCCTGCCAGCGCACCACGGAGTACGTCTGGTCCAGGTACCCGCCATCGTTGAGGCGGGAGCTGACGGCCGCCACGTGCGCGTCAAAGTCAGCGAGCTTGGTGGAGGCCTCGTCTGTGACACCCAACGCATCGGCGGTGCGCGTGAAGGTCTCGCGCCAATCGTCCCCAGAGTGTGCGGTGTAGAACACCGGGGCGATCTGCTTCAGGGCATTCAGCGTGTCGGTGTCGTCACTCTTGACCGACGTTCCATCGACGAGGATCAGGTCGGGGTGGGCGGCGCCGACAGCCTCAAGGTTGGGGGTGCCGACCGATCCGAGAATCGGAACATCGCCGGCGCGGTCGGCCAGGTAGGCGGCGACACCGGATTGCCCTCGACCGGACACGGCACCGACCGGAGTAATCCCCAACGCCAGGGCGTTGTCCGTCGTCGGCTCCGAGAGCGTAACGACGCGAGTGGGCTCGAGGGGAAGGGCAACCTCCTGACCGGAGGCGTCGGTCACCATCCGGGTCTCGGTCGCGGCCGTGCTCATGGGTCCGGTGGATGAGGCGGGCGTGGGTTGAGAGGGCGAGCAGGCTCCGGCCACGAGCGCGGCGAGCGCGACACCGACAAAGGTGCGGATTCGAGTCGACATGTGCACGGGTACCTCAATTCACGTAGACAACGCAAGGACAAAGGTAAGCCTAACTTAGCTTTCTCCTGGCGGCGAGGCCCGTCTCACGATCACATGTCCGCGGGGTCGCACCAGTCGTCGAGCGCCTTCACGAGTCCCTCGCGCCACCACGCGACATCGTGCCCGCTACGGTAGTGATCCACATCGACCGGGCCGCCATAGCTGCGCACAATCCGCCCGCAGTCGTCCACAACAGGACGCATCGTCCGTTCGAGGGTTCCCACCTGCAGGCGCAGTCTCACGCCCCCACGCGGCACGATCGATCCGGCGCGCAGGCCAGCCATGAGCATGCCCTCGCCCCGTCCCCTCTCAGTTCCTCCCCACCACAGGGACGGGGACTGAGAGAGCGCGCAGTCGAGCGGAACATCCGTTCGCAGGGCGGCGTCGAGAACCGCAAGACCCCCATAGGACTGTCCGGCGGCCATCACGGGACCCACCCCGGCCTCGTCGCACACGGCCCACACCAGCGCGTGCACGCGGGCGGTATCGGTCATCTCCGCCTCGCGCTGAACCCCCTCCCCCCCATCGATGGTGACGATGCGCAGGCCCGGATAGCGCCGGGTCAACCAGCCGACACCATTGGCCCGCCATATGTGACCGTCAAGGAGAAGGAGAGTCCTCCTCGCTTCGGTCTCACCGTCGTGGACGATGACGGGACGGCTCAACGAGCCTCCCAGGCGCGCGCCGATGCACGCTCCAATGTTCTCCTCGCGCCGAGCGCGCATCCCGTCCGGGCGCGGAACCGAGGGCCAGACCACCGACGCGTCGGGCCCCACGAAAAGCGAGGCGCGATGCCCGCGCCCGTTGACGATTCGCAGCGGGTTGGAGGGATCGGGGCGCGCCTCCTCAACGAAGGCCACCCACGCGCGGGCATCCGTCACCCCCCGCGGATCGACGGGGCGCGGCTCGGCCCACGCGAATTGGTAGCTCATGATCGCGTCGGCGGGAAGCACACACGCCAGGGTGGCACGACCACCACGCTGTGCACCGATGCCCATGCGGAACTCATCGAGGTGCTCGCGGGCTCGATCCGTCACGGTATTGAGGATGACGTAGCCCGCCGCCCCTCGGGCGCGCGACTGAAAGATCACACGCACCGCATCGGTTCCGTCGACGGTGAGGCGATCGCCAATGATCGGGTGCGCCTCGCCGTGTCGAAACGCGGCGTCCGGCGGCTCGACACGCAGCCGACAGTAGCCGTTACGAGAGAAGGAGGATTCCCCGAAAGCCACGCGTTTAGTCGAAGAGCGAGATGTCGCCGGCTCCCACGCGCGCGACAACCGCATCCCCACCGGCGAAGTTAATGACGGTCGTCGGCTCGGCGACGCCGACCGGACCCACCACCACCAGGTCAACCTGGTGCCCGATGCGCTCGTCGACATCAAATCCGTCCGTGAGCGGCTCTTCCTCACCCGGCATGATGAGCGTCGAGCACGCGAGCGGCTCCCCGAGTGCGCCGACAATCGCCTGGGTGATGACGTGGTCCGGGATGCGCACGCCCACCGTGTGCTTCTTCTTGTTGAGCATGATGCGCGGCACTTCCTTCGTGCCGCGCAGGATGAAGGTGTAGGGGCCGGGCGTGAGCGCCTTCATGGTGCGGAACTCGTGGTTGTCGATGAGTACCAGCTCCCCGAGCTGGGCGAAGGAGTGGCACAGCAACGAGAAGTTGTGCTTGTCGTCAAGCTTGCGGATCGCACGGATCGTGTCCATGCCTGCCTTGTTACCGATCTTGGTCGCGATCGCGTAGCCGGAATCGGTGGGCAGGGCGATCGTTCCCCCGCGCTCCAGCAGGTCAACGACCGTGCTAACCAGACGGGCCTGAGGATTTTCCGGGTGCATCTCCACGTACGACATACACCCATTGTGCCTGAAACCCCCATCGACCGACGGTCGATGGGGGTTTCGTACGCTAGCTCACGCCAGTCGGGTCACTTCGAGGCGTCACCCGAAGCCTCTTCGCCGCGCTTTCGTGGCGTCGCGTCGACTCCCGCCTCCTTGCGCTGTGCGGGTGTGATGGGAGCCGGAGCCTCGGTGAGCGGATCGAAGCCGCCGCCCGACTTCGGGAAGGCGATGACGTCACGAATCGACTCAGACTTGGTCAGGAGCGAGACGATTCGATCCCAGCCAAACGCAACGCCCCCGTGTGGTGGAGCGCCAAACTTGAAGGCATCAAGCAGGAAGCCGAACTGCGCCTGCGCCTCCTCCTCGCCGATACCCATGACGTCAAAGACGCGATTTTGGACGTCTCGACGGTGGATACGGATGGAGCCGCCGCCGATCTCGTTGCCGTTGCAGACGATGTCGTAGGCGTAGGCCAGCGCATGGGCGGGATCTCGATCGAAGCTGTCCATCCACTCCGGTTTCGGCGACGTGAAGGCGTGGTGAACGGCGGTCCACGCGCTGTGCCCCAGCGCGATGTCGCCCTCGGCCTCGGCGTCACCGGTGGGCTTGAACAGCGGCGCATCGACGACCCACGTGAACGCCCACGCGTCGGGATCGATGAGATCGCAGCGCTTGCCGATCTCGAGGCGAGCGGCACCCAGGAGCTCGCGCGACGGAGTTGGCTTGCCCGCGGCAAAGAAGATGCAGTCCCCGGGCTCGGCACCTGTCGCCTCCGCCAGGCCCTCTCGTTCGGACTCGGAGATGTTCTTGGCGACGGGGCCACCGAGCGTACCGTCCTCGGCGATCGTGACGTAGGCCAGGCCCTTGGCGCCGCGCGCCTTCGCCCACTCCTGCCACTTGTCGAAGGTACGGCGCGGCTGAGAGCCGCCACCGGGCATGACGACGGCGCCGACGTAGGGGGCCTGGAACACGCGGAAAGGCGTGTCCTTGAAATAGTCGGTCAGCTCGGTGAGTTCCAGGCCAAAACGCAGGTCGGGCTTGTCCGAGCCGAAGCGCTCCATCGCATCCCTGTAGGTCATGCGAGGGATCGGCGTTGCCAGGTCGTAGCCGATCAGCGTCCACACGTTCTTCAGGACGTCCTCCGCGACCTCAATGACGTCATCCTGTTCCACGAAGCTCATCTCGATATCGAGCTGGGTGAACTCGGGCTGGCGATCCGCACGGAAGTCCTCGTCGCGGTAGCAGCGCGCGATCTGGAAGTATCGCTCCATTCCGGCAACCATCAGCAGCTGCTTGAAGAGCTGGGGGGATTGGGGAAGCGCATACCAGGAGCCGGGCGAGAGTCGAGCCGGCACGATGAAGTCTCGGGCTCCCTCGGGGGTCGAACGCGTCAGCGTCGGCGTCTCGATCTCCACAAAGTCCCGGGCGTAGAGGGCCTCGCGGGCAGCACGCGACACCTTGGAGCGCAGGCGGATGGCGTACTGCTCGGGTTCGCGGCGCAGGTCGAGGTAGCGGTACTTCAGGCGCGTTTCCTCGCCCACGTTGCCGGAATCTTCAGCATTGGAAGACACCTGGAAAGGCAGGGGCGCACTGGTGTTGAGAATCTCGATATCGTCGCCCATGACCTCGATGGCGCCGGTCGCCAGGTGGGGATTCTCGTTTCCCTCGGGGCGAGCCGCGACCTCGCCGGTGACCTTGAGAACAAACTCGCTGCGAAGCTCGTGGGCGACCCTCTCGTCACGAACGACTACCTGAGCGATGCCGGAAGCGTCGCGCAGGTCAATAAACGCGACGCCACCGTGGTCGCGTCTGCGGTCAACCCACCCGGTGAGCGTCACCGTCTGACCGATCAGGTCAGTCCCAAGCGTTCCAATGTTGTGAGTGCGAAGCACTGTTATTCCTTTCGTTGGTACCATCCGCGAGACAGGCGGCGGCGAGGCCATTGTACGCTCGCAGTCCGCCCGCCAGCGATTGCCGCGAGTAGGATAGGCCTCATGCCCGAGCAATCCTCGTCCCTTTCGTCTACGGCATGGAGCCGCATCGAGATTGGCCTGGCGCTCGGCTCGATCCTGCTCATCACCCTTGTCGCCTTCGAGGAGCTGGCCGCCACGACGATCATGCCAAGCGTCGTCGCGTCGTATCGGGCATCCGCCTGGTACCCGCTCGCCTCGGGCGCGGCCCTGGCAACCCAGCTGAGCGCAACGGTCGTCGCCGGGGTACTGGCCGACTGGAAGGGCCCGCGTTTCGTTCTTGTTGCGGGCATCGCCCTGTTCGTCGCGGGCCTGGTCGTCAGCGCGCTCGCGCCTACTATCGTTGTCTTCGTCGCGGGGCGCGCCCTCCAGGGCCTCGGCGGCGGTCTCCTTGTCGTCCCGCTCTACGTCCTCGTGGGAAGACTCGTCGCTCCCGCTCGCCGCCCTTCGTTCTTCGCGTGGTTCTCCCTCGCGTGGGTCCTCCCCTCCCTGATCGGTCCCGCGATCGCGGGGTACGTCACGCAATTGTGGGGCTGGCGCTACATCTTCGGCGTTGTTCCCATCCTCATTGCGGCCGGGTCCATCCCCGTGGCCTTCGTGCTGCGCGACCTTGCCCCCCAGGAGGAACGCCAGGCCTCCCATCTGGCGTCCCTGTCACGCAATGCGCTCTTGGCGGGCGTTGGCGTCATGGCTCTCCAGCTCGCGGGAGCGCTTCCCTCTCTCGCTGCGCGCGCCCTCGTTCTGCTCACGGGCGCCGTCCTTGCCGCCTGGGCGCTTCCCCGGCTGCTGCCTGGCGGAACCTTCCTCGCGCGCACGGGCATACCCTCGGCGGTTCTTGCACGCCTCAGCGCCATGGCGGCGCTCATCGGTCTTGAGGTGATGATCCCCCTGGTCATCCAGCGCGTGCACGGCTGGGACGAGGCCTTTGCAGGGTGGTGGGTGACGGTTGGGTCACTCACCTGGGCCGTGGGTTCGCTCGGCCAGGCGCGCGTGCACGACCCGAGGCGTCGGCGCGCCCTGCCCGTCGTCGGAGGGGCGCTCATGGCAGTCGGCTCCCTCCCGCTCGGACTTATTCTTGTCGACGCCGTTCCCCTGTGGATTCCCTTTATCGGATGGCTCGCCATGGGACTGGGTATCGGCCTGCTCCACGCGCCCCTGTCAGTCATGGCCCTGGAGGTCACGCCCGAGCGTCAGCATGGGCGCGTCTCGTCGTGGCTGCAGGTCGGGGACTCGGCCGGACCGGCCCTCGAGCTTGCCGCCGTGTCCGTCATGATGAGCGCGTGGACGGCGACCGGAGTCTCCGGCGGGGCGGCTTACGTACCCTACTGGGTGATCGCCACCGCCCTCGCCTTCGTCACCGTGTTTGCGGTGCTCCGGCTTCGTCCTTCTTCTACGGAAGGCGAGGCTCAGTCGTCGTAGCGGCGCTTGCCGAAGTGGCGGCGTCCTCCCTCGCGGTCCCAGCCTCCCTCGCGGTCGCGCCGAGCGCGCTTGATGTCCTTCTCCCAGCGCTCGGAGCGCACGCTGCGACGCGGGCGAGATCCGTCTCCCTTCTCAAAGCGGTGCGGGCGTTTGTCCCCGCGGTCGCCGGGCCGCTCCTCGCGTTGCCCCCCAGAGCCCCCTCGCGTCCGCGCGTCGCGGTCGAAGCCATCGCGGTCGCCGCGCGGATACCTGCCAGGTCCCTCGTCGACGCGGATGCGCAGCTGGCGTCCTGAGACGTAGCCCTTCGAGATGCGCGACAGCTGCTCACCGGAGAGGTCGGCCGTGATATCGACCAACGAGAACGTCGGGTAGATTTCGATGTGGCCGATATCGCGCCCGTCGATACCTCCCTCACCCGCGATGGCACCGACGATGGAACCCGGCTTGACTCGATCCTTCTTACCGACCTCCACGCGGTAGCGGGTGCCCGACCCGGGCGCGGGGCGTCCCCCCGCCCGCCTGCGAGCTCCGTCGGCGCCGCCCTTGATCGGGCGGTCCTTGTCCCGTCCGGCTTCGAAAGACGCTCCGACGAACTCACCGGACTCGTCCAAACGCTCTTCGCGACGGACCTTGCCCGCGCCGCGGCGGTCCTTCTCGACCCGCGGGGCGGGTCCCTCGTCACCGACGGCGCTCGCCACGAGGGCAGCGGCGATGTCCTCGACGCTCGTCTCCTGGCCGAGCTTCGCCAGGAGCCCCCTGTACATGTCCAGGCGCCCGCGCTCGATGCGCGCCCCGATGCCCTCCAGGAGACGCCGCGCGCGAAACTCTGAGACGGCGGCGGGCGACGGAATCGCAACCTCCTCCATGTCCGTGCCCGTCAGCTTCTCGATCCGGCGCAAACGGCCGTGCTCGCGCGGCGTGAAGAACGTCAAGGCGCGTCCCTGTCGGCCGGCCCGACCGGTCCGTCCGATGCGATGCACGTACGCCTCGGGTTCGCGAGGCACGTCGAAGTTCACGACAAGCGAGATGCGTTCCACGTCGAGGCCACGAGCGGCAACGTCAGTGGCCACGAGTACATCAAGGGCCCCGGTCTTGAGGCGTTCGACCATGCGCTCGCGCTCGGTTTGGGCAACGTCACCGGAAATGCCCGCGGCGCGGAAACCCCGAGCCGACAGCTCCAGGGACACCTCCTCGACGTCCGCCCTCGTTCGCACGAAGACGATGGCGGCGTCGGCTTCCTCCTGGCCGCGGGCGATATGCTGCGCGCGGGTGGCCAGGACTCGGCACAGGGCACCGATCTTGTGCTTGTAGGGGACGACCGCGTAGGTCTGGTGAATGGTATCCACCGTCGAGGACTCCGTCGAGACGGCGACCTTGACCGGATCCTTCAGGTGCTCGCGGGCCACCTTCTCGATGGCCGCGGGCATCGTTGCGCTGAACAGCGCGGTCAGGCGCTGTGCGGGGACGGCCGAGGCGATGGTCTCCACGTCCTCCGCGAAACCCATGCGGAGCATCTCGTCGGCCTCGTCCAACACGAGCATCCGCACGTTCGACAGGTCCAGCGCGCCTTTCTCGATCAGGTCGATCACGCGCCCGGGAGTGCCCACGACGACCTGCGCGCCCCGCTTGAGGGCTCCGATCTGAGGACCGTAGGGGGAACCACCGTAGACGGGCACGACGTCGAGGCGGGCGGTGCGTGCGGCAAAGTCCTCGATCGCCTGTGCGCTTTGCATGGCGAGCTCACGCGTCGGCGCCAGGACAAGGGCCTGCACGTCGCGCTCGTCGGCATCGACGATGGCCAGGAGCGGAAGGCCGAATGCTGCGGTCTTGCCGGTGCCGGTCTGGGCGATGCCGACGACGTCGCGAAGCTCCAGCAGGGGCGGGATCGCGGCTGCCTGAATGGGCGTTGGGACTCGGAAGCCCATGTCGGTGATTGCCGCGAGAATCTCGTCGGGCAATCCGAGGCTGGCGAAGGTCACACCCTCCTCGGCCTGGTCGCTGTCGGTATGTTCCTCGTCGACCTGCGCGGTGTCGCGCTCGTTCTCGGCGTCACGGGGCTCGATGTAGTCGTCGGAAGGCATAGTCATCCTTGTGTGTTGGGTGTCGGGGTAGCAAAACCATGGGGGCGGGCCGTCTCGGCTCCTCGGCGCGGCCTCACCCATAACAACAACTCCCGCATCCCGCGGGCACCATAACAAGGGGCAGCGCCTTATCGCTACGCCTAGCTTACCCGCACGGCGCCTCAGACGGCGCGCGTCGTCAGCCACGTCACTCTCGCCGCCACGCGGCGCGCCTGCCTGTACTCAGCGCGACAGGCGCGCGATGAAGGAAGCGATCCTCACCTGCCGGTTGTCCTCCTCACGCACGGGTCCCACGACGAGGCGTTCGACTTCCTCGCGGCACAGGCTCGTCAGGTCCCTGGCGACAATGCGACGACGGCGAGAGGCCACCCACCTGCACGCGAGCGAGTTCATCCACGCGCACGCGAGGGTCAGGGCGCATCCACCCAGCGCCAGCGCCGTGGGAACGGGAACCCACCCAATGAACGGAACCCCGATCTCCACGAGGGCGGCTCGCCCCGCATGGACCACGCCAATCCACGCAATCCCCGCCACGCACGCGACCCATGCAAGAAGCTGCAGCACGCCGAAAGCCCGGGCAGCCCGCGGCGCCCCGGTCGAGACGTGAACGTGGCCGACGACCTGCCCGTGGGCGGCGGCGGGAACCCCGCGAGCTCCCTCGACGGCGCGATCGATGAGGTGGCTACGCCAGCGCGAGGGGCGTCCCCGCCCGCGGCGCCCGACCTCGTGGCGTACCGCGTTGACGAATGACGCCTCATCGGAGGGTGAGCGCGTCGGCAGGCTCGGCGTGGTTCCCTCCAGCGAGCGTGATTCATCGTCCAGGTGCAGGCGGCGCAGCGGATCGGCGCCCAGACGGGCCACCCATCGCAGGGGAAGCCATCCGCCCGCTCGACGCCCAGCCCTCCGGGTCGAAGCGGCAACGGCGTCGGCGATGAGCGGCGCACCGGTCAGCTGTGCGGCGGAAGCGGCCAGTTCCTCAGACATTCCCTCGGTGTCGAGGCCTCGAATGCGGCCGGTAAGGCCCACCGAGTCGTTGATGAGCACGACTGCCTCGCGCAGGGCGGCCTGTGCTCGCGCGGCCTGGCGAGTGACCCGCTGTGACTCCCGCGACAGGTGCGCGGCGAGAGCGTCGACTCCTTGCCCATTCGTCGCGCACACCGGGACGATCGGCGCGCCGTCCAGGCCGCGCTCGTCGAGAATTCGTCGCAGATCCGCCACGATCGCGTCCCTGGAGGAGGCGTCGAGCGTGTCGACGTGGGTGAGAGCAACGGTGACCGAGGCGTGCGACCTGCGCAGACGTTCCAGCCACTCCTCATGCAGTCGCGCGTCGGCGTACTTTTGCGGGTTGACAACCACCACGAGGCAATCCACGCGCGCCGCCAGCCGTGCCGCCACCTGGGCGTGCTCATCCCTGATCGAATCGATGTCCGGCAGGTCGAGGACGACCACGTCGCCGGGCAGCGCGCCCGGGGCCTCGACGCGCACGGAGACGCCGAGCCACTGCAGGAGCTGGCCGGGAGCACGCCCGCGCGGCAGAACCGCGCACGCCTCGTTCGTCGTGGGGCGCAGGACGCCGACACGGACCACCTCTCCCCCGCACAGCGCGTTGACGAGAGTGGACTTTCCCGCGCCGGTACCTCCCAGCATGCCGATCACGCACCACTGCGGATCGCACTCGGCGCGCTCAGAGGTCACGTTGATGAGCTCGCGGACCCGCGCAAGCGTCGCGTCATCCATGTCACGCGCGGCAAGGGAGCAGACCTCATCAAGCTGGGAGGCCGCCGTCGCGACCGCGTTGTCGTGCCGCTTCACGCCAGTTCCTCTCCGGCTCTGTCGAGGGCAGCCTCCAGGCGTTCCAGGACGACGGCGTCACCCGATCGATCGACGCGCTCCACGAGGACCGCCACGACTCCTTCGATGGAGGTCCTCGCCAGGCGCTCCAGGAGCTGGCGCGCCTGGAGCGCGAGGGAACGCACGTTTCGTTCCCCGAAGTAGGACTCCAAGACGGTCTGCGACAGGGCGGCCGACGCACCCGCGACGCCAACCTCGAGCCCTGTGATGCCTCCCGTCATCGCGAAGACGCTGACCATCAGGGAGAGCGTCACGACGTTGATTCCTCCGGCCAGTAGGCGACCCGTCACACGCGAGGACTCCGCTTGCGTCCTGACGATCTGCGTGACCTCCCCGGCCCATTCCTGCGCGATCGCGCGCCCGAGGGCATCGGCCTCGCCGGGATCAAGGTCAGGGTCGGGCAGGGAGGAATTCACCAGGGGCTCGGTGAGACGGTAGGCTTCGCGCCACGCCCGGTGATACTGGTCCGCAAGGTGCTGCGCCAAGCCGCCCGTGAGGTCGCGGCGCACCTGTTCTTCGGGGGCGGCCCGCCCCCGCACGGCGTCCACGACGCGCGAGCGAACGCCCGCAACAAAACGGGACAGCGACCTGCTCACGTCCCACGAGCCGAGCACGTCCGCGATGCGCGCGCTGATCTCTCCACGCAACAGATCGTCACTGGAGGATGCGGCGACGTCTCGCACGCACGAGGCCACGGCTCTCTCGATGCCCTCCAGCGCGCCCGCGTAGGCCGCAAGCTCCTCGCGGGAGCGCGCCAGCGCACCACGAGCCTCCTCGAGGCAGGAGGACACGGCCCCGGCGAGCGAACGGCGCACGATCCGGGCGCGCTCGTCCGCGTCCGTGCCAATCGACTCGAGGAAGGCACCCACCGGAACCACGGCTTCGATGGGCAGACGCCCATCCGTCAGCTCCTGCTCGTCAATCGTCATGATGGGAACACCGGCCAGCCCCCGACGCTCGGCGAGCGCCGCCAGATCGGCACTGATCTCGCCGCGCGCACCGGCAGGCACGCGGTTGAGGACGATCGCAACGCGCAGGCCGCGGCGGGCGGCCTCCTCCAGGTGAGTCCAGGCGACCGCATCGGCATAGCGGGCGGCGCTGGTAACGAAGATCCACAGGTCCGCGCCGTCGAGGAGCTCGGCCGCGAGGCGACGATTGGACTCCTCCACCGAGTCGATGTCGGGAGCGTCGAGGATGGCGATGCCCGGACGCCAGAAGTCATCCACCGCGATCGTGACGGCACCCGGACTCTCCCCCTCGCCGACATGCTTGGCCAGGCGCGGCAGGACCCGCTCCGAGGTAAACCAGGCGCGTGCCTGAGGCGAGCACACGAGGACCGGGTGGCGCGTCGTTGGGCGAACCGCCCCCGCACGGCTCACGTTTCGCCCCACCAGGGAGTTCACGAGCGTCGACTTGCCCGAGCCCGTCGATCCTCCGACGACAATGAGGATCGGCGCATTCGCGTCCTCCAGGCGCGGCAGGACCACGTCCTGGAGGCGCCGGAGCGCTCGCTCGGCGCTCGCCCGGGCATGAGGGTCCATGACCAGGACCGCGCCTGTCAAAGCATCCGCGAGGGCGCGGGCTGCGTCAACCGCCGTCCCCGGCACTCAGTCCGTCACCTTCTCAATCGCGGGTCGCGCATCGGCGGCGGCGATCGTCCAGGTCGAGGGATCCGCCTCCACCTGCTCGCCGCTGCGGATGTCCTTGACCGTGTCGGGTGCCCCCTCCTCGCCGGGAAACCACACGTAGGGAATGCCGCGCCTATCGGCAAACTTAATCTGCTTGCCGAACTTGGCAGCACTGGGAGCCACGTCGGTCGAGATGCCGCGCGAACGCAGCGACGCGGCGATTGCCTCCGAGCGCTCGCGCTGGGCCTCGTTGGTCACCGCGACGACGACCGCGGTCGGGACCTTGCGCGAGGAACGCACCATGGGGGCTGAGATCATGCGGGAGACCAGCCTGGACACGCCGATGGACAGGCCGACACCCGGGTAGGTGCGCTTGCCATCCTTGGCGAGCGAATCATAGCGCCCGCCCGAGCAAATCGAGCCGAGATCCTCGTGCCCCTCGATTTCCGACTCGTACACGCTGCCCGTGTAGTAGTCGAGGCCTCGGGCGATCTTGAGGTCGGCGAGGACCGTTCCGGGCATGCGGGCATTGGCGGTGTCCAGAAGTCGGATCAGCTCGCCCAGTCCCTCCTCGAGGAGGTCACCGCGAACACCGAGTTCACCGAGCCTGGAGCGTACCTCCTCGGAGTCAGCGCTGCGGATCTGAGCCATCCGCAGAAGCGCGGACGCCTGCTCGCCCGCAATACCGGAGTCCGCGAGCTCGCTCGCCACCCCCTCCGGGCCGATCTTGTCGATCTTATCCAGCCCCCGCAGGGCGGCCTCCACGTCGGTGACGCCGAGAGACTCACACACGCCCTGAACGACCTTGCGGTTATTGACGAGCACCCGCACGGGCGGAATCGGCAAGTTGTTGAGTGCCTCGGCCATCACCAGCGGCAGGTCCACCTCGAAGTGGAACGGTAGCTCACCGTTTCCCACGACGTCGATGTCGGCCTGGGTGAATTCGCGGAAGCGTCCCTCCTGTGGGCGTTCTCCGCGCCAGACCTTCTGAATCTGGTAGCGCTTAAAGGGAAAGTCGAGATCGTTGGCGTTCTCCACGACGTAGCGCGCGAAGGGGACGGTGAGGTCGAAGTGCAGGCCCATGCCTCGTTCCTTGGAGGCCTTGGCGCCCGGGTTGCGGCTCGCCTGAAGGCGATCCAGCACGTAGATCTCCTTGGAGGTCTCACCCTTGGCTTGAAGCTGCTCGAGGGTCTCGACCGCCCGCGTCTCGATCCCCGCAAAGCCGTGGAGTTCGAACACGCGTCGCAGCTCATCCAGAACGTGCGTCTCAATGATGCGTCCGGCGGGAAGCCACTCGGGGAAACCGGACAGTGAGGTGCGAGCCATGAAAGCGTCCTTCTGTGATGCGGTGAGCGCGCTAGCCGATGCGGCGGGCGCGAATCAGATACTGGTTGGAGCGAATCTCATCCGCCAGCGTCGTGGCCGGTCCGTGCCCCGGTATGAGAATCGTCCGCGGGTCAAGCGCGTTGGAAATCGTGCGCAGCGAGTGCCGCATCTGGGTTTCATCTCCACCCGGCAGATCGGTGCGCCCGACGCTGCCCTTGAACAGGACATCGGCGCTGAGCGCCCACGGGACCGGGCCGTGCGAGGAATAGAAGGACTGGTCGCTCACGCGAATGTCCAGTTCTCCGTGTCCGAGGAAGAGCGCTGATCCTTCCGTGTGGCCGGGGGCGGGAAGCATCCGCAGCGTCAGCCCCGGACATATCTCGAAGGAGTCGGCGGGCATCTCACGCAGGTCGCTCGGCTTGACCCACGGCCCCGCGAAGTCAGGAGTGGGCATGGGCAGGTGGGATGCGGGGTCGTCCATGCGGTACATGTCGGGGCCGGGAAGGTAGACGGGAACGTGCCCATCGCGGCCCCAGGTGGCAACCTCCGCGGCATCCCAGACGTGATCGGGGTGCGCATGCGTGAGCACAAGCGCGCCGACTCCCACGCCCTCGTGCTCGAGAACCTCGCGAATGAGATGACGGATGCCGGCGGAAGGATCGACAACAAGGGCAGTGCCCGCCCCAGACGGGACGAGCACAAGCCCATTCGCCGAGTAGAACGGCGACGGAATCACGTGCAGTCGCATGTCACTCCATGGACGACGAGATCTGCGTGAGCCAGGCGCGCTTTGTCTCCAGGGCCTCGCGCACGCTCGACGCGTTCTTCGTATCCCCGGCGGCCTCTGCCTCTGCCAGCGAGCGCTCCAGCTGGGCGATCTGTTCCTCGAGCTGGCCGACCATGCCAGCGGCGCGTGCTCGGGTCTCCGGGTTCGTACGCCGCCATTCCTTTTCCTCGGCCTCACGCACGGCTGCCTCGACAGCGCGCAGACGCCCCTCGACGCGGTGCAGGTCCGAGGAGGGAACGCGCCCAACCTCCTCCCAGCGGTCCTGAATCTGACGGAGCTGTGCCTTGGCTCGCTCGACGTCAGTCACCGGCAGGATCGCCTCGGCGTCGACAAGGATCTTCTCCTTGGCGGCAAGGTTCTCGCGGTACTCGGCGTCGGTGGCCTCGTCCTTGGCGCGGCGCGCGTCAAAGAACACCTGCTGCGCCGCGCGGAAGCGAGCCCACAGGGCGTCGTCCTCCTTGCGGGACGCGCGCGGGGCTGCCTTCCATCGGGTCATTAGCTCGCGGTAAGCGCCGGACGTGCGCGCCCAGTCCACCGACGAGGACAGGGCCTCGGCCTCGGCGATCAGGGCTTCCTTGACCCTCTTGGCCTCGGACTGCGCCTGGTCCAGCTGCGAGAAGAACTGGCGGCGGTGGCGATCAAATTGCGTCCTGGCCGAGGAGAAGCGCTTCCACAGCTCGTCCTCCACCGACTTTTCCAGACGCGGACCGCGACGCTGCAGGGTCTTCCACTCTTCGAGCAGGTCGCGCAGGGTTTGCCCCGACTGCTTCCAGTGTGTCTTGGCGGGATCCTGGGCAACGATGACCTCCGCCCGCTCGACAACGGACGTGCGTTCGGCCAGCGCCTGAGCCTTGGCGGCCTTGCGTTCCTCGCGCGCCACCTCCTTGCGTTCCTCCGCGGCCTTGGCCACGGCCTCGACCCGGTTGCGCAGCGCCGGAATGTCACCGATGACATTCGGGGAAACGACCTGCTCGCGCAGCGTCGCCAGCGTTTGGTCGATGTCCCTGGGACTCAGGGTCGCCAGGCGATCCTCGAAGAGCTTGATGGTGGCTTCAAGGTCGGCGTAGCGACGCTCGTACAGGGCGTAGGGCGACGCCGGTATGCCCTCCGGAAAACCGCCGACAACACGTTCCTCGTCTCCGTCCTTGACGTAGACCGTCCCATCCTCGCCGATACGCGCGAAGGGATGCGCGGGCACCTCGGACGCGGGAATCGTTGGCGAAGCAATGACGGCCTCGGCGGGCACCCCAGCTTCGGGAGTGGTTTCGTTGCTCGGAATCGGCGTCGTGGTCACGATATTCCTTCTAGGACGAGGGCTTCCGCCCGGCGCGGTGGTGTGCCGATGTGACACACACAGCTAGTGTGTCACATCTAACGAGACGGTGTGAAGTAATGGCCAAAAAAGGGGATGGATGTAACACACTCCCCATTGTCCACATCCTGTACCACCTGTTTCATCGAGGAGTCGCGCCGATGCGCACTGCCTCAAAAACGCCGTCAACCCGCCGCAGCGCAGACAGCACGGCGTTGAGATGCCCGAGGTCGGCAAGTTCAAAGGAGAACCTACCGCCGGCAACCTGGTCACCGTTGGTGTGAAGCGAGGCCGACAGGATGTTGACGCGATAGTCCGAGAGCACCCGCGTGAGATCGGAGAGCAGTCCGCCACGATCGAGCGCGCGTATCTCGATCTGCACCCTGAACGGCGTCCCCGTGCTTTGCGCGTTCCACGACACGTCCACAAAACGCTGGGGCTGCAGCTGCCCGAGGCGCACCGCATTCGCGCACGTGCTGCGGTGAACCGATACCCCCTGCCCGCGCGTGATGAATCCGACGATGTCGTCGCCCGGCACCGGCGTGCAGCACTTGGCCAGTTTCACCCAGATGTCGTTCGGGCTCAATCCCGCAACGATGATCGCATCGTCGCCCGAGATACCCGAGCGGGATTTGACAGATCCCGGCGTGACGCCCTCGGAGAGCGTCTCCTCCGTGCCGTCTCCTCCTCCCAGGTTGTCCACGAGCTTCGACACGACGTTCTGCGGCGAAATGTGGCCCTCGCCGACGGCGGCGTAGAGACCGGACACGTCGGGATAGCCGAAGGAGGTCGCCACCGACAGGATCGATTCGTGGTTCATGAGGCGCTGCAGGGGCAGGTTTTGCTTGCGCATGGCGCGGGCGAGCGCTTCCTTGCCCGCCTCGACGGCTTCCTCCCGGCGTTCCTTGGAAAACCACGCCTTGATCTTCGACCGAGCGCGCGGGGAGGCGACGAAAGCCAGCCAGTCGCGCGACGGCCCCGCCTTGTCCGACTTTGCCGTCACGACCTCCACGGTCTCGCCGGACTCGAGCCTCGTGTCCAAGGAGACGAGGCGTCCGTTGACCTTCGCTCCGACGGTGCGATGCCCGACCTCTGTGTGAACGGCGTAGGCGAAGTCGACGGGCGTGGCGCGCGCGGGAAGGACAATGACCTCTCCCTTAGGCGTGAACACATACACCTCGTCGCCGGCGATCTCGTAGCGCAGGGAGTCGAGGAACTCCTCCGGATCGCCCGTCTCGCGCTCCATCTCGACCAGAGCGCGCAGCCAGTTCGCCTGCTCGTCCGAGCTCATGCGATCCGAATCGCCGCTGGATGCCTTCGGATTCTGCTTGTACTTCCAGTGCGCCGCGACCCCGTGCTCGGCCCTCTCGTGCATGTCGAAGGTGCGGATCTGGATCTCAACGGGCTTGCCACCCGGACCGACGACCGTCGTGTGCAGAGACTGGTACAGATTGAACTTGGGCATCGCAATGTAGTCCTTGAAGCGCCCCGGAATCGTGTTCCAGCGCCCGTGCAACGAACCCAATACCCCGTAGCAGTCCTTGATGGACTCCACCAGCACGCGCACCGCGACCAGATCGAAGACCTCATCAAAGGCCTTCCCGCGCACGATCATCTTCTGATAGATCGAATAGTGACTCTTCGGTCGCCCGCTCACCGTGCCTTTCGTTCCCGAGCGGCGCAAATCCTCCTCGATCTGATCAATGACGTCGCGCAGGTATTCCTCGCGCTGGGGCGCCCTCTCGGCCACCAGGCGATCGATCTCGTCGTAGATCTCGGGATAGAGGGTTTTGAAGGAGAGTTCTTCGAGCTCCCACTTCACCATGTTCATCCCGAGGCGATGCGCCAAGGGAGCGTAAATCTCCAGCGTCTCCTGGGCCTTCTTTTGCGCGGAGGCGGCGGGGACAAAACGCCAGGTACGGGCGTTGTGCAGGCGGTCGGCCAGCTTGATGAGGAGAACGCGGATGTCGCGGCTCATGGCGACGAGCATCTTGCGCAGCGTCTCCGACTGTGCGGCTGCGCCGTAGTGCACCTTGTCCAGCTTCGTCACGCCGTCAACGAGGTTGGCGATGGGCTCGCCATACTCGGCTGCCAGCTCCTCGAGCGTGTAGTCGGTGTCCTCAACCGTATCGTGCAGCAGCGCCGCGACGAGCGTCGGAATCGTCATTCCCATCTCGGCCAGGATCGTTGCCACCGCGACAGGATGGGTGATGTAGGGTTCACCCGACTTTCGCATCTGGCCGCGATGATGGGACTCAGCGGTGCGATAGGCGCGCTCAACGACGCTAATGTCCGCCTTCGGGTGGTTCGCTCGCAGGGCACGTACGAGCGGCTCGATCTCGGGAATCGTGGCACGTCCGCGGGAACCAAACCACACGAGGCCGGATCGTACCCGGGAACCAGCCGCCGGTAGGGCGGACCCTGAAGTCGTGTCGTCGCTGCTCATTCCCCCATGATAGCCACGAAAGAGCGGGTCCGGGGATCGTCGATCCCCGGACCCGCCGGCGCGCGTATTCTCAGGCGTTCACAGGTGCAGAGCAGTCTCCACTCGAATGTCGACAAGCTTGGAGCGGCCCCCCAGGGCATCGAGCTCGAGAAGGACGGCCACCGCTTCGACCGACGCCCCGCACTGGCGCAGCAGCTCGACCGCTGCCCGCGCGGTTCCACCCGTGGCCAGAACGTCGTCGATGATCAGGACACGCTGGCCGGGGCGAACGGACTCCGGGTGGATCTCCATACGGGCGGTGCCGTACTCGAGCGCGTAGTCGACCCCGATCACGTGGCCGGGCAGCTTGCCGGCCTTGCGGATCGTGAGCATGCCGAGGCCAAGCTCCGCGGCCACCGGCGCGCCGAGGATGAAGCCACGCGATTCCAGCCCTCCGACCGCGTCGATCTGGCCCGCGTAGCGGGCGCCGATGAGTTCGACGAGTTCCTTGAACGCCGGGCCGTTGGCGAACAGCTCGGTAATGTCGCGAAACAGGACGCCGGGTTCTGGAAAGTCCGGGACCTCCAGCATGTTGTCCTGCACGAGGGTGGCGATGCGCTCGCCAAGTTCACCGATCATCGATGGCTCTTCTTCCTCTGGGGTTGCCGGTCGTTGCCCAGCCGCTTGCCGGGCTTGATGGGGGCGACCTTCACGGACTCGCCGTCGGAGGCCGACTCCCCCGCGGCGCGGTCCGCGCGCTCGCGCTCAACGGCCGCGTCGTGCTCGCGGGTCTTGCTCGACATCTCCTGGAAGCTCACGAGCAGCGGGGAGGCGATGAAGATCGAGGAGTAGGTTCCCGCGATCATACCGATGAAGAGGGCCAGCGAGATGTCCACGAGGGTTCCGGGGCCCAGAGCAAGTGAACCGATCACGAGGATAGCTCCGACCGGAAGCAGCGCCACGACCGAGGTGTTGATCGAGCGGACCATCGTCTGGTTGACGGCGAGGTTGACGTACTCCGCGAACGTGTAGTGCTTTTGCTCGTAGACGTCGCCGGTCAGCTCGCGCACCTTGTCGAAGACGACAACCGTGTCGTAGAGCGAGTAGCCGAGGATCGTCAGGAAGCCGATCACGGTGGCCGGAGAGACCTCCACCTGCAGAATCGCGAAGACGCCGACCGTGACCGCGATGTCGTGCAGGAGCGCCAGGAGCGCCGAGGCCGCCATCCTCCACGACCGGAAGTAGGCGGTCATCAGGAGGGCGACCAGCGCCATGAAGATGACGAGTGATTGGGCGGCCTTGGTGGTCACGGAGGATCCCCACGAGGGGCCGATCGAGGAGGACTGCACCTGCGAGACGTCAACGCCGTACGCGCCTGCGAGCGCCTCGCGCATGGTGGCGGTCTGCCCCGAATCCAGGGAGGTCGTCTGGATTCGCACCGAATCCGACCCGACGCGCGTCACCTTGGGTGCCCCCTCGACGAGGCCGGTGTCGGACACCGCGCGCGCCGCGAAGGACTCGCTCTGGTCGCTCACGTGCGCCACGTCGAACTGAGAGCCACCCGTGAACTCGATCGAGCGATTGAGGCCCATGATGCCCACCAGCGCAAAGCCGAGGACGATCACGGCGGCGGCGAGGCCGACGAAGATTCTCCGGTTGGGAACAACGCGGTAGGACTTGTCGCCCGAGTACAGGGCGTTACCCCACTGAGCAAAACTCATCATGTCAGTTCTCCTCTTCCTGGGTCGCGGCATCCCCCGCGCTCTGGCTGGCGTCCTGGGCCGCGCCCGCTGAGGACTCGGCCTGCTCGGCCGCCAGTCGAGCCGCGCGGCGACGCTCGGCGATCGAGGTTCCCTCCGCTGCCTCTTCCGTCTCTCGCGCGGCCGCAGATTCTCCGCGTGCGACCACGCGGCCGCGGCCCGCATACACGAGCGCATTCTTAGCGCCCAGGTGCTCCGGGTCCAGGCCCGAGAGCTTGTGGCCCTGACCGAAGAAGCGCGTGCGGATGAGCAGCTCCATCATCGGGTGGGTGAACAGGAAGATCACTGCGATGTCGATGACCGTCGTGACGCCCAGCGTGAAGGCGAAGCCCTGGACCCCGCCCACGGCGAGGAGGTAGAGCACCACGGCGGCAACGAGGTTGACGGCGTCGGAGACGAGGATCGTGCGCTTGGCGCGGTCCCATCCTTCCTCGACGGCGGCGCTCAGCGGACGTCCGTCACGCACCTCGTCGCGCACGCGCTCGAAGTAGACGATGAAGGAGTCCGTCGTCACACCGATGGCCATGATCAGGCCTGCAACGCCTGCGAGCGAGAGCCGGTAGCCCATCGCCCACGACAGGAGCGCGATGACGAGGTAGGTGATGGCCGAGGCCACCAGCAGCGAACCGGCGGAGATGACCGCCAGGCCACGGTACTGCCAGATCAGGTAGACGATGACGAGGAGGAAGCCGATGAGCGCCGCCCACAGGCCGATCGTGAGGTGATCGGTACCAATCGTGGCGGAGATCTGCTGCTCGGACTCGACCTCGAAGTTCAGGGGGAGCGACCCGAAGCTCAGCTGGTTGGCCAGCGCCGAGGCCGACTTCGCCGTGAAGTTACCGGTGATTTCCGCTTCCCCGGTGGAAATAATGGCGTTCATTGAGGGGGCGGTGATGACGGTACCGTCCAGGACGACGGCGAAGGAGTTGCGGTCGGGACGGCCGCGGTAGAAGGACGAACCCGCGGCATCCGCATCGTGGAAGCCGTAGAGGATCGTCGAGGTCTCCTTGAACTTCTCCTTGCCCGCCTCATTGAACTGCAGCGAGACGGCCCACTGGCCGGTCGTCTGGCCATTGGAGTTGCGTGCCAGCCCCGCGTTGGCCGTCTTGAGGTCGGATCCGGGCACGGCCACGGGTCCCAGAATGTACTTGATCTGGCCGGAGTCGTCGCATGCGGCGTAGGGCTTGTCGGAGGGGCCCTCCACGCGCTTCACATCCGCTGCAGCCGAGCAATCGAGGGTCAAGAAGTCGTACATCACCTGCTCGGTGACCCACGCCAGGTCGGAACCGTTCTCGGGCGTCGTCACGGGCGTGTCAGACAGGGTGCCGTCGTGATCGGTGTCGGCCGTGCTCATCGCCGTGGCAGCATCGAGAGCGGTGGATTGGACGCCGCCCGACTGGGCGGCGTGGTCAGCGCCGCTCGAGGACGATCCGCTCTGGCTGTCCTCCCCCGACTGCGCGCCGGACTGCTCGCCCGACTGAGTTCCCGACTGACCGACCTCGGTCTGGGAGGGTTGATTCTGAATGACGCCCTGCGCCGCGCCGATGCGCAGCACGGGGCGGAAGTTCATCTGAGAGGAGGAGCGAATGAGATCGAGCTGCTCCTGGGAGGGCGTGCCGGGGATTGACACCATGATGTTCGAGTTACCCAAGGAGGAAATCTCGGACTCGGACACGCCCGAGGCGTCAATGCGATTACGGATGATCGAGATCGCCTGCGTGATGTCGTCGTCGGTGATCTCGCGTTGCCCATCCCCTGTCACGGTGGGAGTCAGGATCAGCTGGGTCCCGCCCTTGAGGTCAAGGGCGAGGTCGGGGTACGGGGACACACCCTTGGTGAAGTGCCCGATCGCCAGTGCCGCGCACGCCGCCACGATGGCGACGATGAGCGTCACGAGCGCGCGCACTGGGCGTCGCTTGTGTGATGCCACGGTTCTACTTTCCGTTCAGCCTTGTGTTACTTCTGCTGCTCGTCGGGCTCGGAGGCGCTGGCCCCGTCACGAGCCGACTCGTCGAGCCCCAGGACGGTGTCGGCCTCGTCCGTGGGCTCTTCCACGTCAGCGCTCTCCTGAGTCTCGTTGTCGGCGTTCTCGGCGAGCGGCGGAACCGCGCCGATCTCGGCGATCATCTCCCGCTCCCAGTACATCTCGTGTCCATCGGTGGTTTCCAGGACGACGATATCGCCGTCGAGGTCAACGAAACGACCCCAGAAACCCACGCGGGTACGGACCCACTCACCGGGCTTGACGGCTGCGAGCTGGTCGCGCTTCTCCTGCTCCATCTGCGCCATTTGCTTCTTGCGTGAGCGCGAGCTCCACCACATGAAGACGACCATGAGGCCAATGAGGAGCACCAGGAAGTAGTTGTTCATAAAGGCTGATTCACTTTCGATGACGGTCGGGCGCTGTGAGCGCACCTTGCCAGTCTAATGCCCGAGGAGGGTTTTAGCCTAAGCGATCAATACGCGGCGCGGCGTATCCCACCTCCGAGCACGATCGGACCGCCGCTTGTCACCGAAGCTGCCGCCTCGGCTAGTCGAAGAGCACGCTCTCCCCGGCGGGCGGCGTGAGTCCGAGGTGGCTCCACGCGAGCGGGGTTGCCATGCGCCCACGGTTGGTGCGTACGAGGAAGCCCTCTCGCACGAGGTAGGGTTCGGCCACCGTTTCGACGGTCTCCGCCTCCTCCCCGATGGTCACCGACAGGGTCGTGAGCCCGACCGGTCCACCTGCGAAGCGCCGACACACGGCCTCCAGGACCGCGCGGTCGAGGCGGTCCAGGCCGCTGGGGTCGACCTCGAAGAGCTCGAGGGCACCCCGGGCGGCGTCGAGCGTGAGCTGTCCGTCGCCGTGCACCTGCGCGTAGTCGACGACGCGGCGCAGGAGGCGATTGGCGATGCGCGGGGTGCCGCGCGAACGCGACGCGATCTCGTGGGCGGCGCGCGCGTCGATGGGTGATCCGAGCAGCGATGCGGAGCGGGTGACGACGGATTGCAGCTCGTCGGTCTCGTAGAACTCCAGGTGCGCGGTGAAGCCAAAGCGGTCGCGCAGAGGGGCGGGAAGGAGACCCGAGCGTGTCGTGGCTCCCACCACCGTAAAGGGCGGCAGCGTCAGCGGAATCGACGTGGCTCCCGGACCCTTGCCAACGACGACGTCAACGCGGAAGTCCTCCATCGCCAGGTACAGCATTTCCTCGGCCGTACGGGCGAGGCGGTGGATCTCATCAATGAAAAGGATGTCACCCTCTTGGAGGCCAGAGAGAATCGCCGCCAGGTCTCCCGCGTGCTGGATCGCCGGGCCCGAGGTCAGGCGCAGCGACGTGCCCATCTCGGCGGCGATGATCATCGCGAGGGTGGTCTTGCCCAGCCCGGGCGGTCCGGCCAACAGGACGTGATCGGGGGTGGCCGAGCGCATACGTGCCGCGTCGAGGACGAGCTGCAGCTGGCCTCGAACGACGCGCTGCCCGACGAACTCGGAGAGTTTCCGTGGACGCAGGGCGGCCTCGGCCGCGCGCTCGAGGTCCCCGGCGTCGGGTGCGACGATACGCATGGCGTCGACGTCCCCGCTCCTGTCTTCAGCCACGGCTTCCTCCCAGGGTGACAAGCGCGGCGCGGAGCATGTCGGAGGCGCCAAGTCCGCTTCCCGCCAGCTTCTCGATGGCTGCGCACGCCTGCGTCTCGGACCAGCCCAAGCCGACGAGGGCGACGCGCACCTCGGCGGCCACCGCGTCCTCGGCGGGCGGCGCGGAACGAGTGGGCCCCGCTCCCGGCAGAGCCGCGGGGCTGCCGAGCTTGTCGCCGATCTCCAGCGCCATGCGTTGAGCGGACTTCTTTCCCACGCCCGGGATGCGCTGCAGCACCGCCAGGTCCTGGTCTCGCACGGCGCGGCGCAGGTCGTCGGGCCGTAGGACGGCGAGCGCGGCGAGGGCGATCTTGGGTCCGATGCCCGAGACCGTCATCAGGGCAGCAAAGACGTCGCGTTCGTCGCTTGACTCGAAGCCGTAGAGGGTCATTGAGTCCTCACGCACGATCATCGAGGTATGAACCGTGATCTCGCGGTCCCGCGCCATCGCCTGGGCGCAGGCGGGAGTCACGTGGACACGAAAGCCGATGCCTCCCACGACAACATCAACGTGGTCGAGGCCTGTGCTCGCCACCGTGCCGCGCAGAATGGAGATCACTACGTTCCTTTCGTTCGTGGTCGCTCGCCGGGCAAGGCGAACATATGTACGATTCTAGCCGCGTCGGCGACGAGGATCCACGGCACCGGTGCGGCGTTGCGCCGCCTGCGCCTCGGCCCACGCGCGCTGAGCGGGAGTCATCGAACCGCGAGCCGTCAGACGCCCAGAGAGGGACACCGCGACGGAGGAATCCTGCGGAGCACCGAGCAGACCGGTACCACGCCACGCGTGCGTGATCGCGATCGCGAGGGAGTCCGCCGCGTCTGCCGGCTTGGGGGCCTTTGCCAAGCCGAGGATGCGCGCAACCATCGTCTGCACCTGCGCCTTGTCAGCGTTGCCGTTGCCGGAGACGGCGGACTTTACCTCGGAAGGAGTGTGCACGGCCATGGGCAGGCCGGCACGGCCCACGCACGTCATGGCGGCACCCATCACCTGCATGGTGGTGGTCACGGACTGCAGGTTGTCCTGGGCGAAGACGCGTTCGATCGCAACCACCTCGGGCGCGTAGCGTTCGATGACACCGTCGATCGCGTCCGCGATCGTGCGCAGCCGGAAGTGCGTCGCAAGGTCCTTGTCGCTCCGGGCGACGCCGACATAGACGAGGGTGGCTCGCCGCGACGGGTCCACGTCAATGACGCCCAGGCCGCATCGCGTCAGCCCCGGGTCGATGCCCATCACGCGCATCAGGCGCGCGCGACCATGTCGACGAAGAGGCCGTGCATGCGGTCGTCACCGCCGACCTCGGGGTGGAAGGACGTCGCCATGACGGTGCCGTGGCGCACCGCGACTATCGGACCGTCGGCGCTGTTTCCGGCACGTGCGATGACCTCGACCCCCTCGCCCACCGACTCGACCCAGGGAGCACGAATAAAGACGGCGTGGAAGGGGCCGCCCTCGAGGCCCTCAACGTCCAGATCCTCCTCGTAGGAGTCGATCTGACGTCCGAAGGCGTTGCGACGCACGACCATGTCGAGCCCGCCGAAGCAACGCTGATCGTCGCGTCCGTCCAGGATCGTGGAGGCAAGCATGATCATTCCCGCGCACGTCCCATACACCGGCATGCCCGCGGCGATGCGCTTGCCGAGGGCGTCGAAGAGGCCGAACGAGACAAGCAGCTTGGACATGGTCGTCGATTCGCCGCCGGGGATGACGAGGCCGTCGACGCGGGCGAGCTCGTCCTGCCTGCGCACGAGCAGCGCGCGGGCACCGGAGTTCTCCAGCGCCCGCGCGTGCTCTGCGACGTCGCCCTGGAGGGCGAGAACGCCGATGGTCACCATCCGCGCTCCGCGAGGCGGTGGTCGACCGGAATGTCATCAACGTTGATGCCGACCATGGCCTCGCCGAGCCCGCGAGAGACGTCGGCGATCACGGCGGGATCATCGTAGAAGGTGGTGGCCTTGACGATGGCGGCCGCGCGCTTGGCCGGGTCCCCGGACTTAAAGATGCCCGACCCGACGAAGACGCCTTCGGCGCCGAGCTGCATCATCATCGCGGCATCCGCGGGTGTGGCGATGCCCCCAGCAGTGAAGAGGACGACCGGGAGGCGACCCTCGCGGGCCACCTCTGCGACGAGCTCGTAGGGGGCTTGCAGTTCCTTGGCGGCCACGTAGAGCTCGTCCTCCGGCAGGGAGGTGAGGTGACGGATTTCGTCGCGAATCTGACGCATGTGCGTGGTCGCGTTCGAGACGTCTCCCGTGCCAGCCTCGCCCTTGGAGCGGATCATGGCCGCGCCCTCGGTGATGCGCCGCAGGGCCTCACCCAGGTTGGTGGCGCCGCACACGAAGGGGACCGTGAAGTTCCACTTGTCGATGTGGTGGGCGTAATCGGCGGGGGTGAGAACCTCCGACTCGTCGATGTAGTCGACTCCGAGGGACTGAAGGACCTGAGCCTCAACAAAGTGCCCGATACGCGCCTTGGCCATGACGGGGATGGATACGGCGTCGATGATGCCCTGGATCAGGTCGGGATCCGACATGCGGGCAACGCCGCCCTGGGCGCGAATGTCGGCGGGAACTCGTTCGAGGGCCATGACCGCGACGGCTCCGGCATCCTCGGCGATCTTGGCCTGCTCGGGGGTCACGACGTCCATGATGACGCCGCCCTTGAGCATCTGCGCCATTCCGCGCTTGACCTGGGGGGTACCAACCTCGCGCTTGACGGTGGATTCGCTCATGCTCACTCTGCCTCTTCCAGCTGCGCGCTGGCCTCGTCCGACAGCGACATGTTCGTGTAAATGTTCTGAACGTCGTCGGAATCCTCGAGGGCGTCGATGAGCTTGTTGACCTTGAGGGCTCCCTCGAGATCAAGCTCAACCTCCGTGGAGGCCACGAACTGGACCTCTGCCGAATCGTAGTCGATGCCCGCCTCCTGGAGGGCACTGCGCACCGCGACCACGTCCTTCGGGTCGGATTCGATGACGAAGAGCTCGCCCGCGTCCTCGACCTCTTCCGCCCCGGCGTCGAGAACAGCCATCATGATGGACTCCTCGTCCACGCCGTCGGCGGCGGGGACCTCAACGACGCCGCGACGGGAGAACAGGTAGGACACCGAACCGGGGTCGGCCAGGGAGCCGCCGTGGCGGGTGAAGCCCAGGCGCACGTCGGAGGCAGCACGGTTGCGGTTGTCGGTGAGGCACTCAACGAGGAAGGCGACGCCGCTGGGGCCGTAGCCCTCGTACATGATGGTCTCGTAGTTCGCGCCGCCGGCCTCGGCGCCGGAGCCTCGCTTGACGGCGCGGTCGATGTTGTCCGCGGGGACGGAGTTCTTCTTCGCCTTCTGGATGGCGTCGTACAGCGTCGGGTTGCCTGCAGGGTCGCCGCCGCCCGTGCGAGCAGCGACCTCGATGTTCTTGATGAGGCGCGCGAAGAGCTTGCCGCGCTTGGCGTCGATAGCGGCCTTCTTGTGCTTGGTGGTCGCCCACTTAGAGTGTCCCGACATCACTTCTCCCTGTTGGGTGGATAGATACCGCCACATTCTACCGCGTTGAGGGGGAGGGTCCCCACGTGTGGAACGCCGCCGTGGACAAACGTAAACACCGTCACAGCGGGCCGGGAGTGGCCGATCCTCCCCCGCGTTCGGCGCGCTCGGCCGGGCGGCCGCTGGCGCGCAGGTCGCTCACCGCCTCATCGGTCCACCCTCCCGGCCTGCGGGCGGGGTGAGGAAGAGCCGCATCGAGCACGAACCGGGTCCGAGACAGTCCCAGGGGCCATCGAACGTCAGGACCATCGCGGTTGCGGTGGCCACTCCCCTGGCGACACCTGCTCGATCCTCGTCGCGCGAGAGGATCTCCGCCGCCAAGGACACCGTGGGTTCGTGGCCGACGACGAGGGCCGAGGCGCCGGACAGGCCACGGGCGAGCGTGATGATGTCGGCCTCGTCAGCGTCGTAGATACTGCGGTCCGTCCAGGCGCTACCCACGCTCACGTGGCCAGCGATCGCTTCGAAGGTCTGGCGCGCCCGCATCGCATCGGAGGACACGGCAACGTCGAAGGAACCGATCTCGCGGGCGAGGGTGCGCCCGAGGCGCTCGGCCTGGTCGCGCCCGGCGTCGGTCAGCGGGCGGAGGTGATCGGGGTAGGGCGTGGCGGCCTGCGCGTGGCGAACGAGAACGAGAGTTGGCATACTTCCAAGCGTAACCGCACCGGGAGGACACCATGGCACTGGGAGTCGAAAGCGCCTCGGGCATCTGCTCGGCACGCGAATGCACGAAGGCGGCGATCTACCGGATCGACTGGCGTAACCCGGCGATCCACCGCGCCCGCCAGAAGACGTGGCTGGCGTGCGAGGAACACCTGACCTACCTGGAGAACTACTTCAGGTACCGCTCGTTCCCGTACAGGGTCTCAGCTTTCGTTGCGCCGGGCCAGTCACCGCCTCAGGACCACTGATCGAGGGGGCGGTCATTCCACGTCACGGCGCGCAGCGCCTTCGCCAGTTCGTCGGCCGAGGACGGATCCAGGTCGGCGGGCCACTCGAAGGAGGAGGTACCCGCGTTTGACATGAAGTGCGTCGACACGAGGGCCTCGTCGATGTCGGCCGACAGCCAGGTGGCCAGCAGGCGCGTGAGCGCGCCGTGGATGACGAAGACGGCCACGGCCTCGTCCCCGGCCTCCTCGCGGGCGGCCAGGCCGACGCGGCGCACGGTCTCCAGGGAGCGAGCCAACGCCTCGCGGCCGCTCTCGCCGCCCGGCATCCTGTTGTCGAGGTTGCCCGCGCACCACGACAGCGTCGTGCGCACGTAGAGCGCCTGGGACCCGGGATCGGCCGCCATCTCCAGGTCGCCTGAGCGCAGCTCACGGATGCCGGGGCACACGCGGGGCGTGAGCCCGTAGGCGCGCGCCAGGGGCGCCGCGGTCAGGCGCGTGCGTTGAAGTCCCGACAGAGCGATGACGGTGGGGGCAGGTGCGACCTCGGCCTCCCAACGATCCGCCAGGCGCTGAGCCTGGGCGTGCCCCTCGGGGGTCAGGCCGAGGCCCGGGCGCACCGTGTCCAGGGCACCGAGTCGATTCGCGGGCGTCTGTCCGTGCCGTACGAGGACAATTTTCACTGCTGCTCCCAAAAGAGTCGTTCCATCACGTCGCGTGCCTTTCGCCCGGCGCGCAGCCAGTCTTCCTCGAGGGCATTGAGCCCGCCGCTACCGTAACCGAGAATGGCCGCGAGAGCACGCAGCTCGGCACTGTCGCGCGGAAACACGTCGAGCTTCACACCGCTCATCCTCCCCGTCGCCAGGACGTTGGCGGCGCGGATGCGCGTGGCCATGTCCCATGCATCCAACAGGGTGTCGGCATCCGAGGGCTCAACGAGGCCCTCATGTGCCGCGGCCGCGATCGCGCCGGTCGTTGAGGGGGTGCGCAGGCTCGGCGTGATGCGCCCGTGGCGCATCTGGATCAGCTGGATCGTCCACTCGACATCGGTGAGTCCCCCCGGCCCGAGCTTGACGTGGCGGGAGGGCTCGATCCCGCGGGGAAGGCGCTCGTTTTCCATGCGGGCTTTGAGCAGGCGTATGTCGCGCAGATCCGCGGGCGACACATCGCCGTAGGCGATCTCCTCGAAGAGCTGCCCTGCTCGGCGGGCCAGCGGCGTGTCGCCAATTGGCCGGGCGCGCACGGCGGCCTGGCGTTCCCACGTCGATCCCCACCTGCGAGCATACTCCCGATGAGACTCCACGGTCCTACTCATCGGACCGTTCTTCCCTTCCGGGCGCAGGCCAAGATCGACGGCGAGTCCAAGCTGGCTGGTCGCGGAGCCGAGAAGCTTCTTCGCGCGGTTCACGATGGCGGTCGCGCTGGCCGCGGCGTCGGCTGGCGTGGCGTCGCCCACCGCCTCGTGTACGGCGATGACATCGGCATCGGAGGCGTAGGAGCACTCCCTGCCCCCGTAGCGGCCCATGGCGATGAAGGCGACGCGGGCACGCGGGTTCCCCCACCGGGCGGCCTCCTCGCGCTCCGCGATCTCCAGTGCCCCCAGGAGAGCGGTGTCCGCCGCGTCCGCGATCGCGTGGCCGCGCGGATCGATCCCGGCCAGCAGGTCGCTCATCGCGCACCGCGTGAGTTCCCGGGTTCGCACCGCGCGCACGCGCGCCGCCGCATCCTCGGCATCCTCGTGGCGCTCGATCAGCGCCCGGAGCTCGCGGCCGAGCCGGCCGAGGTCCCGTGGAGCGAGCTCGGCATCGTCGTCGAGCCAGGCAACCGCCTCGGGACGCTTGGCGAGGGCGTCGGCGATCCAGTGGGAGTTGGGCAGCATCTTCATGAGACGGCGGGCGGCCACCCCCGAGTCTCGCAGGAGAGCCAGATACCAGTGGGAGTCGCCAATATCCTCGGACAGGATGCGGAAGTTCCTCAGCCCCATGTCCGGGTCGGCGCCGGCGGCGAGCCAGGAGATAAACACGGGAAGGAGATGACGCTGGATGACCGCTCGCCTGGTCGTGCCGCGGGTGAGGGCCGCGATGTGAGTCAGAGCGCCGCTGGGGTCGCGGTAGCCGATGGCGGCGAGGCGGTCGCGAGCCCCCTCGGCGTGCAGGACAACCTCGTCGTCGCGAAGCGATGCCGTCGCGGCAACGATCGGGCGATAGAAGACGTCCTCGTGCAGGGCCCGCACCCGCTCACGCACCTCATCGATGGCGGCGCTCATGGAGGCGGCGTCGGGGAAGCGCCGGGCTCCCATGGCGCGACCCAGGACACGCAATTCGGCGTCCTTATCGGGGATCAGGTGGGTGCGGCGCATGCGCGGCAGCTGGGTGCGATGTTCGACCGCTCGCAGGAAACGATAGCAGGAGGCCAGGTCGGCGGCATCGCTGCGGGCGATGTATCCTCCCTCGCTCAGGGCATCGATCGCGTCGAGCGTCGAGGGCACGCGCAGGAACGCGTCGGTGCGACCGTGGACGAGCTGCAGCAGCTGGACGGTGAACTCGACGTCACGCAATCCCCCTCGCCCGAGTTTGAGTTCCCGTGAGGCGTGGGAGCGCGAGATGTTGTCCTCGACGCGCCGCCGCATCGCGCGCGCCGCCTCGACGAACCCCTCGCGTTTGGCCGCGCTCCACACGTAGGGGTGGGCTGCCTCCTCGAAGGCGCGACCAAGCTCATCGTCGCCGGCGCAGGCGCGGGCCTTGAGCAGCGCTTGAAACTCCCAGGCTTGCGCCCACTCCTGCCAGTAGCGCCGATAGGACTCGATCGTGCGCACGAGCGCGCCATTTCTCCCCTCGGGCCTCAGGTTGGCATCCACCGTCCACAGGGGGGCTTCGTTTCCGGGTCCCGAGCACGCCGAGGCCGTGGCGGCGGCGAGCCGGGTGGCGATCTCCAGCGTGTCCCGTTCTTCCTCACCCGCCTGCCCCCGGGTCACGTACAGGACATCCACATCCGAGACGTAGTTGAGTTCGCGCGCCCCGGTCTTGCCCATGGCAATGATCGAGATGGGAACCTGCCCCCGTGGGTCGATGTCGCGCCGGGCGAGGGCGAGGGCCCCCTGAAGCGTCGCGTCGACAAGATCGGCGATGCGACGCCCCACCGCGGGCATCACAGCCTCGGGGTCCTCGCTCGTCAGGTCGTCGGCGGCCAGGTGTAGCAGAACCCGGCGGTAGGCTGCCCGCAGGTCGTCCGCGCACGCGTGCTCCGCAGCCACGAGCGCTCCCGAGGCCACGCGCCTCGCCCCGACGGCCGCGGCGAGCGCGTCGCCGACCTCGCCCGGTTCCTCGTTGATGGCCCAGGCGCGCCGCGGGTCGGCGATGACGTAGTCACCGAGCCATTGGCTTGCCCCCAGCACGGCGCACACGCGACGCCTGCTGGAAGGATCCCCCGCCAGCGCGCACACGAGTCCGGGGGCGGCCTCGTGCAGACGGATCATCTGCAGGAGCGCCTGGTCCGGGTCCGCGCAGGCGCCGATGTCCCGCGCCCACTCGCTGCGCTCGCCCGGGAGCTCGTCGAGAAAGCTCAGGGCGCGTCGCGGGTCCAAGAAGCCGGCGACCCGAAGCTCGTCGGGGGTCACCTGGGAACGACCTTGAGGAACTGCTCGATCTCCTGGCGCGTAATCTGGCGACGGTACTCGATCCATTCCTTGCGCTTGTTGCGGATCACGTAGTCGAAGACCTGCTCTCCGAGCGTCGCGGCGACCAGATCGGACTTCTTCATCGCGCGGACGGCGTCCGAGAGCGAAGCGGGAAGGGCGCGAATCCCCATCACCTGGCGTTCACGATCCGACAGGTCCCACACGTTGTCCTCGGCCTCGGGCATGAGTTCCATCTTGTGCTCAATGCCATCCAGGCCTGCGCTGATCAGGACGGCGAAAGCCAGATACGGGTTCGCGCTTGGATCGGGCGCGCGGTACTCGATGCGAGCCGAGGCACTCTTCTTGGGTTTGTACAGGGGGACGCGCACGAGGGCCGAGCGATTCAGGTGTCCCCAGCACACGTAGGCGGGCGCCTCTCCCCCACCCCACAGCCGCTTGTAGGAGTTCACGTGCTGGTTGGTGATGGCCGCGATCTCCTCGGCGTGAGCGAGGATTCCGGCGATGAAGTGCCTGCCGGTGGCCGAGAGGCGATACTGTCCGGACGGGGAAAAGAAGGCGTTCTCCTCGCCCTCAAAGAGGGACAGGTGGGTGTGCATGCCCGAGCCGGGATGCTCAATGAAGGGCTTGGGCATGAACGTCGCCACTAAATCCTCGCGCAGCGCGACCTCCTCGATGACGGTGCGCGCCGTCATGATGTTGTCGGCGGCGCGCACGGGGTCCACGGCCCGCAGGTCGATTTCGTTCTGGCCCGGTCCCCCCTCATGATGGGAGAACTCCACGGGGATCGACATGTCCTCGAGCATGCGTACAGCGCGGCGCCGGAAGTCGTTGGAGTCCCCGCGTGCGACGTGGTCGAAGTAGCCCGCCTGGTCGACCGGGATCATCCGCTCGGGAGTGACCGGCTGGCGCAGCAGGTAGAACTCGATCTCCGGGTGCATCATCACCCGAAACCCGGCGTCGGCGGCACGCCCCACCGCGCGCTCCAGGACACCGCGGGGATCCGAGGGGGCGGGTCGCCCGTCGGGCATCAGCACGTCACAGAACATGCGGGCGACCGGCTCCTCGCTCGTGCGCCACGGCAGCAGTTGGAACGTCGAGGCGTCGGGCTTGAGGAGCATGTCGGATTCAAAGACGCGGGTCAGACCCTCGACAGCCGAGCCGTCGAAGCCGATGCCCTCATCGAAGGCGTCCTCGAGTTCTCCTGGGTCGATCGAAATCGACTTCAGGACGCCCGCGACGTCTGTGAACCACAGCCTGATGAAGCGAATGTTCTTCTGCGCGACCTCGCGCAGCACGTACTCCTGATGCGAATCCACCGCTGTCCTTTCGCAGATGGCAGGCCGGGCCGACCGCAGGGGCTGCGGTCGGCCCGGCCTCGTAGCGACCAGTCTACTTGCCCAGGCCGAAGCCCTTGGAGATGGACTCCAGCGCGCCCGTCAGATCGGAGGGAAGCATCCACAGCTTGGACGCCTGTCCGTCTGCAATCTTGGGCAGCATCTCGAGGTACTTGTAGGAGAGCAGCTCGGGAGTCGCGTGCCCCGCGTTGATGGCGGCGAACACGGTCGTAATAGCCTCGGACTCACCCTGCGCGCGCAGGATCTGGGCCTGTCGGGCGCCCTCGGCCTGAAGAATCAGCGCCTCCTTCTCGCCCTTTGCCTGCAGGACCTGAGCCTCCTGCTGGGCAGAGGCAGCGAGCACGGCCGCCTGCTTGGCGCCTTCGGCCTTCTTGATCTGCGCCTCGCGCTCGGCCTCGGCGGTCAGGATCGTGGCGCGCTTGGTGCGCTCGGCCGTGATCTGCTGCTCCATGGCAGCCAGGACGCGCGGCGGCGGCTCAATCGACTTCAGTTCGACGCGCGTGACGCGAATACCCCAGGGGCCCGTGGCCTCATCCAGCACGCCACGAAGCTGCTTGTTGATGGATTCACGGGAGGTCTGCGTCTGCTCCAGGTCCAGCGACCCGATGAGGTTACGCAGGGTGGTGGCTGTGAGCTGTTCGATCGCCTGGAGGAAGTTGGTCACCTCGTAGGTCGCGCTGCGCGGATCCGTAATCTGAAAGTAGATGACGGAGTCGATCGAGACCATCGCTTGATCCGCCGTGATGACCGGCTGAGGCGGGAAGTTCGCCACCTGCTCACGCAAGTCGATACGCGCGGCGACGCGATCCACGAAGGGAACCAGGAGGTGGAAGCCGCCCTGCATGACGGCTTGGAAACGCCCCAGCCTCTCGACGACGTACGCCTGGGACTGTGGAACGATGCGCACCGCGCGCACGAGCGCGATAACAACGAACACCACGAGGGCAAGAGTGACGAGCACCGCCACGTTGCCAATGACCTCATACGAGTCCATGGGTTCTTCCTCTCTGTCAGGAACTAACTGTTTTATCAGACTACTCTGAGGGAGCAGCCGTTGGACGCATCGGCGGGTGAGACGACGAATCGAGGGCACTGACCACGGCCGTCGCACCGTCGATGCGATCGACGCTCACCTGCGTCCCCACCGCCAACTCCTCCCCCTCCGTGCGCGCGCTCCACTCGCCGCCCGAAAACTGAACGCGACCGTGGCGCTCCCCCACGGCCTCGGTCACGTAGGCCGTCTTCCCGATGAGCGCATCGGTGTTGGTCCTCACATAGCCTCCGGAGCGGTCGATGCGTCCCTTGAGAAACGGGCGTAGGAGGGCGAGAAGAGCCAGGGAGACGACCGCAAAAACGATGACCTGAACAAACACGCTCGCACCGAGAGCGGCCGCGACGCCGGCGGCCAACGCTCCGATGGCGAACATCAGGAACACGAAGCTGACGCTCATCACCTCAATGATGCCGCACACGACGGCGGCGAGAACCCACAGCAGCCAGACATTCATCCTCGTTCCCCTCTCCTAGTCGGTGACGCCTCTGGCCCACCAGCGCCCCTCGTTCCGACCGGCGAGGAGAGGCATGCCGTAGACCTCGGAGAGCGTGACTCCCGTGAGGACATCGTCGATGGGCCCCTGGTGGGCTATCGTCCCCGCGGACATGATCGCGCAGTGCGTGACTCCCGCAGGGATCTCCTCGATCTGGTGGGTGACCAGAACAATCTGCGGGGACTTCGACCCCGCCATGATCTCCGCCAACGCACCGATCAACAGCTCGCGCGCACCGAGATCGAGGCCCGAGGTGGGTTCGTCAAGGACAAGGACCTCGGGGTCGGTCATGAGTGCGCGCGCGAGAAGTACCCGCTGCGCCTCCCCCTCGGATAGGGTCGCAAACTCGCGCTGCGCGAGGCCGTCGACGCCGAAGATCTCCATGAGGGCTCGGGCTCGCTCATCGTCGATCTGCTCGTACTCCTCGTCGTGGGCGACAGCAACCCCCCACGCGGCGCTACGAACGGTATCGAGCACCGACTGGGTGGGGACAATCTTCGCGCCCACGGCGGCCGAGGCCAAACCCACACGGGTCGCGATCTCGGCGGGATCCGCGTCGCACAGGTTGGCGCCCGAGAGCGTGACTTCCCCGGCATCGGGGGTGAGCCTGCCTGACGCGACCCGCGCGAGCGTGGTCTTGCCCGCACCGTTGGGACCGACGATCACCCAGTGCTGACGCGGACGCGTCGACCACGAGACGTCGGAGAGCACCTGCGTGTCCCCCCGCTGGATGGACACGTGAGAAAGATTGAGGACGTAAGTCATGCATCAAGCCTAGTCGTGTTGGTTGCGAGGTGCGCCCTCAACGAGCGAACGATAAAGGTCGGCGGTCTTGACGCCGATCGCTTGCCACGAGAAGTGCTCGCGGGCGCGGGCAAGACCCGCCTCGCCCATCCGCCGACCCAGCGCCGGATCGTCGAGGACGCGGATCAGGCGATCGGCCATGGCCTCTTCGAACGCGCGAGGGTCGAGGGGGGTGCCCGTGCCATCCTGCTTCTGCTTGATGGGCACCAGGTATCCCGTCTCACCGTCGACGATGACATCCGGGATTCCGCCGGTGGCGGTCCCCACGACCGGCAGTCCGAGGGCCATCGCCTCAAGGTTGACGATCCCGAGGGGCTCGTACACCGAGGGGGTGATAAAGACCTGCGCGGAGGCCAGAATCGCGGCGACCTCGGGTTGCGGGAGCATCTCGGAGATCAGGACGACTCCGGAACGGCGGGAGCGAAGGTCGTTGACGAGGCCCTCCACCTCAGCAGCGATCTCGGGGGTGTCGGGCGCGCCGGCGCACAGGACGAGTTGCACGTCGTCGGGCAACAGCTGCGCCGCACGCAGGAAGTAAGGCAGCCCCTTCTGCCGGGTGATGCGCCCGACGAACACGACCGTCCTGCGAGTCGGATCGATCCCGTGTTCGGCGAGGACACGCGCACGCAGCTCCTCACCCTCAGCCCCGGACGGCGCATGCCACTTGCCCAGGTCGATGCCGTTGTGGATCACGTGGACGCGCTGAGGGTCAACCGCCGGGTAGCAGCGCAGGATGTCCTCGCGCATTCCGTTGGATACGGCAATGATGGCGGCGGCGGATTCGTAGGCCGTTTTTTCGACGTAGGAGGACAGGCGGTACCCACCCCCGAGCTGCTCCGCCTTCCAGGGGCGCAGGGGCTCCAGGGAGTGAGCGGAGATCACGTGCGGAATATCGCCGAGGAGGGAGGCAACGTGGCCCGCAAAATTCGCATACCACGTGTGGGAGTGCACCAGGTCTGCTCCGTCGCAGGCCGCGGCAATCTCGAGGTCAACACCGAGCGTGCGCAGGGCGGGATTGGCTCCGGCCAGCTCGGGCAGGTCGTCGTGTCCACTCACTCCCGGCTCGGCGCCATCCGTTCCGGGTTCACGCGGGCCGTCGAACGCCTGCACCCGCAGGTCATCGACCAGTCCACGCAGGACCTTCGCAAGCTCAAGGACGTGGACACCGGCTCCGCCGTAGACGTGGGGGGGATACTCGCGGGTAAGCAGATCAACGCGCATGATGTGGTCCTTCCGACAGTAGCAGCGCTTGAAGCCCATCGTATCCGATGTCATATCCCTCCAGGTCAAAACGAGACGACGTAGCAATCGATAGACATTTGTAATAAAGTGTGACCACACCCACGGATCTGCGCCGACGCAGGTCCTCAGGACCAACGAAGGGGTGCCGCATGGCAAAGAACCACGTTCTGGCAATCGTTCTCGCGGGCGGTGAAGGTAAGCGACTGATGCCACTGACGGCGGACCGCGCGAAGCCAGCCGTTCCATTCGGGGGGCACTTCCGCCTCATCGATTTCGCGCTGTCGAATATCGTCAACTCCGGTTACCTCAAGATCGTCGTGCTGACGCAGTACAAGTCGCACTCGCTCGACCGCCACGTCACCAAGACCTGGTACACGTCGCCCCTTCTCGGCAACTTCATCGCCCCTGTTCCCGCCCAGCAGCGTCGCGGTCCGCACTGGTACCTGGGCAGCGCGGACGCGATCTACCAGTCCTTGAACATCGTCGACGATGAACAGCCCGAGTACATCGTCATTATCGGCGCGGACAATATCTACCGCATGGACTTCTCGCAGATGGTCCAGCACCACATCGATTCGGGCCTGCCCGCCACCGTGGCCGGGATCCGCCAGCCGATCGAGTTGGCCCCGGCCCTGGGCGTCATTGACGCCGACGGTGGAACCGTCAAGAACTTCCTGGAAAAGCCCAAGCACGCTCAGGGTCTCGCCGACGATCCGACGAAGGTCCTGGCCTCGATGGGTAACTACGTCTTCACCACGGCGGACCTCGTCAATGCCCTGCGAGAGGACGCAAAAGATCCGGATTCCAAGCACGACATGGGCGGCAACATCATTCCCTGGTTCGTTGAGCGCGGGGAATGCGGCGTCTACGACTTCCAAGACAACGACGTGCCCGGATCCACCGACCGCGATCGCGACTACTGGCGCGACGTCGGCACCCTGGACGCCTACTACGAGGCGAACATGGATCTGATCAGCGTCCACCCGGTGTTCAACCTATACAACCGGGACTGGCCGACCATGACTCTGATGAACGGGGCGCTGCCGCCGGCGAAGTTCGTCTACGGCGATCAGGGTTCGCGTATCGGTCACGCAATCGACTCCTTCGTGTCACCGGGCGTCATCATCTCCGGCGGCGAGGTCTACCGGTCGGTGATCTCCCCCAACACCTACGTCCACTCCTGGGCGCAGGTGAGTGACTCGGTCATCATGAATGGAACCCGCATCGGCCGTTCGTCGAAGGTCGTCAAGACGATTCTCGACAAGAACGTTGTCGTCGAAGAAGGGGCGATTGTCGGCATCGACCTCGAACGCGATCGCGAGCGGGGCTTCACCGTCACCGAGTCTGGGATCACGGTGGTTCCCAAGGGGATGGTCGTTCGCAAGTGAGTTCCGCTCTCCTGATCGACGAGCCGGGTGCGCCGCGTCTCTTCCGCGACGGTGCGCCCGGCCTCGTCGTCACCGACGTCGATTCCACCCTCATCTGCCAGGAGGTCATCGAGGAGCTTGCCGAGGCCGCGGGCACCCGGCGACAGGTCGCGCAGATAACGGCGCGAGCAATGAACGGCGAGCTCGACTTCGAGCAGTCGCTTCGGCAGAGGGTTGCGACACTCAAAGGAGTGCGAGATTCCGTCTTCGCCCGCGTTCTCGCGGCGATTACGCCAACGCGCGGGGCTCGGGAGCTCATCGAGGCCGCTCACCGCTCGGGCGCGCGATTCGCGGTGGTGTCGGGTGGATTCGAGGAGGTGGTCGCTCCGCTGGCCGCTTCGCTCAGCATCGACTTCTACGCCGCTAATCGCCTGGAGGTGCGTGACCACGTGTTGACCGGTCGTGTGCTCGGTCGCATCGTGACAGCCGATGTCAAGGTCGAGTGCCTGCGCTCGTGGGCGTCCTCGCTGGGTCTGCCCCTGGAGCGCACGGCAGCCATCGGAGACGGAGCCAACGATGTTCCCATGCTCCGTCAGGCGGGGGTCGGCATTGCCTTTTGCGCCAAGCCGCGGGTACGCGAGCGGGTCGGCATTCAGTTGAACGTCCCCGACCTGTCACGCGCGATCGCTCCGCTCGGCCTCAGCGGCGACGGACAAGCACCTCGCTAGGGTTCTCGAGCGTCGGTTAACCGGATCATCTGCCCATCCCACCCGCCGCGCCATTGCCGCGCGTACTGAAGGATCCGCGCGGGGTAGAGATCGTCCTCTATCTGCGCTTCGGCCTCGTCAATATCCCACCATCGTTGGGCGTCGATGACGCTGCGTTCCAGCAGCGTCCAGCCCTGCCTGCTCAGGGTGGTTGACGGCGCGTGAGCGACAAAGAACCACTCGTCCTGGCGCGCGGTGACGGCCAGGAAGTCGAACTCTGCGCACCGGTACAGGACGGGGCCGATGAGGTCTTCCGGCCTCAGTCGAAGTCCCGTTTCCTCAAGTACCTCGCGCACCGCCGCGACGCGCGGCTCCTCTCCCTCCTCGATCCCACCACCGATCGTAAACCACCAGTGTCGCTCGGGTTGGTCCTCGTCGTGTCCCTTCGCCAGGAGAAGACGACCAGCGTCGTCGAAGAGGAGGACGCGGGCGGCCTCCCGGTGGGGATAGCCGTCCGCGTCCAGCGGCCAGTCGAGTGCGCTCATGCCTCCAGGGTATCGTGGCGCCGACGCATCCCCCAGACGAGCAGGACGAGCCCGACGGCGAGCACGGGCAACTCGATCGCGCCGTAGGTCAGATTCCACGAGTCTTCGGGGGCGACAAGGCCCACGCCGTTTGCCTGAGCATGCACGAGCATTGCGGCGATCAGGCCGCCGATCCCCGAAAGGATCGCCTGCGGCGGCCGCACTGCCCGGGTGAGAGCCCACGCCAGGGCGTAGCCACACACGGCAGTGAAGATGGCGTGTCCGAAGGCGCCGAGGAGAGCTCGGGCCAGGAAGGACTCCCACAGGCCGCTGATGCCGTCGTCGAGTGCGCTCAGGTAGTAGCCGACGTCCTCACCCCAGGCGAAGCCGAGCCCGACGAGAGCGCCGAGTACTGCGCCCTGGGCGGGGCGAGTGAGCAGGCGCCGCGCCGCGAGAACCAGGACGATCACCCCGATTGCCTTGGCGATTTCCTCAATGACCGGCCCCGTCACGACCGAGGTCACGAACTCGGCCGTCGATTCGTCCAGCCCGCTTGCCTCAATGGCCGGGTCAACGATTCCGTTGCCGAAGCCGGAGATGATCAGCGCGCCGCCCGTTCCCCATGCGAATGCCGCGATCCAGGCCAGGGCGCTGGGGCGTAGGCGCGCGAGCCATGCGAGGAAGATGAAGCCCATGATCGCGCTCAGGCTTGAGGCACCAACCGCGAGCCACGCATCGGTTGCGGAGGTGACGCCTTCAAAGGCGCGCTTGAATTCGTACACGGAGCACGGGACACTCACGGCAATGAGGACAAGGGGACTGATGGTCGCCGCCATCGATCTGGGCCGGCTCGAGGGAGCATGAGTCACGTAGTTTTCCTTTCTGTCGCCTCAATCGTGGGGCATGTTCCTATGCGCCGCCTATGAGCGGGCGGTGAGCATCCCATGATGAGCGGTGGCCCGGTGGCTCATCCCATCCCCATGAGCCCCAGGAACCTGCGGCGTTCCTCGGTTGCCTGCTGGAGCGTCTCGCGCGTCGATTGGATACGCCCCGGTTCGGGTCCTCGAACATTCATCACCACCTGGTCCAGCCCGAGCGACGCCAGAGCGTACATGAAGTTCTTCAAGGACCTCTTGGCCGCCGGGCCTCCTCCCGATATCCAGGTCAGCGCGTTGCGCCGCATCGCGGGGTCGCAGACCATCTGGACTTCGCTGGCCAGCACCCAGCCCTGGTGCACATAGGGGATGAGACCGGCCGCCGTATCCCGCCGTTCCCGCCGGATCGCCAGGCCGACGAAGATGAGCCAGCACACGAAGATCGGCACCTGGAGGACGGCGTAGAGGACGTAGTACCCCTGCGTGCTACCGGCGATGTAGCCCATCGAATTCCACAGGCCGTGGAGGGAAACCGCGATGAAGTACCCGAAGAGGACCGCGCCGATTCCTGTCGCGGCCGAGCGGGCTCGCGTGACCGCCCATCCGATCGCCCACCCCGTGCACGTCGTGTACATGACGTGTCCAAAGACGCCCATAAATACGCGGATGAAGAATGTGCGCGCGAATGCTCCGTTGGCCAACGCCTTCAAGAAGTACTCGAAGTCTTCGACGACCAAAAAACCGGCGGCAGAGAAACCCGCATAGACAAGGCCGTCGAGGGGCGAGGAAATCTGGTTGCGTCGAGCCACGACAATGACGACGACGGCAAGAGCCTTGAGGAGTTCCTCACCGATGGGGGCAAAGACAACAGCAGTGGATGCGCTTGCGATGGAGGCATCCCCGGTCGCGCCGGCGACGAACGCCCCACCGAGTGCGTTGCTCAAACCTGCAAAGAAGATGGCGACTCCCCCGCCCCACAGGAAGGCCGCGATCTTGGTCCACCAGGGTTCGGGTTCGAAGCGGTCAACGAATTGCAGGAAGAGGATGATGATGCACAGGGGAACCAGGCAGACGATCGTGAGAAAGAGTCCAATGAAAGGACCGCTGGCGGCGAGATAGGAGTACATGCCAACAAGCATGAGAGCCAGGCCCGCACCGACGACGCTGGCCTCGAACACCGGGAGCTTCTTCGTGGTTGTTGGTAGCGCCCACGTGCGCACAGCCTGCGGGGCGACCTGCGGGTACTGGACGGCTCCGGGCGCGGGCATGGAGGGACCCGCATCGACAAAGCGCTGAAAGGCGGGGGTGAACTGGGTGGGCGCACCCTGGGGTGCGCCCACCGCCTGCGGGGCGAAGCCGGACGTGCCGGAAGCCTGCGGGGCGAAGCCGGACGTGCTGGAAGCCTGTGGGACGGCGGCGGGAGCGCTTGCCACCGGGGTTGGGATACCGGTCTGAGGAAATGACCGTCCCGTCCGCGCGTCGTAGGTCTGCGGCAGACGCACCGAGCTGTGCGTCTGCCCCTGCTCCGGCATCGAGTCGCCGGATGCCGGCGGCGATGGGATCGGCGCGCGGGTCGAGGGAGCGGCGGGCTGGGGAATCGGCGAGGAGGACGCGCGGGGGGAAGCCTCCGGCTGCGGAATGGGCGCTGTGCTTTCTCCCCTCTGGGAGCGCTGCTCGGGGGGGTGTGGGGGTCCGGGAATCTGCGGACTACTCGTCATTGCCTCTCCTGTCTCGTTCAGGCGGTCTGCGCCAGGGAAGACACAGCCTTCGTCACATCCTGCTGTTGTTCCGCGATGGATGTCAGGCGCAGAAACTCGCGGCGACTCGCAACGGCCTCAGTGAGGATGCGGCGGTCGTGTTCGATGCGGGCGGCATCGGGCCCGTGTTTGGCCATGAGGTGTTGGTCAAGCCCCAGGCAAGGAAGGCACCTCAGGAAGGAGCGCATGGCACGCTTGGACTGCGGTCCCCCCTTCGCGGACCACGTGATCGCGGCCCTACGCGAGCGTCTATCGGTCACCATCGTGACCTCACCGGGCAGGACCCAGCCGGTGCGCACGTAGGGAATCAGGCCTCGGCGGATCTTGTCGCGCTCCTTGCTGGCGGCTCGCAGGAGCAGGGCCGCCCACACGATAAAGGCGGGCACCTCGACGACGAAGTAGAACAGGATAAAGAGTCTGCCGAGAAATACAGACGCGCCGTTCCATGCGAAGTGGATCAGCACCGCGCAGCACCAAAAGACGAAGACGATGCCCGCCTTGGCCCATCCGTTCTTGAACTTTAGGAGCGCGAGCGCGAGTCCGATTCCCGTCATGGACGTGGCCATCGCGTGGACGAAGGGGCTGGCAAAGCCACGTATGAGGACGAGCATGACGAGCTGCGCTGTGCCCTGATTGTCGCCGCGCAAGTAGTAGAGGACGTCTTCGGCGAACATGAAGCCGGCGGCCGAAAAACCCGCATACACGATGCCATCGAGAACCGAACTAATGCGGTTCCTCCTCGCGATGACGACGATCAGGACCCCCAGCCCCTTAAACGTCTCTTCCACGAGGGGCGCGATGAAGGTCGCTCCCACCGCGCCTGCTCGGGAAGCATCGCCGATCGTGAGGGCAACGTTGGATTCCAGCACCGTATTGATAATGCCCGAGGAGAGCGTCGCAACCCCCGCTCCCCACAGGAGCAAAGCCCCCTTGGTCTTCCAGGGTTCGGGTTCCCAACGGTCGATGAAGAGGAGGAATCCGCCGACAATCAGGAGCGAGAGGACGGACAGCAGCGTCGTCTTGGCGAGCGAGAGGAGCCCGGACGAGGCTGGGTTGAGCATGAGGACGATGAGCCCGATCATCCCGAGGACTCCGAGGACGGTCACGACGACCTCGAGAACCGGGAAGGACCGCGGCGCCTTCGGGGGCTGCCACACCGGCGCGGCATCGTCGGGGGCGGGCGCGGTGATACCATTCGACGCGTTGATACTGGCGCTGCTGATCTTGCTCAGCCGGTAGTCTTCTCCCGGCCCGCCCCAGTGGCTCGCATCCATGTCAGTATCCCCGTCCGCCCGTGTGCGTGTCGTCGTCAAAGTCAATGGGCTCAGGTATGGGCGCGTGCCCCGCGAGCCGGAGCAATTTTACCATTCGTGTGGAACGCAGAGCTCGAACGCCCGCAACGTCGACGTTGTGGACGTTGCGAGTGAGTTCGATGCGATAGCACGTGGCGTCGAGTGCCTCAAGCCTAGCAGCGCCTTCGGGGTCGGTCCCAACGTCAGAACGAACGGCGCTCGACAGGCCGTCGCGGATCGCCCGCGACAGCGCGGAGGCCCGTTCGAGGCGGGCGCTCACCTCAACCCGGTCGGCCTGGCGTTGTCCGGGGGTGCGCCGATCCAGGCCGTCTGTCGTCAACTGGTCGCCACCGTCGCGAATGTATGCGCGCGCCGCTTCGAGAAGTGTTGCGCCCACCGCAGGATCGAGGGATGCCGTGTGCGCCAGGAGTTCCGCCTCCGACGCACGTCGTACGAGCAGCCGAGAGAGTGCGTCGCGAGAGGCGAGGATTCGCTGGTGGAGGCGGTCGAGGCGCCTGGCTCGACTCACCGCGATGGCGACCACGACGGAGACGGCGACGAGGGCAAGGAGAACGACGGTAATCACGAAGGGCGTGAGATGGATCATTGCTCTCGTTCCTGGTGCTCCTGGCGGCCTCGGATGAGGTCCCGCGTTCGTCGAGTCCCCGAGGCTGCGGGGCTTCCCATGTCGATCGCGAGCCTGTACACCTCGAACACCTTGTCGGCAACGACCTCCCAGTCGTATTGGAGGGATGCGCGCTGCCCCGCCTCAGACAGGCCTTCCAGCCGCGCCTTGTCCGCCAGAAGACCGAGCAGCTGGTCGACCAGGGCAGCCGAGCTGCCGGTCTCGAAGAGGACACCCGCGCGCCCGTCCTCGAGGACGGCCCGAAAAGCGGGAATGTCGGAGGCGACGACCGCGGTCCTCGCGGCCATGGCTTCGACGAGGACAATGCCGAAGGACTCTCCGCCCGTCTGCGGGGCGACGTAGAGGCTCGCTCCGGCGAGAAGGGATGCCTTCTCCTCGTCGCTGATTCCCCCCAGGAAGGAGACGGAATCACCGAAACGGGCGACCTGCCGACGGATCTCGGGGGCGTCGCCCCTTCCCGCGATCAGGAAGCGAGCGCCCGGCATCTTGTCCAAGACGCCTTCGATCGCTCCTGCAAAGACGCTCAGCCCCTTGCGGGGTTCATCGAGGCGACCGAGGAAAACGATGACGGGCCGCGAGTCGGTGGCCATCCACCGCGAATCCGTGCTCGCCCGGCGGAAGGAGGCTGTCTCAACCCCGTTGGGGATGATGACGGCGTCTCCTCCGTGGTGCTCAATGAGGGTGCGGCGGGCCTCCTCCGACACGGCAATGCGCACGCCGATACGTTCCATGTACAGGCGCATCGGCGCCGAGGCGATCGCTCGCGACACGGAACGTCCGAGCGCGGCGTGAAAGGTCCCCACGAGCGGCGCGCTCGAGAGCATGGCGGCTGCCATCGACACCGAGGGAACGACCGGTTCGTGGACGTGGACGACGTCGAAGGCGTTGTCTGCGAGCCAGCGGCGCGTGCGCCGCAGTGCCGCGGGTGATACCGATATGTTCGCCACAGAACCGTTAAAGGGCACCGACACTGACTGCCCGGCCGATGAGATCCAGTCGGGCAGGTCACGGGACGACGAGGGCGTGAGGACCCGGACATCGTGTCCGCGCGAACGAAACTTGAGCGCGAGGTCCCTGATATGGAAGCCCACTCCCCCCGGCACGTCCCACGAGTAGGGGTTCACGATGCCGATCTTCATCGATTCTTCCTCTCATGCTCCGCCCGCGCACGGGCGAGGCGCTCGGGGTCCAGGTCCTCCACGAAGACCCTCTGCATCATGTGCCAGTCCTGCGGCTTGTCCCTCATCATGCCAGCAAAATCATCGACCCATGCCTGAGTGAGAGCCTCCACACGGTTACCGTCGCCCGGGGTGTCTTGAGGAGGTCTGACCGGACCCACGCATCGAACGCGCACGTCGGCTCCGGTGGCCGTCTCATTCTCGTAGGTGATGCATGCGACGAAAAGCGGCCGGTCGAGCCTCGTTGCCAGCGCCGCCGGCCCGGCCGCGACCAGCGCACGGCCACCACCGAGCGTCACCTCGATGCCCGCCCCCGAGATGTCGCGGTCGGCGAGAAGCGGAACGATGACGTGGCGTGAGCGCACCCGCTCCACGAGGGCGGAGAACACGGACTCTCCCCTCGCGACGCCGATGATCTCCATGCCCAGCCCCTCACGGAGAGCCACGAAGCGTTCGAAGAGAGCCGCAGGCTCGACCTTCTCCGCCACCGTCACCACGTCGTAGCCCTGGGAACACACCCATGCCCCGGCTCGGTCCCAGCTGCCGGAGTGCCCCAGGGCCAGGACCACGGGGCCGTCGTGCGTGGCCGCAGTGAGCTCCTCGAAACCCTCGAAGGTCACGCCCTCCAGGAGGCAAGCGCCGCGCGGCGAGCCGAGCATGAGCTGCTCGCCGTAGTTGCGGATGTGGGAGACAACGGCGGCGCGCACGAGGGCGTCCGAGGGTTGCGTCCCCGTCAGCCGCGCGATGTTCGAGCGCATGCGGGTGACGGCAGAGCCACCGCAACGCGCGGCGATGCCCGCCCCGGCGCGCGCGAGCCACATGACGAGGCCCAGGGGAAGGCGCGGGGCCAACGCGAATGCGAGCTGCAGGGGAGAGAGGGTCACTGAGCGGCCTCGTCAATCGTGCGTGCCGTGTACCAGATCCGCTGGCACACCGTCACGAACGAGGCCGCGGCGACCCAGGTGAGACCGGCGGCGAACACCCACTGTGGGGCGCCCAGGCTCATCACCATGGCGGAGCCATTTCCAATGATCAGCCGATCCGTTCGCTCCGCGATGCCAAGCTTGGCCACGACGCCCACCGACTCCGCACGGGCGCGCGCATAGGGGACGGTCGCGGCGCCAACGATGGAACAGATGCCCGCTATGACCGTCCACGTGCGCACGGGCGAGTCTCCCATCTGGAACACCGCGTAGGCGGTCAGCGAGCCGAAGACCGCGCCGTCGGCCAGCCGGTCGAGCGTGGAGTCGAGGAATGCACCGAATCGGGTGCCTCCGGTCGTCATGCGCGCAAGCGTTCCGTCCACGGAGTCCCCGAACATCACGATCGCCAGGGCGATTCCTCCCTGCCAGAACCACCCGCGTGGAATACACACGAGCGCGATCGCGATCGAAGCAACCGTCCCGGCGACGGTCACCATGTTCGGGGTGACGCCGAGGCGGGCGAGGACCCTGGCGAGGGGGGTGAAGAGAGCCTTCGTGATCGAGCGGCCGTGATTTCCCAGCATCAATCCCCCTTGGGCCACGCGGACGCGAGCCGCACGCGCGCGTCCTCAAGGAGCTCCGGCACCGCCTTCGTCCGCGCGATGATCGGCAGGAAGTTCGCGTCTCCCGCCCACCGAGGAACGACGTGCTGGTGAAGATGCGCGGCGATGCCGGCGCCGGCGACCTCGCCCTGGTTCATTCCCAGGTTGAATCCCGCCGGAGCAGCGACCTGTCGACACACGCGCATGGCGGTGGCCGTGAGGTCGCCCAGCTCCATGCGCTCCGCTTCCGTGAGCTCCGTGTAGTCGGAGACGTGGCGGTAGGGACACACGAGCATGTGGCCGGAGTTGTACGGGAAGAGATTCATGAGAACGAAGCAGGAGCTACCCCGGTAGACGACCAGTCCCTCGGCGTCTTCCTTGCCGGGGGCCAGGCAGAATGGGCACTCCCGATCCGAGGCGTCGGTCGGCTTGCCTTCGCCGTGGATGTATGCCATCCGATACGGTGTCCAGAAGCGACCAAAGCCGTCCGGGACACCCGCAAGCGCGCGGGCGTCCTCGGTCGGAAGGGCCATGCCGTCCGCACCAATCTCGTCCAGGCCTGCATCGCTAGTCATGGGACTCACGCCTGGTCGAGTCCGGCGATGTGATCGCCGTTGTTTCGTTCTTCAACGTGAGCAACGATCAAGTCCACGGCACGTTCCACGGGGACTCCGTTATGTTGGGAGCCGTCGCGCAGGCGGAAGGACACTGCCCCGGCCTCAACGTCCTCGCCACCGGCGATGAGGGTGAAGGGGATCTTGTCCTTCGAGGCGTTGCGAATCTTCTTGCCGAAGCGGTCGTCGGACAGGTCGGTTTCGACTCGCACTCCGCGCTCACGCAGCTTTGCCGCGACGTCGGCCACGTAGCCGTCGAACGCCTCGGCGACCGGGATGAGTCGTACCTGGACGGGGGAAAGCCAGGCCGGGAATGCTCCCGCGTAGTGCTCGGTGAGCACTCCGATGAAGCGCTCAACGGACCCGAGCTTGGCGGAGTGGATCATGACGGGACGCTGACGCGTCCCGTCGGCGGCGGTGTACTCCAGGTCGAAGCGCTCGGGTTGGTTGAAGTCGTACTGGATGGTGGACATCTGCCAGGTGCGTCCAATCGCATCCTTGACCTGAACCGACACCTTGGGCCCGTAGAAGGCCGCGCCGCCCGGGTCGGGAACGAGGTCGAGACCGGTGGCAGCACAGGCATCCTGAAGGGCCTTGGTCGCGGCCGCCCAGTCCTCGTCCGATCCAATGAACTTGTCTTTCTTCTTGCCGTCCTCGTCGCGCGTCGACAGCTCCAGGTAGAAGTCCTTGAGGCCGAACGCCGAGAGGATCGAGAGGAAGAACTCGATCTGGGTGCGAATCTCCTGCGACGCCTGCTCCGGGGTGCAGTAGGTGTGCGAATCGTCCTGCGTGAAGCCACGCATGCGCGTCAGACCATGAACCACGCCGCTCTTCTCGTAGCGATAGTCGTGGCCCAGCTCGTAGAAGCGCAGCGGGAGCTCACGGTAGGAGCGTCCGCGCGAGCGGAAGATGAGGTTGTGCATCGGGCAGTTCATGGCCTTGAGGTAGTACTCCTGCCCGGCCTTCGTCACGTTGCCGTCCGCGTCTCGTTCCTCGTCGACGAGCATGGGCGGGAACATGGTGTCCGCGTAGTAGGGCAGGTGCCCCGAGGTGTGGAAGAGCCCTCCCTTGGAGATCTCCGGCGTGTGGACGAAGTCGAATCCCGCCCGCTTGTGTCGATCGGTGACGTAGGACTCGATCTCGTGGCGAAGGATCCCGCCCTTGGGGTGGAAGACCACGAGGCCGGGACCGATCTCCTCGGGGAAGCTGAACAGGTCCAGTTCGACGCCGAGGCGGCGGTGGTCGCGGCGTTCTGCTTCCTTGATGCGCTCCTGGTAGGCGACCAGGTCTTCCTTCGATGCCCACGCGGTGCCGTAGATGCGCTGCAGCTGGTCGCCGTTCTGGTCGCCCTTCCAGTAGGCTGCCGACGACTTGGTGAGGGCGAAGCCGTTTCCGATGAGCTTTGTGGAGGGCAGGTGGGGGCCGCGGCACAGGTCCTTCCAGGCCACGGTGCCGTCGCGGCGCACGTTGTCGTACATGGTGAGGCTTCCGGCGCCGACCTCGACGGAGGCTCCTTCGGCGCCCTTGCCCTTCGTGGTGACCAGTTCGAGCTTGTAGGGCTGGTCGGCAAGCTCCACGCGGGCGTCGTCCTCGCCGATCTCGCGGCGCACGAAGCGCTGGCCCTCCTTGATGATGCGCTTCATGCGCTTCTCCAGTTCGCGCAGCAGCTCGGGCGTGACGGCGTCGATGTTTCCGAAGTCGTAGTAGAAGCCGTCGGTAATGAAGGGGCCGATGCCCAGGTTCACGTCGGGGAAGACATCCTGGACGGCCTGGGCGAGGACGTGCGTGGCGCTGTGACGCAGGATGTTCAGGCCGTCCTCGCTCTCGAGGGTGATCGCTTCGACGGTCGTGCCCTCTTCGAGCGCGCTGGCCAGGTCGCGGGCAACTCCGTTGACCTTGATGGCGACGACGGAGCGGTTCTTCTCGAACCACGCGGTGCCCGTGGTTCCCGCCGGTACTGTTTCGGGTTGTCCGTCAATGACGAGCGAGATATCGGGCACTGTGTCTCCTCTGGGTTCGTTCGGTGCGACAGGATGCTTCGCTACCGGGATTCTATCGCCCGGGGGCCAACGCTTCAGGAGCGGGCGCGCCAATCCTTTATGGCTTTGGCCGCGCGCAGCGCGCGGTAGGTGTTCTTCTTGATGGGCATGTCCCAGCCTCCGGGAACGTCTGTGAAGTGGGAGGCGAACGCGATCTTGTACTTGCCGACGCTAAAGAGATCGGGACAGCGTGGCGAGTGTGCCCCCATCAGGTCGAATTCTCGAACCCCGTCACGAGCGAGGTACTCGGCGGCCAGGAAGTCCAGGACCGGGGGCTGGCGCAGCCGCCGACCGGCTTCGGTGGAGGCTCCGTATTCCGCCTGGGCGCGGATGCCCTCGACCAGGCAGAAGTCCCAGCACAGGATCGCGTCATCCGTGTCGCGCATCGAGAAGATACGGGCGTGCTTGGGGCCGAGCGTGCGAAGGAGGTCCATGTAGACAGCCTTCGGATGCGGACGGAAGCCATCGCGCTGTGCGGTCTCCTCCATGACCGCGTAGTACTCGTCGATGACGGATGCGGCGTTGGCGGTGTCCTCATGGAAGGTGATGCCCTCGGCCTTGCCCTTCTTCAGTCCGCTTCGGATCGAACGCTTGCCGGCCTTCGGCATGGTTGCCAGGATCGCTTCCTCGGTCTTGCCGGAAGTATCGATGACGACGGTGCGGTCGTAGGAAATGGTCTGCAGCGGCATGCACAGGTCGGGATGCTGGTAGATGGCATGCAAGCGCACGAATGCGACGGAACGATCCTTGGCGCGGATCTCGCGCAGGAGGTCGGCTCGCAGCGCCGCCTCACGCTCGGGGGTGGCTTCCTTGATCCACGCGGGACCCCACTTGGCCCACAGGTAGTGAACGCCGCGCAGCGAATATTTGTACAGCGTGATGAACGCGACCTTTGTGTCGTCCTCGCACCACGCGTATCGGCCCCACACCCCGTGTCCCTGGGATTCCTCGAAGGCCTCCCACACGCAGGCCTGCTCGATCGGCAAGGAGCGGTCCTGGAAGCCAGAGACCGCAGCGATCTTGTCGTCCTGGGAGATGGGTACGAGTGCGGTGATCGTCATGGTGTCCTCGTTCGTCAGGGGAAGGGTCGCGTGTAGGTGGTCAGTCTAGCAGGGGCCGCGTCGCCCGCCTCAAGGCCGCTGCGAGGCGTCGGCGCCCCTCGAACGTGTCAGTACGAGGTCTGAGTCGGCTCGGGGTAGTAGCGCGCAAACTTGCGGCGGTGGTTCTGTTTTTGGAGCCAGACCGTGAGATTTCGCCGCAGGTTCTTCTCGGCTGGATTCAGGAGGAGGTCGAAGCGGCGCCCCTGCCCAATAATGCGTGTGACGCGCTCGCGCAGGTCGGGGTCGGTCACGTAGTGCAGGAGTAGAGAGTCCGGGACGAGGGTGTAGAGGATCTCATCGCGCGCCTGCTGCTGCTCACACGCCAGGCCGTCGATCAGGTCAGCGACCATCGGAATCATCGGATTCGCTCCCGCGGCAGCCATGTACCAGTTGTTACGTCCGATACGCGGGTTGACTTCGAGGAAGAGAGCGCGCCCGTCGCGCGGATCAATCTTCACGTCGAAGTTTGCGAACCCTCGGTAGCCGTTGTCCGTGAGCAGCGTGCAGGCGCTTTCCCATAGGGACGGAAACTCCTCGGTGATCATGGCGACGGGATTGCCGATCATGGTCGGTGCATGGTCTTCCAGGAGGACGCGAGCCGATCCGATGAGGGTCACCTCCCCGCGCGAATCCACGTACGCCGTGATGGAACGCATCGCGGTGTTGTCCCCCGGAATGAGCTCTTGAACGAGGAACGTGTCGCGGAAGCCAGCATCCCTGAGGGTGTCCCACAACTCCGCGAGTTCCTCGGGGGTATCGATGAACCAGATCTTGCGCTTGCCCTCGAACTCCAGCACGTCGTAGGGTTCACCATTCGCCGCCTTAGCCACGACGGGGAAGGGAAAAGGGGGCTCGGGGGCGGCCCAAGCCTCGTCCTCGACATTGGAGAAAGACACGGTTATCGTGCGAGGCGTGCCGATGCCCGCGCGCTCGCAGGCGCGCGCGAATTCCGCTTTGTCCGTCAACCGTTCCATCACCTGAGAATCGGGGAAAGGGAGCGCGTAGTGGCGCGAGAGTGCCCGAGCGTTGCGGGCCACGAAGGCCGAGAAGATGTCGTGGTTCGCCATGAGAACGAGCTTCTTGTCGGGATGCTCACCCGCAACGCTCATCAACACGTCCAGCAGCTGCGCATCGCTGGCATGAGCACTGACATGGCGAACATCGAAGAAGTTTGACCGGGTAATCGACTCGGTCGGCTGCGAACCGACGCAGACACAGCGGCAGCCGAATGCCTCGTTGAAGCACCGACCGATTCCATACACCCCGAAGTCGCCACCGATGATGACGGGAAGGATGTCATCACGGGGGGTCAGAGGCCTGGGGCGGGTCAGGTAATCAATGCTCATGCCACAAGCCTAGCGCCTGGTAGGATACGTTACGTTCCCTGAGAGAGCTCTCACCACCAAGGACTGCACCATGAGCATGCCGTATCAACCAAACAACCAGCCTCCCTTCCAGCCTCAGCAGGGTGCCCCCGGCTACCCGGCTCAGGGTGGCTACGCAGCTACCGGCGGAGTTCCCCAGGGCGGATATGCGCAAGGCGGCTACGTGATGGGAGGCGCCCCCCAGGGCGGATACCCCCAGGGCGGCGGGAACGGAATGTATGGGCAGCCCCCCTATGGTGGGGGCGCGATGGGGCCGCAGCCCTCCGGATCGAACGTCGGCAAGATTGTCGCAATCATCGCGGGAGCATTCGCGGTGGCACTCGTCATCGGCCTCCTCATCTACCTGCCCTTCCTGAGGTCTTCCTCCAACGAAGAGACCACGGCCTCGCCGACATCGGCCGCCAGCCCCTCCGGCCAACCGTCGATGGGCTCCGCTCCGTCAGACAAGGCCACTGATTCCCCCTCTTCCCCCTCCAAGGGCGGCACTCCTTCGAAGGGAAACGGCGCCGATGGCAAGACGGAGCAGCAGGTGATATCGGCCTGCAAGGACAAGATCAACCAGGAGGTCGCATCCGCGACGATCACAAACGACAGTGTCGCTCTCAAGAATCAGGGCGCGGCCACCACATCCTACGAGTACACGGGCCAACTCAGCGGAACGCGCAAGACGAACAACCGCGCGGTCTCCGGGAACTTCACCTGCACCGCAATTTACGTCAGTACGGACAATAGTCTGAACGTGTTTGTCAAGTTCTCCTCGAAGTGACGGCCAGCCCCTGCCGCCACGCTCACCGTCCACTCGCCGCCACCGTCCCCGCATCCTGGGGGCACCGGACGACACCCAGAATCCGCCAACGCCGGGAGGCCTCGTGTCCAATCCATACCTTCCCAACCAACAGCCGCCCTACGGTTCCGGTAACGGCGGCGGGGCACCCGTCCCAGGAAACCTACCCTATGGCTCCGCATACGGTCAGCAGCCCACCCAGGAGTTGCCCACCGCGGGCAGCCAACCGTACGGCTCCGCATACGGTCAGCAGCCCACCCAGGAGTTGCCCACCGCGGGCAGCCAACCGTACGGCTCCGCATACGCTCAGCAGCCCACCCAGGAGTTGCCCACCGCGGGCGGATACGGGTACGGACAGGCAGGCATGGGGCAGGGACAGGCGAGCTACTACGGTGTGCCCGGCACCTATCCCCAGGGGCAGGCGTATCCCGTGGGCCCCTACGGCATGGGCGCGGGGCAACCGCCAAACAAGGGGGCTAAAACGGGACTGATCATCGGCATCATCGCCGCCGTCCTAGCAGTCATCCTCGTGATCGTCATTGCTGTCGCTCTGACTAGAAGCAACTCGAACACCTCCTCCCCCTCGCCCACGACCTCCAGCAGTCCGTCCTCCGATCCTTCGAGCAGCGACCCGGGCGCACATCCGAGCGCCGGCCCCTCCACAGGCCCCACAAACGCCCCCTCCGCGGGACCCGGCAAGACACCTTCTCCGCAGCCCAGCGGTCCGCAGGGCTTTTCAAGTGACCTGAGCGCCGCCGAACAGAACGGAATCAGGAACGAGTGCAAGGCCGCCCTCGAGCAGTCGGTCAGCAGCGGGACGCTCCATTGGGAGAGCATGCAACGCGACGGCACGGATGAGGACGGCAACCCGACGTACACCGGCAAAGGCCAACTCGAAGGAACCCTCCTGACGGGACGTACGGGAACCTTCACCGTGACCTGTAGCGTTGTCTACTACGCCGATACGGGTGCGTACGAGGCCTGGGCGAATCTCGACTCGCAGTAGTCACAGGCTCATGTTTCACCGCCCAGGCCTGCTACCCGAGAGGCGTTACGCCGCCTGTCCCTGGTGGAAGAACGCCGTCCTCTATCAGGTGTATCCGCGTTCGTTCCAGGACAGCAACGGCGACGGCGTGGGCGACCTAGCGGGCATCTACGCGCGCCTCGATTACCTCGCTCATCTCGGCATCGACATCATCTGGATATCACCCATCTACCGCTCGCCCCAGGCGGATAACGGCTACGACATCTCGAACTACCGCGACATCGATCCCCTCTTTGGTGACCTCGCGGCCTTCGACGCGCTGGTTGCCCGCGCCCACGAGCTGGGGATGCGCATCGTCATGGACCTGGTCGTCAACCACACGTCGGTGGAGCACCCGTGGTTCGTTGAGTCCGCAAGCGGCCCCCACTCCCCTCGCCGCGACTGGTACTACTGGCGCCCCGCGCGTCCGGGGACAGAGCCAGCAGCGCCGGGCGCCGAACCGAACAACTGGGAGTCCTTCTTCGGGGGCTCCGCGTGGCAATTTGACCCGTCGTCGGGTGAGTATTACCTGCACCTCTTCGCCAGCGAGCAACCCGACCTGAACTGGGAGAATCCGCACGTGCGCGAGGCCATCTACGACATGATGAACTGGTGGCTCGAGCGAGGAGTTGACGGCTTCCGCGTCGACGCAATCGACGTGATCTCCAAGCGAGCAGGACTGCCCGACGGGGGCGCGGCGCGCGCCCCGTTCGGTGTGGGCCACGAGTGCTACGCCGACGGGCCCCGCCTGCACGAGTTCCTGCAGGAGATGAACGAACGAACATTCTCGCGTCATCCCGGCTCATTCACCGTCGGCGAGGCATCCAACGCGTCACCCGAGTCCGCGCTCCTATTCTGCGATCCCTCGCGTAACGAGTTCAACATGCTCATTCAGTTCGAGCACGTCAACCTGGGACTCGAACGGGGCCGTTTCGCCCCTCGCCCCCTCCGACCCGGAGAGCTTGCCGAGGTGTTGACCCGCTGGCAAAAGGCGCTCGAGGAGCGGGGGTGGAACGCTCTCTACCTCGAGAATCACGATCAGCCGCGCGCCGTGCGCCGTTTCGGCGACCCTGATAACTTCTGGTACGAGTCCGCGACGGCCCTGGCAACCGCCTACTTCCTCCAGCGAGGCACTCCGTTCATCTACCAGGGGCAGGAGATCGGAATGCTCGGCGGAGCGTTCTCCTCCCCCACCGACTTGCGCGACGTGGAGTCCCTCAACGCGCTGCGCGAGGATGCGGGCGAGGAGATTCCCCCCGGTCTTGCGCACATGTCGCGGGATAATGGCAGGACCCCCATGCAGTGGGACGACTCCGCAAACGCGGGCTTCACCGATGCCATCCCCTGGATCGGCGTACCCCATTCAGCATCCCAGATCAACGTCGCGGCGCAGCTCGCCGATGATTCGTCGGTCCTCGCCTACTACAGGGCACTCATCGATGCCCGGCATCGCATCGGTGCCGCGACCGACGGTGGTTTCACGCGACTCGACATGGGCGATCCCGCGCTGTTCTTCTACCTGCGGGAGCACGAGGGTTCCAGCATCCTCGTCGCGACCAACCTGTCCTCGCGCGCTCTCACCCCCTCTCCCCGCGGAGGCCACGAGGCCGCCTGTGCGCTGCCCTGGAGGCTCTACCTCGCTAACACACGGGGAACCGGCGTCGCGTCGGAGAACGCGCCCACACCCGTTGACCCGGCGTCGCCGATGGGTCCCTGGGAGGCGCGGGTGTACCTGATCCATTGAGGATCTGCGCCGGAGGTTGCAACCCGCGCCCGCCCTCGCGTGCGCCCGTGCCCGCAGCGGGCACCCGCGGATCCGGGCCCTCGACCACCTTCCTGACGCTGTTGAAGCGACAAGCATCGGAGGGCGGGAGGAGCATTGCTCCTCCCGCCCTCGTTTCGCCGACCATGGGCCGGTCGGCCATTGTGCCTCACCGGCTTACGTGCGTCACGTTAGCCGTGGCCACGTGGGTCGCAGATGCCTCTCGTCAGCGTCCGCGGCGCCTTGCCGCGACCAGGGACACACCCGCGATGGCGACGATTCCCGCCAGGACACCCAAGCCGACCGCGTCAGAGCCCGTGGCCGCGAGGCGCGGCGCGGGCGAGGGCTTCTTGGTCGGAGCAGGGGTGGCCGCCGGAGTCTTCGGCGCTGGCGTGCTCGGCGTTGCCGACGGAGTCGGGGCCGGGACGAGGGTGTTCGTCAGCGTCAACGAGTACGTCTGGTCATCGCTCAGCGTGAAGTGAGCTTCGCGGTTTCCGGCCTTCAACGACACTCCAGGGGCGGCCTCGAAGAGGCGACTCTCGGCTTCATTCCAGGTGATCGCGGCGTTGGAGGGGAGGTCCCCCTCGGTCACGGTCACCTCGGTTCCCAGGGGAAGAGCCTCGGGGTAGGTGTATGTCTGCCCGGCCTTGACGCTCGCCTGGAACGTCTTATTGGCCGACGCGTCGTCCTTGTTCGTGAGGGTGATCTTCAGCGTGTAGTCGAGGTCGTTGGCGGATTCGGGCAGTTCACCAACGACATTCTTCGTCACGGAGAAGGTCTGGTGCGCGTAGGCATCGGCACTGCCTCCGTAACGCAGGGTCTTGGTAACCGACTGAATGTCTTCGCGCCCAGGAATGTTGAAGTTGACCTTGTTCGAGAACTCGCCGACAACATCACTGGAGCGCTTCGCGTCGGCCACACGTGCGGGCAGCATGACGATGGCCGACTGGTTGGCGGGGATCTCGCCGAGCTTCACGGTGACCTTGCCGCTGGAGCACTCAACCTGCGCGGCCTGGCCGAATGCCCCCTTCGACGTGTCCTTCTCCTGGCGGATGCCCTCCGACGTGGTCGGGTCCGTCACGAGGTAGGTGTGCTTCTTCGTGTAGTCATCGACGGTGGCGCAGTCAAAGCTCCAGTTCGCTCCTTGGGGAACCTCGTCAACGACGGAGGCTCCGGTCACGGCCGCGGGGCCGGCGGGAACGATGACGCGCCACATAATAGCCTTATTCGAGTCGCCGTCTTCGTCGTCCTTCAACGTCAGCCAGCCATCCTTCTGGAAACGAGGCTCACCGGGGACGCGACCAATCATGTCGAGCACGCGCGTGGTCTTGCCACCCAGGTTCACGGTGTACTTCTCGTTGCCGGGACCGCTGTACTGCGCGAGGCCGTTGGTGACCACCGAGCCATACCACTGGGCAGCCGTCTCAACTTTGGAATTGAAGACGACGGTGACCATGCCGTCGCTCCCCCATGTTCCGCAGCCAACCACGATATTGTTGTGCGAGACGACGTCGAAGGTGCGGGTCACGTTGGGACGCTGCAACTGACGCCCCTGCGAGGTCTCGCTGATGCGCGCGTCATAGGTGAAGTAGTCGCCGGCCTTCACGGCGCCCTCGGTCTTCCACGGTAGCTTCAGGCCGAGATCCCAGTAGTCGCCGACCGCCTGAGTCTCGCGACCCGAGTTGTCGACCAGCTGCGCCTTGTCCCAGTCCAATGTGACCTTATTGCTCACATTCGTCACCGCGTCAGGGCATGCCTTAGGTGCCGCGTACGCGGCCTCGCCGGGCGTTATCAGTTGGCTGAGACCAAAGAAACTCAGAGCCAACGCAAGTGTGGCAAGAAGTGCGCCCAGGTGGCGCCGCTTCAGAGCAGTCATGGATTACTCCTGTCAATAGGATGTGCGACAGCGTCGCTTCACACCGTGCCAGTCTATGCCAACCCCTGCAACGTGGTCAACAATCAGAGAAAGGGGTCTCTCACAGGCTGCGCACATGGGATGCGACAAGGATGTCGAAAGGCGCTATAGCTGGACTTGCTCATTTACTGTCATGTTTTGCGCTCTGTCCGCTCCCGCCCCATCATGGGGCGACGCGAGCACGCATGACGACAAGCGTCAGGATTCGACACGTCACCAATGACAAGGACGCACAGAGGTCTTGTCACAGAATTTCAAGGAGGCACCCGGGACCCCATCCGCACCATTGCACGGCAGCACAGAGGGACGAAGCAACCCCGTCCGACATCGTCGCAGCGGTCAAACGGCAATGCAAAGAAGCCGGATCCATAAGGATCCGGCTTGCGTGGTGGGCGATACTGGGATCGAACCAGTGACCTCTTCCGTGTGAAGGAAGCGCGCTACCCCTGCGCCAATCGCCCGAGGTGGGTACGGGATTCGAACCCGTGTATACGGCTTTGCAGGCCGCTGCCTCGCCTCTCGGCCAACCCACCACGCCCAATGGGATCGTGAGGATTCCCGATTGAGAGCGGATGACGGGACTCGAACCCGCGACCCTCACCTTGGCAAGGTGATGCTCTACCAACTGAGCCACATCCGCGTGAACCGCTTGTGCGGCCGGGCACTGCCCGCCAATCCTGTGACCAGGATGACCGTGGGCGATACTGGGATCGAACCAGTGACCTCTTCCGTGTCAGGGAAGCGCGCTCCCGCTGCGCCAATCGCCCGAGCGGATGACGGGACTCGAACCCGCGACCCTCACCTTGGCAAGGTGATGCTCTACCAACTGAGCCACATCCGCGTTTCTCAGAACGCCACGCGTTCTTCGCAACGGGTAAAACCTTAACAGACCTCCCCCCAGGAACGCAAAACCAACATGCAGTTATCCAAGTCACAGACATTGCTCGGGAACATTCCTGCCGACAGCCACGCTTTCGTGCCACTCTTACATCTATGGATACTCGACCTGGAAAGGCGTACCCCCTGGGCGCCACGTTTGATGGAACCGGTACCAACTTCGCAATCTACTCCTCGGTCGCGACCTCGGTCACTCTGTGCCTGCTCGACGAGGAACTCAACGAGATGCGCATCCCGATGACCGAGGTTGATGCCTGGGTGTGGCATGTCTACGTCCCCCAGGTCCGCGCCGGCCAGCGGTACGGCTACCGCATCGACGGCCCCTGGGATCCGCAAAACGGGCTGCGTTGCGATCCCTCCAAGCTCCTCCTCGACCCCTACGCCAAGGCGATCGAAGGCCAGCTCACGGACTCCATGGACCTCCTGTCCTACCAAGCGGACGATCCCCTCTCCCTCAAAGGGGGAGACTCAGCAAAAGCAACGATGCACTCGATCGTCGTCAACCCATTCTTCGACTGGGAGGGCGACCACCGGCCGGGGCACGACTACTCGGAGACCATCATCTACGAGGCCCACGTCAAGGGCATGACGATGCGCCACCCGGACGTCCCCGAGGAACTGCGAGGAACCTATGCCGGAATGGCCCACCCGGCGATCATCGAACACCTCCAGAAGCTCGGGGTCACCGCGGTCGAACTGATGCCGATCCAGCAGTTCACCAACGACACGACCCTCCAGGCCAAGGGGCTCTCCAACTACTGGGGATACAACACGATCGGCTACTTCGCGCCTCACAATGCCTACGCCGCATCCCGTGAGCCGGGCGCGCAGGTCTCCGAGTTCAAGGCGATGGTCAAGGCGCTGCACGCGGCCAACATCGAGGTCATCTTGGACGTCGTCTACAACCACACGGCGGAGGGCAACCACCTGGGACCAACCCTGTCCTTCCGCGGAATCGACAACCCCTCCTACTATCGCCTGGTCGATGGGGATCGGCAGCACTACTTTGACACGACCGGCACCGGCAACTCCCTCCTCATGAGTTCCCCGCAGGTCCTGCAACTCATCATGGACTCGCTGCGCTACTGGGTGACCGAGATGCACGTGGACGGCTTCCGCTTCGATCTGGCCTCCACGCTCGCACGCCAGTTTGCCGAGGTGGACCGTCTCTCAGCTTTCTTCGATCTCATTCACCAGGACCCGGTGGTGTCGCAGGTCAAGTTGATCGCCGAGCCGTGGGACGTGGGATCCAACGGCTATCAGGTGGGTGGATTCCCGCCGCTGTGGTCCGAATGGAACGGACGCTACCGCGACACGGTCCGCGACTTCTGGCGTGGAGAGTTCTCGTCCCTGCCCGACTTCGCCTCGCGCTTGGCGGGCTCCTCCGACCTCTACGGGACGACCGGGCGCAAACCGATGGCATCGGTCAACTTCGTGATCGCCCACGACGGTTTCACCCTGCGAGACCTTGTCTCCTACAACGAGAAACACAACGAAGCCAACCAGGAGGGAGGCGCTGACGGAGCGAACGACAATCGCTCGTGGAACTGCGGGACCGAGGGCGATACGGACGACGAAGAGATCATCGAGTTGCGCTATCGCCAGCAGCGCAACTTCCTCACCACGCTGATGTTCTCCCAGGGGGTTCCGATGATCGCCCACGGAGACGAACTCGGGCGCACCCAGCGCGGCAACAACAACGCCTACTGCCAGGACAACGAGCTTACCTGGATCAACTGGGACCTCAACGAGCACGACCACAAGCTGCTGGAGTTCACCCAGCATCTCATCCACCTGCGCCGAGACCATCCCGTCATGCGTCGCAGGCGCTTCCTGGAGGGGCCCGCCAAGCGCGGAGGCGAGTCCGCGCTCGGCGAGATCGAATGGTTCACACCGGCCGGAACCCACATGACCGAGGAGGAGTGGAACCAGCCCTGGGCACGATCGACGATGGTGTTCTACAACGGGGATGCGATTCGTGAGCCCGACGTCGACGGGCGTCGAATCCTTGACGATGACTTCCTCCTGCTTCTCAATGCGGCTCCCGAGCCCGTCGATTTCACGCTGCCGGACACCAAGTACGGACACGTCTGGTACACGGTCGTCGACACGTCGGGGGACAATGAGTGCCGCGAGTACCGCTCCGGAGACATCGTGCACGTCAAGCCGCGCACCTCGTTCATCTTGCGCAACCCGCGGGGCCGCTGACTTCGCACCCCCAATCGACGCAGCGGTTTTCCCGACACGCGTACCGACTACTTATCGAGATGATGATCGGCGGCGCGTCTGGACCCGAAGCCGTGATGACACCCGTACGATTTGAATTGTGAACGAAAACGCGGTGCCCGAGGAGTTTGTACGGGCTCTGCTGTCCCTGCGACAGGCCGACCACCTGCCGCACATACTCCTCGAGGAGGTTTCCCCACCTCGACGTCTCGCGCCCTTCACGGCGGCACTCGCGATGCGGACGACAGACGAGGATGACGCGGGACAGCCCCTGTCGACTGGTCGGATGGTGATCCTGCATGATCCGGTGGGGCAGATTGGTTGGAACGGCACGTTCCGTGTCGTGAGCCAGCTGCGCGCCCAGATCGACGCGGACATGATGGGAGATCCCCTGCTCGCGGAGGGCGTGTGGGGATGGACCCTCGACTGCTTGCACGTCGCCGGCGCGGGGCTCCATGACCTGACCGGTACCGTCACGCGAGAGATGAGCGAGACCTTCGGCGGCCTCGAGTTGCGGGGCTCCTCCCTCTTTGTTGACGTGCGCGCCTCGTGGACTCCCAACAGCGAGCACCTTGGCGAGCACCTATCCGGATGGGCCGACGTGATGCGCCGGACGGCCGGCATCGTTCCCGCCCGTCATCTTGAAGGAGTCTGAGTGCGAGTCAACAATGGCGGCCGCCTGCCGGTCGGCGACACGGATGATCCCGAAGTCATCGCACAGCCACGCGGGGGCACCCCCGCCATCGTCGATACTCCCTCCGGCCTGGACGACGCGGCGAAAGCGCTTGCACTCGGGCGGGCACCGGTCGCGCTCGATGTCGAGCGCGCGCAGGGTTTTCGCTATGGCTCCGACCCCTACCTGGTGCAAATACGCCGTGAGGACGTCGGCACGTTCCTGATCGACACGCACGCCCTGCCCGATCTGTCGGCCCTCGCGCCGGGGGTCGACGATGTCTGGCTCCTGCACGACTGCCTGCAGGATCTGCCGAACCTGCGCCAGGTCGGGTTGGTTCCCTCCTCGCTGTTTGACACCGAGATTGCCGCACGCCTGGTGGGCTTGGAGCGCTTCGGCTTGGCTGCGGTCGCCGAGCAGGTGCTGGGCCTGGGCCTGGTCAAGGATCACCAGGCGTCTGATTGGTCGCTGCGTCCCCTCCCTCCCGAATGGCTGCGCTACGCGGCGTTGGACGTGGAGCTGCTGACGGAGCTGTACTACCGCCTGTCCAAGAGGCTCGATCAGATGGGTCGCTGGGAGTGGGCGCAGCAGGAGTTCAGCCACGCCCTCTCGGTCCGCCCCTCCCCCGCCAAGCCGGATCGCTGGCGCTCGCTGCCGGGAGCGGGCAAGGTCCGTAGCCGCCGGGGACTCGCGGTCCTTCAGGCGCTGTGGGAAACCCGCGAGGAAATTGCCCGACGCGTCGACATCTCCCCGGGTCGCTTGGTGCGCAACGCCGCCCTCGTGCGCGCGGCATCCGCGCCGCCCAGGAATCGGCGCGCGCTCATGAGTATCAACGAGTTCCGCTCCCCTTTCGCTCGCCAGTTCGAAGACGAGTGGATGCGCGCCCTGGCACGCGTCAGGGCGATGACCGAGGACGAGCTTCCACCCGCCCGCCGGCCCGTCCAACCGGGTTCGATTCCCGAGCCCCGTCAGTGGAATCGAATCGACGAGGCGGCGGCCGCGCGGCTGGGTACGGTGCGCGCCGCGGTGGCGTCGGTCGCCTCGCAACTGGGGCTGGCCCCCGAAGTGGTCCTCGCACCTCAGGTGCAGCGCTACCTGGCGTGGGCGCCCCTCGATCCCTCCCGTCCCTCCGGGGACGAAGTCGAGGAACGCATGGTGAACCGGGGCGCGAGAGACTGGCAGATCGACCTGACTCTCGACCCGATCTGCGACGCTCTCGGCGTCTGAGTCGCTCCCCTAGCAGCGCGCGAGACGTTCGACCTGCGCTCGGACCGCGGCCTCGATACCGTCCGCGTCGTATCCGAAGTCCTTGATCATCTCGGAGCGGTCCCCGTGCTCGGGAAGAACCTGGGGAACTCCCAGGCATCGAACGGGAATGCCGGCGTCGAAGAGGCTGTCCCTGAGGGCCCAACCGAAGCCCCCCTGAACGATCCCGTCCTCAACCGCGATGACGGCGTCGAAGCCGAGCGCGAGCGAGGCCAGATCCGGGCTGATGGGAACCAGCCACCGGGGATCGACCACGGTGACGGATATGCCATCGTCGATAAGTCGACGTGCAGCGGTGATCGCGTCGGGCACGCACGCCCCCGTGCCGACGATGAGCACGCGGGCACGGCAGGGCGCCACCTCCTCGTCGAGGAGCACGTCGACGTCGCCCACTCGCCGCAACGCGGGCATCGGTTCGGGCAGAGCCCCCTTCCTGTAGCGCAGGACGGTGGGTGCATCGTCCACGCTGATTGCCTCACGCAGCTCCTCGCGCAAGGTGTCCTCGTCTCTGGGGGCGGCCAGGCGCAGGCCGGGGATCAGCGAACACATGGCGATGTCCCACACGCCGTTGTGGGATGCCCCGTCGGATCCGGTGATTCCCGCGCGATCGAGGATAAAGGTGACGCCGGCGCGATGGAGCGCAACGTCCATGAGGAGCTGATCGAACCCTCGGTTCAAGAACGTGGCGTAGAGCGCAACAACGGGGTGCGCCCCTTCATAGGCCATGCCGGCGGCCGACGTCACCGCTTCGGCCTCGGCAATGCCGACGTCTATCACGCGACCGGGGAACGCCTCATGCATGGGTCCAAGCCCCACCGGCTGCATCATCGCGGCCGTGATGCCCACGATGTCCTCGCGCGTGGCGGCCAGGGAGCGAATCTCGTCGGCAAAGACGCTCGTGAAGCCAAAGCGTTCGGGAGCGACGGGCAGTCCGGTCTCGGGGTGGATGGGGCCGACCGCGTGGAAGCGGTCCGCGATGTTCTCCTCGGCGGGCGTGTAGCCGCGTCCCTTCTCGGTGATCACGTGCACGAGGACGGGCTGGTCGAGGGAACGCGCGCGCCTCAGCGCGGTCTCGACCGCCGCGATGTCGTGGCCATTGACGGGGCCCACGTACTTCAGGCCGAGGTCCTCGAACATGACCTGGGGGTTGAGAGCGTCCTTGATTCCCGTCTTCAGGCCGTGGAGAGCGTCGTAGGCGGCGCGCCCCGGAATGCCCTTGCTGAGAAGATGCTGCTTCCCCCACGCGAGGGCACGCTCGTAGCCCGCGGACGTGCGCAGGGCATCCAGGTGAGTGGCCAGGCCTCCGATCGTGGGGGCGTAGGAGCGACCGTTGTCGTTGATAATGATCGCGATGCGCCGGTTCTTCGAGGTCGCGATGTTGTTGAGGGCCTCCCAGGCCATTCCGCCGGTCAGCGCGCCGTCTCCGATGACGGCGACCGTCCACGTGCGATCCCCGCGCCGATGCTTCTCCCGCGAGATCCCATCGACCCACGCCAGCGACGACGACGCGTGAGAGGATTCGACGACGTCGTGCTCAGACTCGGAGCGAGACGGGTAACCCGACAGGCCGCCCGGGCAACGCAGCGAGGAAAAATCTTGGCGTCCCGTCAGGAGCTTGTGCACGTATGCCTGATGGCCCGTGTCGAACACGATCGTGTCCTGCGGCGAACGGAAGACGCGGTGCATACCGATCGTGAGTTCAACCACTCCAAGGTTGGGTCCCAGGTGCCCTCCGGTACGAGAGACGTTATCGATCAGGAACTCCCGAATCTGGCGCGCCAGCTCATCCAGCTGTCCGGGATCGAGGCGGCGCAGCTCCCGCGGTGCGGTGCAGCGCGACAACAGGTCGCGAGACTCTTGTGCTCCAGACATGAGCACCAGTGTAGTTCCCTCCGCGTCTCATCTACGCGTCAAAGCGGGATCCTCTCCCGTGGGATCCGCGCAGGCGGGAGACGCGAGCACTAAGATGGGAACGTAGGCTCGCCATACGCTCAAGGAGGCACTATGTCCGTCACCGTCGCTCCTCACGGCATTTGGAAGTCCCCCATTACGGGTGATTCCTTCACTGCGCGTTCGGTCACCCTCTCCCAGGTCCGGGTTGATGGACCGGACACCTACTGGGTGGAGGGTCATCCCCTGGAGGGAGGCCGTGGCACGCTGCTGCGGCGGCGCGGGACAGGCGAGACGGGCGAGGTTCTGCCCCTCATTGACGGGGTTCGCCTGCCCGACGTGGGCACGCGCGTGCACGAGTACGGCGGCAAGGCATACGCCGTCCACCACGGGGTCATCGTCTTCTCCGACCGCACCGACGGTCGCGTCTACGCCTACGACACCTCCGACCCGCGCCGAGGGGTGCGCCCCCTGACGACCCTGTCGAAGGTCCGCTACGGTGACTTCTGGATCGCGGACGTACGTGACCTCGTGTACGCGGTCGCCGAGGACCACTCGGGGCCGGGCGAACCCGTCAACTCCATCGTCGCGATCCCCCTGGACGGCTCCGCAGCGCGTGACGACAGTGCCATCATCCCCGTTTTTGGCGGGACGGACTTCGCTCAGGCACCCGTCGTGTCCCCCGACGGGACAAAGCTCGCGTGGATCTCGTGGAACCATCCGAACATGCCATGGACGTCCTCGCAGCTGCGGGTTGCCTCGCTGACCTTTGAGGGGCGGATCGACCGCGAGGTCGTCCTCGTCGATCAGCCGGGCGTGTGCGTCTACGAGCCGCGGTGGACGCTGGACGGGGACCTCATCCACGTTGACGATTCCTCCTCCTGGGCCAACCTGTACCGCACCCAGGGTTTTGTCTGGAACGAAGGGGAGGATCCCAACGCCTGGACGACGCGGCTACGCACCCGCTCCCTGCATCCGGGGCGCAGAGCTTTCTCCCACCCCCACTGGCAGCTGGGCCTGCACTCCTACGACAACTACGACAACGACCTTCTCGTCTGCTCCTGGGTCGAGGACCAGGAGTGGCATATCGGCACCGTGCGCGTCGACAACGGCATGGCCGAGGAGTGGGCAACCGGTTGGTGGCCGATCGGCAACGTCGCAGCGGCCGACGGTCGCGTCGTGTTCCTAGCGGACTCCGCCACGCACACGCCCGCGATCATCGAGGTCTCGCGCGGCAAGACAAAGGTTCTGCGCCCCTCCTCCGAGGCGGAAGTGCCCGCTGCCCTCATCTCGACGGCGCAGATGCTCACGTGGAAGACCTCCGACGGCGAGGAATCGCACGGCCTCTACTACGCGCCCGTCAACCCCGACTTCCGGGCACCGGACGGGGAGCTTCCTCCCCTGATCGTCAACGTGCACGGCGGGCCGACCAGCGCCAGCCGACCCGGCCTGTCGGTTCCCTTCCAGTATTGGACGAGCCGCGGCTTCGCTGTCCTCGACGTCAACTTCCGGGGATCGACGTCCTTTGGCCGCGCCTACCGTCAGAAGCTCAACGGCCAGTGGGGCGTCATGGACGTCCAGGACTGCGTTGACGGCGCCCAGTACCTGATCGACCTGGGGTACGTCGATCCGAAGAGGATTGCCATTCGTGGCAGCTCCTCCGGTGGTTTCACGGCGCTCAATGCCCTGGCTTCCTCGGATGTTTTCACCGCGGGCGCCTCCTTCTACGGAATTGCCGACCTGGTGAAGCTGGCGCAGAGCAGCCACAAGTTCGAGTCGCACTACGATCAACTGCTGATCGGATCGGACGATGTGTCGGACCCGGTGTGGGCCCAGCGTTCCCCGATCAACCGTGTCGATCAGATCCACGCTCCTCTGCTGCTCCTTCACGGTGGCGAGGACCCCGTCGTGCCCGCCGCTCAGGCGGAGGAGATGTACGAGGCTCTGCGGGCAGGCGGTAACGCGGTGGCGCTCAAGCTCTACCAGGGTGAGGGGCACGGATTCCGTTCCGCCGTCAACATCAAGGACGCATGGCAGACCGAGCTCTCGTTCTACCGCACCGTGTGGGGCATCGCCACCGACGCCCCCATCCACGTCGAGATCGCGAACCTGTGACGCGGCGTCCTCAATCCCCGCAGCCCGGTCGGTCGGCTGCGGGGATTCGCGTGAGGGTCGGCCACACGGTCGCCGCGCACCGATCCCTGCTCGGCATTGCTGCGGCCGTGGTGGGCGCCGTCGTCGGCGCCGCGGCGGTCCTGTTTAACTTTGCGATTCGAGCGTGGACGTGGGTATCCACGGGCTTCACCGAGTACACGACCCACATCGGGTCGCCGCACGGGGTCTGGGGATGGGCTCCCTGGCTCTTCCTCCTCCTCTCCCCCGCGCTGGCCGGAGCGGTCTACGGTCCGCTCATTCAGCGTTTCGCCCCCAGCGCGAAGGGCCACGGCATTCCGGAGGTCATGCTCGCGGTGCGCCGCAAGGGCGGACGCATTCCCGGGCGTGTCGCGGTCGTGAAGATCGTGTCCTCGGCGCTGACGATCGGATCGGGTGGCTCCGCTGGGCGCGAGGGGCCCATCGTGCAGGTGGGGGCATCGCTGGGATCAACGATCGCCTCGTGGCTCGGGATGCCGGTCTCCCGAGTGGTGTTGCTTGCCTCGTGCGGGTCGGCGGCCGGCATCGCGGCCACCTTTCACGCGCCGCTGGCCGGCGCGGTGTTTGCGCTTGAGGTGATTCTCACGGAGTTCACGGCGGAGACCTTCGGTTTCGTCGTTCTCTCGGCGGTCAGCTCCTCGATGGTTGCCCGCATCCTTCAGGGCGATGAGATGGTGGTGCGCGTCGCGAGTGACCTGTCTTTCGCCTCTCAGACGGACATGTGGTGGGTGGCGCTGCTGGGACTCGTCGCGGGCATGTGCGGACTGGGATTCTCCAAGCTCCTCTACGCGTGCGAGGACGCGATCGACTGGCTGTGGGCGCGCACGCGCCTGCCGCAGTGGGCGCGCCCGGCGGTCCTCGGCCTCGTGCTCGGCGCGGGCCTGGTCGCGTTCCCGTACATGTTCGGGTCGGGTTATCCGCTGGAGGAGGATGCCATCGCGGGCAACTTCTCGGTTGCCTTCCTGCTGGCCCTGATGCTCGGGCGCGCCCTGTACACCGCCTTCACGATCGGAATGGGCGGGTCGGGCGGAGTCTTCGCGCCCACTCTCTTCATCGGAGCGATGGCGGGCGCAGCCTTCGGGGACGTCGTCTCCCCGCTGTCCGCTTCGCCCGTCGGTGTCTTCGCGGTGGTGGGCATGGGTGCCGCATTTGCGGGTGCGGCCCGCGCCCCCATGACGGCCGTTCTCATCATCGTGGAGATGACGGGGCAATTCTCCCTCATCCTGCCGATGATGTTGGCGGTCGTCATCGCCACGGGAGCCTCGCGTTTCCTGACCCGCGCGACCATCTACACCGAGAAGCTGCGTCGGCGCGGGGACGTGTTGGACGACCCGGTGGAGGGAACTCTCCTGGGCACGCGGGTGGCCTCGCAGTGGATGACGCACGCCCCCGAGGTTCTCGCCGCCTCCGCCTCGGTTGCCTCGGCCCTGTCGGCGCTGCGCCGCACGAAGGAGAGCGCGCTGCCGGTGGTCGACGGCGGTCGCTTCGTTGGCTTGGTGTCCTCACTGCGTCTGGCCGAACTCACCCAGGAGGGTGGTTCGCTCGACTCCCCGCTCTCCGATCTTCCCCTCATTGACGAGGCGGTGCCCGACGGCGCTCCCCCCACCAAGGTCCTTGAGGCGCTGCGGCGCACGGGCCTGCAGGCCCTGCCCGTCCTGGACAATCAACGCCGCGTCGTTGGCTGGGTCTCCGAGCGTGACCTGGTGGATCGCATGTACCGCGACCAGCGCCGCGCGATCGCGGCCCGCACGCAGACCTCATGGGGGTCGCGCCTGAAGGAGCGCCGGGCGAGGTGAGGAGTGCTCACCGCGACAGGACCGAGACCATCTCCACGTGGTGCGTGTGGGGGAATAGGTCCCAGGCCTGCAGGCTCGCCAGGGTGTAGCCGCACTCGGTGAGTGCGCGCAGGTCGCGCGCTCCGGCCGCCGGGTCGCAGGACACCAGGACGACGCGAGGAGCACCTGTGGCCGCGATTGCCTCGCATACCTCGGCTCCCGCACCGGCGCGCGGCGGATCGGCTACAACCACGTCGGGCACGGCACCCAGCTGGCCCGACAGGTCGACGACTCCCTCACGATCCACGTTTCCGGCGAACGCGTCCACCCAGTCAAAGGCCGCGAGGTTCTCGCCCGCATCACACACGGCACCCTCGTCGCCCTCAAGCGTCACGACGTGCCCTGACTCGCCGACGGCACGCGCGAGCGGCACGGAAAACAAGCCCGCGCCCGAGTACAGCTCCATGATCGCACGCCCAGCCCCGGCCTCGTGGGCACCAAAAGCCGCAGCCAGCACGGCGTTCGCGAGCACCTCGGCGCCGCACACGTGCGTCTGCCAGAAACCGGAGGGGCGCACGTAGTACGACTCGACGCCGGAGCCAAGCGGCACGTTCCAGCGCAACACATCGACGTCGATACGCACGCCGTCGGCGGCGTACGTGTCCTCGCCGATCAGGACGACGGGCTCACCGCCGGAGGGGGCCACCGCGCGCACGCGGTCCCCCGGCTTCCACAGATGACGCCACGGCGTGTCCTCATCGAACAGCCCGAGCTCGCGGATCGCGGGCACAGCAAGCGGCATGTCCTCGAGCGCGATCACGCGGCGTCCGCGGAACTCGTGCATGCCGGCGCGACCATCCGCGTCGATGACGACGTCAATGCGAGAGCGACGACCGGTCGGCGGATCGCCCGGGTCCTCATCGCCCGGCGCGGGAGTGACACGCACTCCCCCGAGGGCGTCCACGGCGTCGGCCAGAGCCTCGCCGCCCACGCGGCGCAGCTGCCCGGCGATCACCCGGGACTTCCAGTCGCGCTGAGCGGCGGGCGTCAGGTGCGCGAGTTCTCCGCCACCGACGCCTCCCGGACCGGCCTGGGGCCACACGGAGGGGACCCGATCGGGCGATGCCTCGACGACCTCGACGACGTCGGCCCACGCGAGCTTCTTCTGGACGGCGGTCACCCGCGCACGGACAACCTCACCTGGTGCCGCGTGGCGCACGAAGACGACACGCCCGCTCTCGTCGCGGGCGACGCAGGCGCCGCCGTGTGCGGGCTCGCCGACGGTCAGGCGAAGGACCTCGCCGATGCCCTCACGGGGCTGCGCGAGAGCGGGACGGCGGCGCGGGGAGGGACGGCGACGCGAGGGGCGAGGACTCACGGGGCCTCCTGGGAGGATCGCTCCGCAACGCGCGCCACGCTCGAGGTGCCGACCTCGGGTGCGGGGACGCGCAGGAACGGGTCGTTGACGCGCTGGCGGCCCTCCACGACATCGTCCTCGCCGAGCTTCCAGGGCACGACCGTGATGACGACCCCGGGAACGTCAAGCAGCGCGGCGCGCAGTCGCAGGGCCGACTGGTTGTGCAGGAGATTCTCCCACCAGTGGGTCACCAGGAACTGAGGCATGTAGACGACGAGCATCTCGGTGGGCGTTGCGCGGCGGCGAGAACGCACGTACTGCACGATCACCGAGGAAATGTCGCGGTAGGGAGCCGACAGAAGCGTCAGCGGCACGGGCAGGCCCGACTCCTTCCACTGGCGCAGGATCTTGTTCTCCTCCTCGTCGTCTGCCGCGACCGAGACCAGTTCGATGGAGGTGGGCGAGGAGGCTCTCGCCGCCGCGACCGCACGCATGGCGGGGCGGGACAGTGAGGAGACCAGGACGAGAGCGCGCACGCGGGTGGGCAGCGCTCGGCGCGCGTTCCAGTCGTCCACGCGCAGCTGGGCGCTCACCGTCTCGTAGTGCCGATGGATCGAGATCTGCACGCCGAAGGCGATCGCAATCATCAGCAGGGTGATCCACGCGCCGTGCGTGAACTTCGTGGCCAGCACGATCAGCAGAACCAGGCCCGTCATCATGAAACCGACGATGTTGACGGCCCGAGATCGCAGGACGGCCATGCGTTCCTGACCCGACTGGCGCGAGCGAAGCTGCTTGTTCCAGTGACGGATCATTCCCAGCTGGGAGAGGGTGAAGGAGATGAACACACCGACGACGTAGAGCTGGATGAGGCGCGTCGTCTCCGCGTGGAAGCCGACGATCAGCGCGATCGCGGCGACGGTCAGCACGACGATGCCGTTGGAGTAGGACAGTCGATCGCCTCGGCGCACCATCTGGTGGGGAAGGAAGGAGTCCTTCGACAGGACCGAGGCCAGGGTGGGGAATCCGTTGAAGGCCGTGTTTCCGGCCAGGACGAGGATGAACCCGGTGACGACGGTGATGAGGATGAACGGGATCGACCCCTGGCCGAAGACGGCCGAGGCAATCTGGGAAATCGCGGGGTTGATGGGCGTGTTCTCCGCGACGGCCCGTCCCCCGTCGGTGAGCTGCGCGGCCGGATCGTCGACGATCTTGACCCCGGTTGCCCTGGCGAGCACGAGGATGGAGATCATCATCGACGCCGCGATCATCCCCAGCATCGCCAGGGTCGCCGCCGCGTTGCGGGACTTGGGCCGACGGAACATGGGCACGCCGTTGGAGATCGCCTCGACACCCGTCAGCGCCGCGCAACCGGAGGAGAAGGCACGCATCAGGAGGAACGCGCCGGCGAGCCCGGCCAGGCCGTCGGTGTGACCGGGGGCGGCAACCAGGTCGTAGGCCGCAGTCGGCGCAACCCCCAGCGTGCCGGTCGCCATCTTCGCGAAGCCGACGACGATCATGAGCCCAATGGCCAGCATGTACACGTAGGTGGGCACGGCGAAGGCGCCACCGGCCTCGCGGGTTCCGCGCAGGTTCAGGGTCGCCAGGATCACGACGAGGCCGACCGCGATCGGCACCTCGTAGCCCGCCAGCGCGGGCACGGCGGTCGTGATGTAGTTCGCACCCGACGAGATCGAGACCGCGACGGTGAGAATGTAGTCCACCAAGAGGGCCGAGGCCACGAGCAGACCCCAGGAGCGGCCGAGGTTCGTGGTGACGACCTCGTAGTCGCCGCCGCCGGAGGGGTAGGCGTGAACGGTCTGCCGGTAGGAAGCCACGACAACCGCGAGGACGAGCGCGACAACGGCGCCGACCCACACGGACTGCAGGGCCGCCATGGACCCGGCCAGCGCAAGGGTGAGAAGCACCTCGTCGGGAGCGTAGGCGACCGACGACAGAGCGTCGGAGGCGAAGATCGGCAGAGCGATACGTTTGGGCAAAAGCTGGTGACCCATCGCGTCCGATCGCATCGGGCGCCCAATGAGCACGCGCTTCGCATAGGCCAACAAGTTCGTCACAGTGTGTAAGCCTAGTCCACCCGGCGCCCGCGCGGCAGGGCTGGGCACGCACGGATGGCCACCGCGCCCGAGGCGGAGTAGGTTGGTAGTCGTGCACTTTGTGATCATGGGTTGCGGGCGCGTCGGCGCCCGGTTGGCTTCAACGTTGGACGCCGCGGGGCATTCCGTGGCCGTCATTGACCAGGATTCCAAGGCTTTTTCGCGCCTTCCCTCGGACTTCTCGGGCCGTCGCGTCACGGGGGTGGGAATGGACCGGGACTGCCTGCGCCAGGCGAACATCAAGGAGGCCTACGCTTTCGCCGCCGTCTCCTCGGGTGATAACTCAAACATTATTGCCGCTCGCGTGGCCAGGGAGGTCTTCCACGTCGAGCACGTGGTCGCCCGAATCTACGATCCTGCGCGCGCCTACCTCTACGAGCGGCTGGGTATTCCGACCGTCGCCACGGTGCAGCGCACCGCAGAGTCGATGCTGCGGCGCATGCTTCCCCCCGACGCGTCGCTGACGTGGTCGCACCCAACCGGTTCGGTCGCGCTCGTGAACGCGACCCCCTCCCCCGGCTGGTACGGGCTGCGTTTCCCCGTCGTCGAGGAGCTGACGGGCTGCCGCATCGTCTTCACCTCGCGCCTCGGTTCGATCCGCACGGCCTCGCCCGACCTGGTGGTGCAGGAGCACGATCAGCTGTACTTTGCGATCAACGGGACCGAGACCGGGCCGCTGCGCGACCTGCTCGCGTCCGCGCCGAGGATGGAGGAGTGAGCATGAAGATCGTCATCGCAGGAGCAGGTTCGGTGGGCCGCAGCGTCGCGCTGGAGCTGCTGGCCCACGGCCACGACATTACGCTCATCGATCACACGCCCGAGAAGCTGCGGATCTCCTCGGTTGCTGACGCCGACTGGGTGCTCGCTGACGCGTGCTCCCCCGATGCGCTGCGCGACGCGGGCGTGGCCGAGGCCGACGTGATGGTTGCGGCCACGGGCGACGACAAGGCCAACCTGGTGATCTCACTGCTGGCCAAGACCGAGTTCGCGGTTCCCCGCGTTGTCGCCCGCCTGAACAATCCGAAGAACGAGTGGCTCTTCGACCAGGCGTGGGGCGTGGACGTGTCGGTGTCGACGCCTCGGATCATGACCTCACTCGTGGAGGAGGCGGTCTCGGTTGGCGTTCCCGTCAGGCTCTTTTCGTTCAACACGGCGGCCGTGTCAATGCACGCGCTGATCCTTCCGGAGGACTCGCCGGTCGTAGGCCGACGCGTGCATTCCCTGGAGCTTCCCGCGAACGCGGTGCTCGCGGCGCTGCTGCGTGATGGGCGTCCCATGAACCCCAGCGCCGACGACGTGTTCGAGGCCTCCGACGAGTTGCTCCTCCTGGTTCCCGACGCCGACAGCGAAGGCCTCGTGCGCCTGCGTCAGGCGGTGGCTTCTCCGACGTCGGAGGATTCGGAGGAATCGGAAGGAGAGTCGGCGGGGGCGTAGCCGCGCAGGCCGCGCCAGGTTGCCCACGCGCCGAGCGCGAAGAGGGGCAGCCCCAGGGCGAGCTTCGCGACTCCGAGGGCCGCGACGGCGCCCGCTGCCCACAGGGGCGCCTGGACGGCAACTCGCAGGGCAAAGACTCCCGCCCACATCCACGTGAGCGATCCGCATCGGCGTCGCAGGGCCGCGTGCTGCGGGTCCCTGCGCCAGGTGGAGGGCAGCCCGACCAGGGTCGCGTAGAGACCGGCGACGATGCTGCGACGCGCGAGTGCGGAGGCAGCGAAGGCTAGGGACATCGCGACGTTGGTGAGGATGCCCCACACGAAGTAGTTCTCGCCTCGCCCGGTTGCCGCGGCGAAGATGACACCGATCGCGACGCCGAGGAAGCCCGAGAGCGCCTGTCTGGCGCCCTGACGCTGGATCAGGCGCACGGCGCAGGCGAGCAGTGCAACGGCGGAGGCCGCGACGAGGGTGGGCAGTAGCGCGTGGGTTGCGACGTACACAACGACGAACACCAGCCCGGGGGCGGAGGCCTCAATGACGCCGCGGGTTCCACCCAGGGTCTGGGACCAGGAGAACTCCTCAGACGCGGACTGGCTCATCCAGCGCGGGGTGGGCATCAGCTCTCTCCGCCGATGACGCGGTACAGGGGGTTGATGATGACCATACGCTCCCCCACTCGTCCGACGGTCCCCTCGACCTCCAGGCGTTGGCCGACGCTCAGGCCGGGGATGGAGGATCGGCCCGGCCAGCGCAATTCCAGGGTATCCGTGCCGTCGTAGAGGGTCGCGACGAGGACACGCTGGCCTCCTTCCTCCGGCGGGTAGGTCATCCCCAGGAGAGTGCCGAACACGAGGGCGTGGCTCCGGTCTGCGATGTCGCGAATCGGGGTGACGCCTCGGGCGGCGCGGGCGGAATCCTCGTCGAGGGCGGCGTCCAGGGACCGCGCATCCTTATCGAGGCCCAGGGCGGCGCCGACGCGTGAGAGAAACGACCCCATGTCAGGCTTCCTGCGCGCCGACGGGAAGGCGGACGGGCAGCAGCTCCAGGCGCGTGCGCGGATGGTCGTCTCGGTGGACAACGATGCGGTCGATGACCTTCTCGATGTCGACGCCGACCTCCGCATTCGCGGCTGCGGGTCCGAGGATGTCGATGCGCGCGAACCAGCGGTCTCCTTCGCGCCCCAGGATGCGCATCCGCGAGGTCGCCGAACGCCCGTCCGGCATCTGCATGGGCATGTCGACGAGGAGCTCGTCGCCGTAGCGGGTGCGGATGTCGGCAACCTTGGCGTTCTGTTCCTCGAAGCCCTTGCGAATCTCTTCGCGCAGCTCCTCCCACACCCCTCCGGAGCGCGGCGCGGCCGCAACGCTCATCTGGATGCCGGAGTTGCCCAGGACGACGAGGATCTGCAGGACGGTCGTCCCGTCGTCCGCGACCTGGGTGCGCAGCTGCATTCCCTGAACGGCGGGGAACAGGATGGCTCCCATGTCGATGTAGCCTTCGGAGGTGTCGACCTCTCCGTAGTTTCGGGGGCCGGGTTCGCTCCAGATATCGGCGTCCTCGTCGGCAAGGCGAGGCAGTTCCTCCACCTGCTCGACCTCGCTCGGTGCTGTCTTCTTCTTGCGTCCGAACATTGTCCTGCCTTAGAGCGCGCACTCGGTGCACACGGGGGCACCGTTTTCGTCCACGTGGTCAAGCTGTGAGGCGTGATGGACGAGGAAGCACTGCGAGCACGTGAACTCATCGTCCTGACGAGGAACGACGTGAACGGTGAGTTCTTCCTTGGACAGGTCCGCTCCGGGAAGCTCGAAGTTCTCGGCGGCCTCGTTCTCGTCCTCCTCGATCTCGGAGGAGCCTGCGTCGTTGCGGCGCGACTTGAGTTCTTCGATCGAGTCCTCTGCGACCTCGTCTTCATTCTTGCGTGGCGCATCGTAATCGGTTGCCATGGTATTCCCCTTTCACCCTCGAGCCGGATTGCGCGAGTGGCCTATGGGCAGGGAGGATAACACTTGTTCGACTAATGTGCCATCGTATGGGTGACACGCGCACGGCTACGCGACATTGTCAGCATAATTTGAGACGATTCGACCAGGACGTAAGAGGAGGAATCGATGATTGAGCTCGAATTGCTCGGGACCAGCGCCGATGGCGAGTCCCTGGTGCTGACCGATGCACAGGGAGAACGCTACTCGGTGTTGATCTCGGACGAGCTCCGCGGCGCCACGCGGCGCGACCGGCCTCGGATCGAGGTCGCCCCGACGCGTCCCACGCTCGCTCCTCGCGACATTCAGGCACTCCTTCGGGCGGGCGCGACCCCCGAAGAGATCGCGGCGCAGCACGGGATGGACGCGGGCGCGGTGGAGCGTTTCGAGGCCCCCGTCCAGGCGGAGAAGGACTATGCACTCACGCGTGCGCGCGCCGTGCGCATCGGCGAGGGAGGGCCGACCATGGGCGACCTGGTTCTCGATCGCCTGGCAGCGCGCGGGGTGGATCCCTCGTCGCTGGAGTGGTCGGCGACCCGCGAGGTGTCCGAACCGTGGCAGATCGCCGTGACCTTCGTGCAGGGGGCAGCTGAGCACGCCGCGCACTGGAGTTTGTCGGCCTCGGGCACGCTCGAGGCGATCGACCAGGAGGCGCAGTGGCTTACCGAGCAGGTGTCCTCCTCCCCCACCGCCTCGATCTTCACTCCGCTGCCGCGCGCGGCCGCTCCCGATCCGGGTGGGGAGGATCTGCGTGCCCGCGAGGCCCTTGTCGACCAGCTCAACGCCGCCCGCGGCAAGCGCCAGAGGGTCGAGGTTGACCTGGGTGAGGAGGAGGACGAGGAAGCCGAGTACCTGGCTGCGATTTCCGCGCCCGAGCCCGAGGAACGGGAACCCGAGGCGTCGACTGGCCCGATTTCGGCGCGCATCTACTCGCTGGCCTCGGCGCGCACGAAGGGAGAGCCGAGCGACCAAGCCGAGGCCGCTTCCTCTCCTGCTCCTCCCGAGCCCCCCGCGGCGCGCCCGGCGCCGGACGATGCCGCGCCCGGGCACGCGGTCTCGCAGGGGGTCTTGCCGTGGCTGTCGGAGCCTTCTTCCCCCGACGCGGCCGCGGAGGAACCCGAGACACCGGCCATTCCGATGCGGGCGGTATCCCCCGAGGATGCCTCGCCGACCGATGCGGGGGAGCCGCCGACTACCGGCTCGGTGGCCGCCCAGGCGGCGGCTCCCACGCGGATGGTTCGCCCCGCATCAAAGAAGGGGCGCCGGTCGGTCCCCAGCTGGGATGAGATCCTCTTCGGATCTAAGCCGTAGGGCGCGTCAGGACAGGACGACCACCGGGATTCGCATCTCTGCGGACGTGAGGGACCCGTGGATGCCCGGCATCGCGATGGCCGACGCGCTCTGCGTGCGAGAGTCGACGACGCCGCCTCGTCCGCGCGCGAGGACCAGCAGGTCGCCGATGACGTTCGCGCCGTCGCCTGCACCGATGAGCGCGCTCACGTCTGGCCCTGACAGGATCCATGCCCGCTCGCCCAGCGTCTCGCGCCAGCGTTCTTCCACCCGGGCGCCCTGCCCCTCCTCGGCGTGTACGTGGACCGCGCGCGTCTCTCCGGCGACGATGCGCACGCCGTCGCGCAGGATGGGCGTGTGAGCGACGTCGATGAGGCTGGTCGACTCCACGTTGATCATGCCGTGGTCGGCGGTCACAACCGTGCGTACCCGGGCGGGAAGGCGGCGCAGCAGCGAGGAGAGCCCGGAGTCAAACTCTTCGAGCTGGGCGATCCACTCCTCGGATCCGACGCCGGCGTCGTGCCCCGCGTGGTCGATCTCGGACCAGTAGAGGTAGACGAGGGGCGTGCCCGCGCGCAGTTGAGCGAGCGCAGCGTTGACGCGCTCGCTCAGGGATTCGGCGGCCACGTGGCGGGCGCCGCGCAGGGCTGCCCCCGTCAGCCCCGAGCCCGCGAATCTCGCCGGTGAGATGACGGCGGAGTCAACCTGCCGCTCGGCGAGGCGCTCGAAGAACGTGGGTTTCGGCTGCCACGTGGCGGGCGCGGGCCCTCCCTGCATGGCGAGCAGGTTCATGACGCCGGAGCCGTATGCGACGGAGAAGCCCACCATGTTGGTGGCTCCGGGCCGCTCCCCTGTCCCGAAGGCGGTGATCGCGGCCGCCGTCGTGGAGGGGACCACCGTGTGGATGGAGCGGATGTCCTCGCGCACGCGGCGCAGCACGGGCGTGTGCCCCATGTGGTCGAGCAGCAGCTCGTAGCCGAGGCCGTCGACGAGGATGAGGAGGAGCTGGCTGGCACCCGGCTCGATGCCCAGGTTCCGGGCGGCGCGCTGGTCGGCTCCGGGCAGGGAGGGGTCGATGGCGCACAGGGACGCCGGGATGACGTCGGTGATGACCGGGTCGGCGGCTCCCGGAAGATCGGCGCCGGGCAGGTTCAGCGTTCCCATGGCACTCATTGCGCGCCCTCCGCCCGGCTGCGGGTGCCGGATAGGTGCGCGATCCGTTCGACGAATGCGAGGCCTTCCGCCAGTGCGTCCTGGCCATCGGCGGCGGCGGAGATGCGAAAGGTCATGTCGTCGGGAAAAGAGGTGCCGGTGAAGCCGTGGTCGGCCACGCAGTGGGGATCCTCGCACTGCGCGGCTTCGATCTCGAGGCGCCTCGCTCCTCCCAGGTCCAGGGCAATCGTCATCTCGGTGAGCCCGGAGGCGTTCTCGGGGTCCGCGTAGACCTCCATCGTGGAATATCCGGCGATGTCGCTGGCGCGGCGCACGGCCGTCGCAATGGAGACCGACCCGCCTTCCATTTCGTCCACGTGCAGCTGGATGATCGCTCGTTCGGTGAGCGAGGCGATGGTCAGGTGTCGGAAGACCGCGCCGCGGTCGAAGCCCGTGTCGACCTGGCACAGGGTGGCCAGAGGTTCGGCGCCTCCCAGCGCCCGACGCAGCGCGCTCTTGACTGCCCGGGGGTAGAAGCCGCCGCGTTCGATACGGGTCCATGTGTCCATCCACCAATTGTGCCCCGAAGCGGCGCGGCAGTCGAAATGAACGTCCGGCCGCGCAATAATTGCGCGTATGGCTAAGAAGGACCATGTCGTTGATATTCCCGAGGCGGACGAGAACATCTCCGAGATCGATGTCTCGGCGGAGATGCGCGGGTCTTTCTTGGAGTATGCGGTCTCGGTCATCTACGCCCGCGCCCTTCCCGATGCTCGCGATGGGCTCAAGCCCGTTCAGCGTCGCATCCTCTTCCAGATGGATCAGATGGGGCTGCGCCCCGACAAGGGGCACGTGAAGTCCCAGCGCGTGGTCGGCGAGGTCATGGGCAAGCTTCACCCTCACGGCGATTCCGCGATTTACGAGGCCCTGGTGCGCCTCGCCCAACCCTTCAACCTGCGGGTTCCCCTGGTGGACGGGCACGGCAACTTCGGTTCCCTGGACGACGGCCCGGCGGCTGCGCGTTACACGGAGGCGCGCATGGCCCCCTCCGCTGTGGATCTCGTGACCGGTCTGGATGAGGACACCGTCGACTTCGTGCCCAACTACGACAATCAGTTCATGCAGCCCGACGTGCTGCCCGCCGCGTTCCCCCAGCTCCTGGTCAACGGCGCGTCGGGCATCGCGGTGGGCATGGCCACCAACATCGCGCCGCACAATCTCTGCGAGGCCATCGCCGGCGCGATTCACCTCCTGGATCATCCCTCGGCGAGCGTCGCCGACCTGATGCGCTACGTTCCCGGCCCTGACCTGCCCGAGGGCGGGGTCATCGTGGGCTTGGACGGTATCAAGGAGGCCTACGAGACGGGGCGCGGCGCGTTCAAGACGCGGGCGAAGGTGCAGATCGAGCGGGTGACGGCGCGCAAGATGGGCATCGTTGTCACCCAGCTGCCCTACATGGTGGGGCCGGAGAAGGTCATCGAGAAGATCAAGGAGAACGCCAGCGCGGGGCGCCTGAAGGGCATCTCGTCGGTGCAGAACCTGACCGACCGCGTCCACGGGCTTCGCCTGGTGATCGAGGTGAAGAACGGCTTCAACCCGGAGGCGGTGCTCCAGCAGCTGTATCAGCGCACCCCCTTGGAGGATTCCTTCTCGATCAACGCCGTCGCGCTGGTGGGCGGACAGCCGCGCACGCTGGGGCTCAAGGAGATACTTCAGGTCTTCCTCGATCATCGCCTGGACGTGACGACGCGTCGTAGTCGCTTCCGGCTGGGTAAGTGCGAGGATCGCCTGCACCTGGTGGAGGGCCTGCTGGTCGCGATCCTCGACATCGATGACGTGATCGCAATCATTCGTTCGTCCGACGATGCCGAGGTGGCCCGCGAGCGGTTGATGACGGCGTTTGACCTGTCCGAGGCTCAGGCAACCTACATCCTGGAGCTGAGGCTGCGGCGCCTGACGAAGTTCTCGCGCATCGAGTTGGAGTCCGAGCGTGACGATCTGTTGGTAAAGATCGCCCAGCTGCGCGAAATCCTGGACGATCCGGAGCTGCTGCGTGCCCTGGTGAAGAAGGAGCTGCGCGAGGTCTCCGATCGCCTCGGCACTCCCCGGCGCACCCTGCTGCTGGCGTCGACGGGAGCCCCCGTGGGTGCGGGTGCCGACGACGCAGCGCTGGCTGCGCTGCCGTCGGTGTCGCGTTCGGGCAAGGGCCTGGACCTGCAGATTCCGGACGACCCGTGCGTGGTGGTCCTGTCCTCGTCGGGCGCCCTCGCACGCGTCGAGGGCGGGGAACCGCTGGAGCCGGGTCCGCGGGCCGCCTCGGACGGGTGGCGCGCGCAGCTGGCGTCCTCGGTGCGCTCCCAGGTGGCCGTCGTCACCCAGGACGGCATCGCGCACCGCATCGACGTGGTTGACCTGCCTGCGCTCCCCCGTTTCGACACGGGCCTATCTCTGGCCGCGGCGATGCCCTCGGAGTTGTTGTTGCACACGGATTCGGCGCCGGTCGGCCTGTTGGATCCCGACGGCACGGATGTCGTGGCGATGGGCACGGCCCGTGGCACGGTCAAGCGCTTGCGCCCGGACGTGCTCCAGCGAGACGAGTGGGAGGTCATCGCCCTGGAGGACGGGGATCGCCTGGTGGGCTTCGATCGGTGCAGCGACGACGCGGACCTGGTGTTCATCTCGTCGGATGCCCAGCTGCTGCGCACGTCGGCGGCGAAGGTGCGCCCGCAGGGGCGCACCGCAGGCGGGATGGCTGGCATGAAGCTAAACGCGGGAGCCGAGGCCCTGGGTTTTTGGGTGGTAGAGGCTCCCATTGACGCGGTCGTGGTGACGGTGGCGGCGGCGCTGGGGGCGCTGCCGGGCACGGGGCAGACGACCGTGAAGGTCACGCCCTTCGATTGCTACCCGGCGAAGGGGCGCGGCGGCCAGGGGGTGCGCTGCCAGCGTTTCCTGCGCGGGGAGGATCGGCTCGACATCGCGTGGGTGGGCACGAAGCCGGCACGCGCCGCTTCTGCGGATGGTTCCCCCATCGAGCTGCCGACCGAGGACGAGCGCCGCGACGGCTCGGGCGTGCCGATCACCTTCGCGATCGCGTCGATCGGCTGAGGTTCTCGCTGCGAGCTCCGCGTGAGGGGCCATCGGACGGGAACGGCCGCCCCTCATCGTCCTACTTGGCGTGGTAGCTCGGGCTGGTTCCGATGTGGGTCGGGTAGCCGTTCGCGGGGTTCTTGAGCGTGGTTTCGTCTATCCCCCGGTAGGTGTATGAGTTGTCGTTGACGATCTCGGTGGGATCCACGAGGCCGTCGGCGTATTGGCGCACCTCGCCCGGGGTGGGGCTGCTTCCGCCTCCCTTGTCGGCCAGGGGGTTCTCGTCGGGCAGCTGCGTGGGGTCGGTGTTGAGGATCGCGCCGGGGTCGATGCCGCCGTAGCCCGTGTACTGGTTCCACCCGTGGTCGGGGTTGAGTCCCGTCGTGACGAGGAGCTGGAGGAGCTGGTTGCTGGTGGCGTTGGGCCACTTTTGGCGTGCGAGGGCGAGCACGCCTGCGACGATGGGGGCAGAGACAGATGTGCCCGATACCTGAGCGACTCGTCCAGTGCCGTAGTCATGAACGGACAGGGGACCTCCGATTGCTGCTACTGTGACGCCCTGCCCCCAGGAGGAGTAGTCCTGCCTCGCGCTGTCGACGCCGATCGCGCTCACGCCGACGACGCCGGACCACTTCGACAGCGCCGCATCGTTATCGTCCTGCGCGTCGTTGCCCACCGCCGCGGTGATGATGGCGCCCTGGGACATGGAACGAGCGATAGTCCATTTCAACTCGTCGCTGTGTGAGTGGCTTGATGCCGAGAGGTTGATGATCTGGGCACCGTCGTTCATGGCAGCATTGAGCAGCCACGCGTACTTATGCTTGTCGAGCTGTGAACCAACCTGACAGTCGGAGGACGCTTGGTCACCGTCTTCCGTCGATGCCGTTCGATAGGTCAACAAGGTCGCTTCGGGTGCGATGCCGTAAGCACTTGATACAAGAACCGAAGCAACTGACGTTCCGTGGCCTTTGGAGTGTGGTGACGAGGTGACCGTACACTGCGGTTTGTCAGAGATTGAAGCCCCGGAGAGCTCCACAGCTCCGGTATCCACCTCGCCGTCCAGCATTGCTATGGTCACACCCTTGCCCGTGTATCCTTTGGCGCGCGCCTGGTCCAGGTGGTAGTAGGCGAAGTAGGACTGGTCGGCGGCGGTGATCGGATCGGTGGCGCGCGCGGGGGGTGCGGGCAGGAAGGCACCCGCACACGCGAGCGCGGCCGCCAGCGCGGCGCAGCCCCCACTCCGTCGCCCGGGCCATCTCGTTGTCGTCAAGGTCACCATTGGCGCGGGTCCCATCCATCGTCCTTCCTGGGGGCGGGCGCGATGTCGCGATCGGAGCCTTAGGTCTGCGACTGGGGGTTGACGTAGCCGGGCGGGATTCCGTCCTCGCAGTCGTCCACGCGGAAGGGCGTGTACTTGCGACGGGGCTTCTTCTTCTCGTCCTTGCCGGCGCCCGCTCCGGCTCCGCTGCCTCCCATGTAGCCTCCGGCTCCTTGAGCGGCTCCCCTGCCTGCGGCGACGGGGCCGCTGGAACCACCGGGCACCCCGGTCGTCCCACCTACTCCGGGGCCGCCCGCGGTCGGTGCCCTATAGGCGCCGTAGCCCGGGCCCGAGTAGGACCCCACTCGCAGTGCCCCCGCTCCGGACAGTCCCACCTGGCCCGATCCTGTCAGTCCCGCCGCTCCCATGCGCGCCGCGCGGCCCAGGCCGAGGGCCCCCGCCCCGAGCACGCCGGCCCCTCCCAGGCGGGCGGCGAGGGCCGACTCGCTGCCGGGGCCTCCGTTGATACCCCACAGCGGGTGGTGGCGATCGGTGGGCGGGGCGGGAGCTCCGCCCTGCGCCCGCTCCATTGCGGCGAGGATTCGGGCCAATTCCTCCTGGTTTCCCGCCTCGGCGGCGGTGAATGCCTCGGCGGCGGTGTCGACGTTGCCCTGGAACTTCACGAAGCGCTTCTTCTGCCTGCGCAGGACGTCGGCCACTGGCTACCTCCTGGAAGAACTCGCGCCGTGCAGTACGCGCGGCGCGTCGTGGGACGACAGCAAGCATATGGTCAGGATCGCGAAATGACAAGCTCGCACGTGGCTGCCCCGATATCTGCGACGGCCCCTGAGTTTCCAACGCCTGCGTGATAGCTTCGCAACGCCCGTGCGATCGTGTCCCTCGGCCAAGGCACCTCATGGAGCGGCTCCAGGCGCGGGCGCGTCGGCGCGTGGCCGACACGGCGGGGGCCCGGCCACGTGGCCGGGCCCCCGCCCGCGCGTGCAAATGCGCCGTTAGCCGCGCAGCTTCGGGTCCGCGGCCAGGACGGAGGCAACCTCCTCGCGCGTGGGCGAGTAGGCGCCCGCGTGCAGGATCGTGATGCCGGAGGTGACGATGCCGCGGTGGATCGCGGGCAGGATCTGGTCCCACGACGCCTCGCGCAGGCGCTGCTTCGCCTCGCCGGACCCCAGGAGGTCGGCATCCAGCAGACCGGAGATGAGGCCCGCCATCAGGGAATCCCCGGCGCCCACCGTGTCCACGAGCTCAACGTCAAGGGGGTCGACGACGAGCATGTCGCGCTCGGCTTCGGTCTTGATGTACACGCCCCACGGACCTCGGGTGCACACGATCAGTGCCGGACCCGACTGGGACCACTCGCGGATCACGTCCTCGACGGGACGGCCCGGGTAGAGCCACTCGAGGTCTTCGTCGGAGGCCTTGACGACATCCGCGAGGGCAACGATGGCCTCAACGTGGGGGCGCGCCTCGTCGGGCGTGCCCAGCAGCGCGGGTCGAATGTTCGGGTCGTAGGAGACCGTGCCGCGGATGGCCTGGCGCTTGACCGCGGCTAGGACCTTCTCGCCGCCGGGTTGCACGGCGACCGCATAGGAGCCCGTGTGCACGTGACCGACCGTGTCTGGGTCGTTGACAGCGGGCACATCCCACGACAGGTCGAACTCGTAGGTGGCGCGGCCACGCTCGTCCAGCGAGGCGTGCGCGACCGTGGTGAATTCGGCCGCGTCGCTGCCGGGGGTCAGGGTCACCCCGGCGTTCTGCGCGTGCTCGCGCACCTTCGCGCCGCGCGCGTCGTCCGCGAACCAGGTGGCTAGCTCACAGTCATGACCCAGGCGGGTCAAGCCGGCCGCAACGTTGAGCATCGAGCCGCCGACGACCTCGACGGGGGCGGTGTTTGGGCGAGTAATCTCATCGATGAGCGCTTCACCAATGTTCACGATCCTAGTCATTCGTCAACCCCAGCTTCTCTTCCATTTCTTCCAGAGGAATGCCCTTCGTTTCGGGCATAACCTTCAGGACCCAGAATAGCTGACCGATCATGGCCAGGAAGAAGATTCCGAAGGCGAAACCCCCGCCCAGCTTATCCGCGAGCACGGGGAACGCGTAGGTAATGACGAAGGCGAACACCCAGTGCGTGAGCGACCCCAGAGACTGGCCGCGGGCGCGCACGCGGTTGGGGAAGATCTCCGAGATGAACACCCAGATGACCGAGCCCTGACCGAAGGCGTGCGAGGCGATGAAGGCGAGCAGGCCGACAAGAATCAGCCAGACCGGAACGGCGCTGCCTTCTTCGAAGACACCCCCCTTGTAGGCGAACATGATTGCCGACAGGAAGCCAAGCGAGATGAGGTAGCCGATGGAGCCGACGATCATGAGCTGGCGCCGACCCAGCTTGTCGATGACGGTGAGGGCAGCCATCGTGGTGATCAGGTTCATGAGGCCGACGATGACGGAGGCAACGTAGGGGAATGCCGCGCCGAGCACCTCCTCGCCGCCGGCGAGCCTCATAACCTTGGGAGCGTAGTAGAGGATCGCGTTGATGCCGGAGAGCTGGTTGAACATCGCAATGCAGAAGGCCATGAGGATGACCTTGCGGTAGCGGCGCGTGAAGAAGGCAACCTTGCCGCCGGAAGCATCCTCGGCGATCTGCGCCTTTATCTCGGCGATCTGCTCGTCGAACTCTGCCCGAGAGGTGGTGAGGCGTTCAGAAATCTTCACGGCCCGCTCCTCGCGACCGTTGGCCAGGAGCCAGCGAGGCGTCTCGGGAACGGTCGCCAGGAAGATGAGGAAGAAGACGGCCGGGACGGCCATGACGCCGAGCATCCAACGCCAGGCGATGTCCTCGTGTGCGATCTCGCGGATGATCGCGTTGGAGGCGTAGGCAAGGAGGATACCGAAGACGATGTTGAACTGGACCAAGCCGACCAGGCGCCCGCGCACGCGAGCGGGGGCGATCTCGGCGGTGTAGATGGGCGCGACCACGGAGGACAGTCCGACGCCGATGCCGCCGAGGAAGCGGAACAGCATGAAGAACGTGATCGGGAAGGAGGAAGACGCCTCGAATTTTCCGTCCCCAAGCGGGGTCAGCGTCGGAAGTGGGGCCAGGGCGGTCGCCAGGGCACCGACGCCAAAGAGAATGCCGATCCAGAAGAGAACGGGCTTACGGCCGAATCGGTCGGCGAGCTTACCGGCGATGATCGCGCCGATGATCGTTCCGATGGTCGCAATGGCGACGATCATGCCCTCGCCCGTGGAGGATAGGGCATACAGCTTGGTGAGTTTCTCTTCTGCACCCGAGATGACGGCCGTGTCAAAGCCGAAGAGCAGACCGCCGAGGGAGGCGACGATGGCACTTCGAATGACCAATGGCGGAATGGATGTGGGTGGTGCTGACGGCTTCGTGGTCATAGTGTCTCCGCACTGTGTGGGTTTGGGACGCGCGTGGCGCCGAGGCCGACTGGGGCCTCTGGTGCGAGCCTAGAAAACTAATTGATCAGACAATTAGGACCTCTGCGGGATACTGCCCCACGTGGCGCCGTTTACCAACAACGCGCCGACCCACACCTAATAGCTGTAAGCTCTTACACAGGGGAGGCCCCCAAAAAGCATCCACTATGTGAAACGAGCGTCACACTTCGATCGCGTAGAGCCGCGTCTGCCCGACCGTGCGGAAACCCAGATAGTCGTACACGGCGAGCACGCCCGTATGGTTGGCCGAGCCCACCCCCGTCGCGGCGCGGTCCATGCCATCGCGGCGCTGGGCCCACATCGAGGCCAGGATCAGCGCGTCGGCGACGCGGCTGTCGCGCCACGCGGAGAGGACACCGAGCTGGTCAATGTAGCCCTCGCGCCACCCCAGGGCGACCCAATCCTGCTCGTAGCGTGAGGCCAGCAGGAAGCCGGCGACGCGCGGGCGATCACCGGTGCGATCCACGGCGACAAATGACCACTCGGGGGCAAACGCCGTACGTCCGTGCATCCACTGTTCCTGGGTGAGCGGGGGGCGCCCCCACTCGGACTCGTTGAGCCGGTTCGCGGCGCGCAGTGCGGGTTCCTCCCACTGCGGGCCCCAGGCCTCGATGCTCATGTAGGATCCCAGGTCGGGCACGGGCGGCAGATCGGCCAGCGACGCGCGCAGCTCGTAGTAGGTGCGCGCCCAGCGGAAGCCGTGAACCTTGAGCTGCGCCTCGAGATCGTCCTGGCCGGACTCCACGTGGCAGCTGATCTGGGCGGGGCCGTCCCCCTCCACCTCGGAGAGCATCTGGCGGGCCGTTCCCTCCTGCCAGTCCACGATCGCGCTTCCCAGGCCGATGCCTCGAAAGTCGGGGTCAACCCCGCCCACGCACACGCACTCGGCGCGGCCGGGAAAGCGCAGGACCACCTGGGCGAAGGCGACCATGCGTCCGGCCCCCAGGCCTCGTCTGACGATGCCCACGAGGCCTCTCCACTGCGAGGCCGAGGAGAGCATTTCCTCCACCTCCTCCGCGCTGGTGCGGTAGGGAGGGTTGTCGCGGGCCTCCATGCGGGCAAAGAGCGCGGCCAGGGCGCCGTGGTGTGCCCCCGTCAGGGGCTCCCACTCGATGCCGTGATGTTCACCCGGCAGGGGAACGAACTCGGGGGCATCGGCTCGCTGCGCGAGGGGAATGCTCATGCTCGCCTCCTTCCGGGCTATTGGTTGATCGTGTAGTAGACCTCGGCTGACTCGTCAACGAAACCGAGATGCTCGTAGATGCTGTGCGCGCCATCCGGGCCGGAGAGGTCGACGTCGAGGCCGATGCGTGAGACCCCCGAGGCCGATGCGGCGGCGACCGTGTTCCCCACGAGCGCGCTGGCGACCGACCGGCCCCGGTGTGCCTCGGCGACGCCGAGCAGGTAGATGTAGGCCTCGGGGCGGCCCGTTGCCACCCAGCGCTGGGCGGGGCGCCCCGTCATCGCGTAGCCGACGACGTCGCCGCCTGCGTCCACGGCGACGAAGGACCAGCGCGGGTCGAAGTGGTTCATGGCGTCGTCCCACCACAGGGAGCGCAGCGGGGAGCGGAACGCCTGCTGGAATGCTTCCATGTGGATGGCACGGATCTGGTCTTGGGCCACGCGGTTCCACGGAAGGATGCGGTAGCCGTGGCGAGCCTGCGGCGCGACCTCGCCTCCGGCCAGGTCGCGGTACATGACCTGGTAGATGCGTTTGGCGAAGAACCCGGCGGCGATGTAGAGGCGGCGCCGGTCGGTCATGTGCGCGTCGACGAGGTTGGAGATGGAGGCGGGGACCTCGGAGTCCGCTCCGAATGTTTCGACCAGCATCTGGCGGGCGCGCCCGTCCTGCCAGTACAGGAGGGCGCGGCCGACGCCACGGCCGCGCCAGTGGGGGTGGATGTAGGCGCTGACGATGGCGGTGGCCGCCTCGTGAATGCCGCGCAGGACGCGCACGGAGGCGACCGCGCAGATGCTCTGCTTGGCATCCAGGCCCACGATCGTGTCCACCCAGTCGCGCCCGTTTTCGCCTTCCATCATGTCGGCAATGTCGTCGACGCTGGTGCGGCGGATGGCGTCGTCGTCGCGTTCGATGAGCGAGATCAGCGCGTACACCGCGGGTGCGTCGCGGCCGATCATGGGCCGCCAGCGCAACCCGAGGTGGTTGCCCGGGTACGGGACGGACCCGGGCGGCGTGAGTCGCTGCGCAAGTCCTGTCATGCCGACATCCTACCGGCTGTTCGGGCCTTTAGTCACACCGGCGGCGCACACGCGTGTGCGCCCGGGATTTCTCGCCGGTTTTCTAGGCGTCGATGCGCATGCGGTCCAGGCCCGCAGATTCCTCGACAATGAACTCTCGGCGCGGGCCGACGGTGGATCCCATGAGGAGCTCGAAGACGTCCTCGGCCTGGCGCAGGGCCTCCTCGTCGGCCAGGGTGATGCGACGCAGGGAGCGGTGGGCACGGTCCATCGTCGTCTCGGCCAGCTGGTCGGCATCCATTTCTCCCAGGCCCTTGTAGCGCTGGATGGGTTCCTTCCAGGTGCGGCCCGAGCGGCGCAGGGAGGCGAGCTTGCGGTGCAGCTCGTCCTCGGAGTAGGTGTAGACGTACTCGCGTTTCTTGCGGCCCTTGCCCGCCACTTCGATGCGGTGCAGGGGCGGGACGGCAGCGTAGATACGCCCGGCCTCGATCATGGGGCGCATGTAGCGGAAGAAGAGGGTGAGCAGGAGGGTGCGGATGTGGGCGCCGTCCACGTCGGCGTCCGTCATGAGGATGACCTTGCCGTACCTGGCCTGGGACAGGTCGAAGGTGCGGCCCGACCCGGCGCCGATGACCTGGATGATGTTGGCGCATTCGGCGTTGGCCAGCATGTCGGCGGTGGATGCCTTCTGAACGTTGAGGATCTTGCCGCGGATCGGGAAGAGCGCCTGGTAGTGGGAGTTGCGCGCGGCCTTGGCCGTGCCCAGGGCGGAGTCTCCCTCGACGATGAAGAGCTCGGTTTCGGCGACGTCTTCGAGGCGACAGTCGGCGAGCTTGGCGGGCAGGGAGGAGGTTTCCAGGGCGTTCTTCTTGCGGGAGATCTCCTTGTGGATGCGCGCGGAGACGCGGGCCTTCATCTCGCCGACGACCTTCTCCATGAGCAGGGAGGTCTGCTGCTTGTCGTCGCGCTTGGAGGAGGCGAACTTTGCTTTCAGCCAGTCGGTGACGACGCGGTTGACGACGGTGCGGATCTGCGGCGTCCCCAGTGTCTCCTTGGTTTGGCCTTCGAACTGCGGTTCGGGGAAGCGCACGGTGACGACGGCCGTCATTCCGGCCTGCACGTCGTCCTTCTCGGGGCGCCCGTCCTTGGCTCCGACCTTGAGTTTGCGGGCATTCTTATCGATGGCGGCGCGCAGGGTTTTCAGGACGGCCTGCTCGAAGCCTGCGACGTGGGTGCCGCCCTTGGGGGTAGCGATGATGTTGACGAAGGAGCGCAGGTTCGTGTCGTATCCGATGCCCCACCGCAGGGCAACGTCGACGTCGCAGGTGCGCTCGACCTCGGTGGCGCGCAGGTGCCCGCTCTCGGGGTCAAGGACCTGAACGGTTTCGGAGTAGGTGCCGGACCCGGTGATGTGCCAGGTGTCGGTGACGGCGCCGTCGTTGGCGAGCCAGTTGGCAAAGTCGACGACTCCTCCGTCGAAGCGGAAGCTCTCGGTGATTTCCTCGTCGCCGCGCTCGTCGTAGCAGTTGATGGTCAGGCCGGGGACGAGGAACGCGGTCTGGCGGGCGCGCGCCAGAAGGTTTTCCCAGGAGAAGCCCTCGGTGGCGGGGAAGATCTGGAAGTCTGCCCAGTATCGCACGCGCGTGCCGGTCTGCGACTTCTTCACCTTACCCACCGTCTTGAGGGTCGAACCGTCCACGAAGGGCCTGAAGGGCGAGTTGGGGGTGCGCTGCTTGGAGTCGTCGAACTCGCCGGGTTCGCCGCGGCGGAAGCACATTTCGTGGGTCTTCCCGCCGCGGTCGACCTGGACGTCGAGGCGGGCGGAGAGGGCGTTGACGACCGAGGCGCCGACGCCGTGGAGACCTCCGGAGGCCGCGTAGGAGCCGCCGCCGAACTTGCCGCCCGCATGGAGCTTGGTGTAGACGACCTCGACGCCGGTCAGACCCTGGCCGGGGACGATGTCGACGGGAATGCCGCGCCCGTTGTCTGCGACGGAGGCGGAGTGGTCGGGGTGCAGGCGCACGTCGATGGTGTCGCAGTACCCCTCAAGGGCCTCGTCGACGGCGTTGTCGATGATCTCCCACAGGCAGTGCATGAGGCCCCGGTGGTCGGTGGAGCCGATGTACATGCCGGGGCGCTTGCGCACGGCCTCAAGCCCCTCGAGGACCGAGAGGTGTCGCGCGTTGTAGTCGGATGCGTCGGTAGGAGTCACGTGGTGCATCATAGGTGCCCGTGTCCTCGTTTGTGGCCCTCTGCGGGCGTGGCGCGGCTTCTGGGACGCTTTCCACGCTTGGCGAGGCATCGGTCGCTTTGCACTGATGGGCGCTGTTTCGGGGGCACGTGGACACTCGCGGCGGCGGCCCGATTCTCCCCCACCGCGAACGTTGGGCGGGCGGTGGCCAGATTGCGCCGCCGGTGAACAGGGGTGCGCGGGGGCACTGTCATGGTGTGTGATGGAAACATGAACGCATGGACTCTTGAACGCCCCGCATTGGACGGGCCTCAGCTGAACGCGGGGAATCGCTGCGACGTGTGCGGCGCGCGCGCGTGGGTTCGCGCGACCATGCCCTCGGGGGGCCAGCTGTTCTTCTGCGGCCACCACGCCAACGAGCACCTGCCCTCCCTGGTGGGCTCCGGCGCCCAGATCCTGGACGAGCGCCACTTCATGACCGACTGAACCGCGGCCCCGCCCCCGTGCGGGCGGGGCCGGCGACGAGGCGTGGGCGGGGACCAACGGGTCCCCGCCCGCACCTTTCCTCTCTGTGTCAGCATGCGTCCTGTCACAAAGACGCACTTCCTCGGCGATTTCATGAGACGACATCGCGCACCTGTCAAAACTACCGTGATACAGTTGCGTATCACTGTCGGGCACATACAGTGGTGGACCGACACCCTGCGCCCCCTAATGGAGCTCACACATGAAAATAGCGTGGAACGAAATTAAATACCAACCAAAGAAGTTCATTCTCATTGAGTTTCTGATCGCCACGCTCATGTTCATGGTCGTGTTCCTCTCCGGCCTTACCAACGGCCTCGCATCCTCCGTATCCGCGCAGATCCAGAACTACGGGTCCGCGACGTACATCTTGTCGACGGACTCCGAGGGCGTCATCCCCTATTCGTCCGTGACGGAAGAGGACATCGAGGAGCTGGAAGCTCGCGGCTTGTCGGACTACGCAGGCCTAGTCATCCAGCGAGCCGCCATCACCCGCAGCGATGACTCCAACACCCTGGACATCACCTACTTCGCGACAGACCATAACGAGGACGGCACTCTCGAGCCCGCGGTCATCGACTCCGACGTGAGCGCGTCCGAACTCAAGGAGAACGAGGTCATCCTGGATCGCGCGTTTGAGGACGAGGGGATCCGCGTGGGCGACCAGGTGATCGACAAGATGTCCGAGCAGGCGCTGACCGTCGTTGCTTTCGCGAAGAACGCCAACTATGGCTACAGCGACATCGGCTTCGTGTCCTCGCAGACCTATGCGGCGATGCGCACGAAGACCGACCCTAACTACCAGTGGCAGGCTCAGACGATCGTCACCGCGAAGGAGGTAATGGCCGACGATCTGTCCAGCGACCTGATGGCGGCCGATCGCGAGCAGGTTATCGACAAGATTCCCGGATACAAGGCTCAGAACCTGACCTTGAAGATGATCACCTGGGTGCTTCTCGTGGCCTCGTCGTCCATCCTCGGCGTGTTCTTCTACATCCTGACTCTTCAGAAGCTACGGCAATTCGGCGTGTTGAAGGCAATCGGCATGCGGATGCGGACCATCACCTACATCCAGATCTCTCAGCTGACGATCATTTCGTTGATCGGCATGACGATCGGGCTGGGCCTGGCGGCTCTCGCGGCCCCATTCTTGCCAAGTACCGTCCCGTCCATCATGACGCTCTCGGACACCGTGATAGTCGCGGTGAGTTTCGTCGTGACCTCGATCCTGTGCGGCGCGCTGTCGCTACTCAAGATCAAGAAGGTGGACCCCATCGACGTCATCGGCGGAAACGGAGAATAAAATGGCGATCATCGAACTGGACAACATCGGAAAGTCCTACGCCGACGGCGACGAGATCCACCACGTGCTCAGCGGGCTGAACCTACGCGTCGACAACGGCGAATTCGTGGCGATCCTGGGACCCTCCGGTTCCGGTAAGTCCACCCTGCTATCCATCGCGGGACTGCTTCTGTCGGCCGACGAGGGGAGCATCAGCATCGCCGGACAGGATCTGACCAAGCTGAGCCAGAGGCAGTGGACGCGTAAGCGTTTGGAACTCCTTGGCTTCATCTTCCAGGATCACCAGCTGCTGCCTTACATGAGGATCGGCGACCAACTTGAACTGGTTGCCAAGCTCAAGGGCGAGAAGGACAAGCATAAGCGCCACGCGGAGGTACTTTCCCTCATGACAAACCTGGGTATCGAGGAGTCGTATCGCAAGTACCCGCGCCAGATGTCGGGCGGGCAGAAGCAGCGCGCGGCCATCGCGCGCGCCTTCATAGGCAACCCGCAGCTAATTTTGGCCGATGAGCCGACGGCGAGCCTGGACCCGGATCGCGGCCAGGAGATCGCGCAGCTGATCAGCAAGGAAGTCAAGTCCACCCACAAGTGCGCCATCATGGTGACCCACGATCGCTCGATCCTCCCCTACGTGGACACGATCTACGAACTCAAGCACGGCACGCTGACAAGGCTCGCGGCCTGAGCGCGTCGGGTGCTCCACGCACATAGCAGCGGCGGTGACGGTGCGGATCTCCTGGGCTCTGCTTTCAGGAGATCCGCACTGCTTTATGCCTTCAGCGCCAGCAGGCCGTCAGAAATGAAACGACGCACAAGCTCACTGCGAGTTTGTCCGAGTTCCCCGGCAGCCTCGTCGAGCTCTCGAACTAAGGATTCCGGCAGGCGCGTGCCGACCGGCATCGTATCCTCACCGAAGAGCTGCGGACGACCCGGCAGGACCTTCCACGATCCGTCGCATTCGCCCGCTTCGAAGCGCTGAGCATCTGCTTCAAGATCAGCGTCGGTAACGGTGATCCCTCCCGCGAGACGGTAGGTCCCCTCTTGCTTCTTGCTCATTGCCCTCTCCTCTCAGGTCCAAATATTTCGGTCATCATTTTCTTTGAAGGTGGAGTCATCGCGTGATAGATGAGAATGCTGCCGTCTTCCTGGAGCGCGGCAAGGAGTTCGAGCAGTCTCCCGTTCCTGTCGTATCCCAGTGCTGCGTATGCGGGCCAGTACGGAGAGTCCACGCGTTCGGCGCATTCGACTGCATACACCCAGGCATGAATCGTATCTTCCTCCTCGATCTCAGGATGACGCGCGCTCACACGTGGATGCACAACAACCGGCACTTCCATCATCGCCTCACCTCCCCGCGATCATGCCGCCAATTTCGTTAACAAAATTCTAACACTGCCCTCACGGGGCCGCTGGTCAATGCAATCGAAGGTCGAACGAAGCCAGGGAGGCGACCGCCGACCCGAAAGGGCTTCTCCCCTAGTCCGCCAAGCGCTGGGACACCACCGTCGTGACGCCGTCGCGCATCGTGACGCCGTAGAGGGCGTCGGCGATCTCCATCGTGCGCTTCTGGTGCGTAATCACGATCAGCTGGGAGGTCTGCTGCAGCTCCTTGAAGATGGCGAGCAGGCGCGTCAGGTTCACGTCGTCCAGGGCTGCCTCAACCTCGTCCATCACGTAGAACGGGGAGGGGCGCGCCTTGAAGATCGCCACCAAAAAGGCAATGGCCGCCAGGGAGCGCTCCCCGCCCGACAGGAGCGAGAGACGCTTGACCTTCTTGCCGGCCGGCCGCGCCTCGATCTCGATGCCGGTGGAGAGCATGTCGTCCGGCTCGGTGAGCACCAGGTCGCCGTGACCGCCGGGGAAGAGCACACCGAACACGTGCTCGAATTGCTCGCGCGTTGAGGCAAAGGCCGACGCGAAGGACTCCTGCACCAGGCGGTCCACGTCCGCCACGATGCGCAGCAGGTCCGCCTTCGACTTCTTCAGGTCCTGGACCTGGTCCACCAGGAACTTGTGCCGCGCGGCCAGCGCCTCGTGCTCCTCAAGCGCCAGCGGGTTTACGCGTCCCAGCTTCTCCAGCTCCCGCTGCGCCTTGGCAAGCGCCCGCTCCTGTTCCGCGCGCACGTACGCGCTCGGCTCGGCCCCCACCGCCTCCTCCACCTTGTCGGGATCCAGGGGAAGCACCGGCACCATCACCTGCGGCCCAAACTCCTCCAGGAGCTGGTCCGGTTCCAGCGACAGCTCCTCCAGGGCGCGCCTCTGCACGTCCTCCACGCGCAATCGCGTCTGCTCCACGGCGAGCTGCCCCCGGTGGGCAGCACTGGCCGCCTCGGCCAGCTCCGCGCCCATCGCATCAATCGCCCGGCGTGCATCCGACACCTCCTGGGAGACCTCCACGCGCCGCTCGCTCAGACGGTCGCGCTCGGACGCCGCCCGCTCAAGCGCCCGCTCCGCCGCCTCCAAGGCCACGCGCGCCGCCGCCTCCACGTCCGAGGCCGTGGCCAGCTCCGCCTTGCGCGCCGCCTCGCGCGCCGCATAGCGGGAGCGTTCCTCCCGCTCGGCTGCCGCCGCCTGGCGCAGGGACCGGGCGCGCGAGGACGCACGCCTGGACTGTTCCTCGAGCGCACGCAAGGCAAGGCGCGCCTCGTTCTCCGCCTCCCGCGCCTCGCGCGCCGCGCGCGAGGCGCCCTGCGCGCCCGCCTGCGCGTCCTCCAGGGATTCGGGGGGACCCGCCGTGTCGGCGCCCTCGAGGCGTGCTCGCGCGGCCACCTCCCGTTCGCGCGCCCACTCGACCTGCTCGTCGGCCCGGCGCGCGGAGTCTCGAGCGCGCTCAGCCTCGGCGCGCGCCGCCTGCGCCGCCGACTGCGCGCGGGCCAGTACCTCGGCCTCCTTGGCCCGCTGCGCGTCCTCCTCGCGCAGGGCCTTCAGGGCGTCGTTCGCCTCCCTGATGCGCTGATCCAGGTCGGCGTTGGCCTCATCGAGGCGCGCGGACACCTCCGCCATACGCCGCCCGGCCTGCCCAGCCTGGCGATCGGCCTCCTCGTAGTCGGCGCGCACTGACAGCACGGACGAGGCCTGGCGGCCTCCCTCTATCGACCAGGGACGCAGCACATCCCCGTCTCTCGTGACGACCGCGCGCACGCCCGGCAGGGCGAGCACGCACTCCGCCTGCTCCCTATCGCAGGAGACGACCCCGTCGAGGAGGCACGCGAGCTGGGCGGCCGCGCCCTCGCACGAGGCCACCGAGGCAAGCCACACGGCGCCCTCCGGCAGGTCGGGAAGGCGGGAAGGGTCCGCTCCGCTCGGTGCGGGTGCATCGCCTCGCCGCTGCCCCTCCTGCGCAGCGACGACGAGCCTGAGGGAACGCCCCGCGGCGCGCGCCTGCTCCAGCTCGCCCATCCCCCGGTCCAGGGAGTCGACGACGGCGGCGTCTGCGAAGGGAGCGAGGGCGGCGGCAACCGCGTCCTCGTATCCGGCCCTCACCCGCAGGAGGGGCGCGACCTGGCCGAGCACTCCGGCGCGTCCGAGGAGCTCGGCGGTGCCGTCCTCGGGGGTGAGCAGCTGGGCGAGCGCATCCCTGCGTGCCTCCCAGCGGGCGCGCTCCGCCCGGGCCTCGCGTTCGACGCCCAGCAGCTCGTCCACGCGGGCGCGCGCTGCGTCTCGCGCCGCCACCGCGCGGGCGTGAGCGTCGGCGGCTCCCCCACCTTCCTCGCCGGGAGCCGCAGGACCGGTCGCAGACGCGGGATTGTCCGCGGGAGCGGGAGCGGGAAGATCCGAGGCCGCCTTCTCCGCCCGCTCGTCGGCGGCCCGGCAGGCGCCCCACGCTCGCTCAGCCTCGGCGAGCGCCGCCTCCAGGCGCGACGACGCGGTCGAGGCATCCCCCGTGAGCCGCGCAACCTTCTCGCGGTGGTCGGCGATCACCCGGTTGACTCGCGCCAGTTCACGCGACGCGCTCTCGTCCGCGTCCTCGGCCTCCGCGCGGGCGCGGGTGGCCTCGGCGAGCGCGCTGCGGGCGGCTTCGACCTGACCGGCCAGCTCGGCGTCCTCGCGCCCCGCCCGTCGGGCCCGCTCCTCCAACGCCTCGGGTTCCTCGCCGCTCGGCGCGGGCTCCGCGGTTGCTTTCATGGCCACCTTCTGGGAGGCGGCCATGAGCGTGCCGCGCAGGCGTTCCGTCAGCGTCGTGAGCTCCTGCCAGTGGGTGGACGCGCGCTCCAGGGCCGGCGAGGCCGCCCTCTCGGCATCCTCCAGGCACGCCAGCTCCGCGCGGGAAGCCGCGATTCGTTCCTCAAGGGACGCCCGCAGCGCCGTCGTCTCTTCGTCCGAGGCCTGGAGCGCCGCCAGCTTCGCACGCGCCGACGCCAGGTCATCCGCCAGCAGCCGGGCCTTCGCGTCGCGCACGCGTGCCTGAATGAGGGAGGCCCTCTTCGCCAGGCGAGCGGCGCGGGCCAGGGGGCCGAGCTGGCGGTGGATCTCGTTGGTCAGGTCCAGGACGCGCACGAGGTTTGCGTCCATGTCCGCCAGTTTCTTCAGCGCACGCTCCTTGCGGCGCCTGTGCTTGAGGACCCCGGCGGCCTCCTCGATGAAGCCGCGCCGCTCCTCGGGAGTCGAGGACAGGATCGCGTCGAGCTGCCCCTGGCCGACGATGACGTGCATCTGGCGGCCCATGCCCGTGTCGGAGAGCAGCTCCTGGACGTCCAGGAGGCGCACGGGCGTGCCGTTGATGGAATACTCCGACCCGCCGCCGCGGAACAGGGTGCGGCTGATCGTGACCTCCGAGTACTCAATGTCGAGCAGCCCGCCGGTGTTGTCGATCGTCAGGTCCACCTGGGCGCGCCCCAGCGCCGCGCGCCCGGATGTCCCCGCAAAGATGACGTCCGCCATCTGGCCGCCGCGCAGCGCGCGGGCGCCCTGCTCGCCCATCACCCAGGCGAGCGCATCAACGACATTCGACTTACCCGACCCGTTGGGGCCCACGACGCACGTGATGCCCGGCTGGAGCGCGAGCGTGGTCGCGCTGGCGAAGGACTTGAACCCCCGCAGCGTCAGGTTCTTGAGGTACACCCTTGCAGGTTACCGGCGGCCTAGTAAATCTCCGGGAACCACAGGGAGATTTCGCGCTTTGCGTTCTCCACCGAGTCCGAACCGTGGATCAGGTTCTCCATGTGGGGGCTGTTCCAGGCGCGGCCCAGGTCTCCGCGGATCGTGCCCGCGGGCGCCGTCGTCGGGTCGGTCGATCCCATGAGGACGCGCATGCCCTCGACGACACGCTGTCCCTCCACGATGATGGCGACAACCGGGCCGGAGCTCATGAACTCCAGGAGACCGGCGAAGAAAGGCTTGTCCTTGTGGTCGGCGTAGTGCTCGGCCAGCAGGTCACGCGAGGCGACCATCAGCTTCAGCCCCTTGATCGTGTACCCCTTGGCCTCGATACGCCGCAGGATCTCACCGGTGAGGCCGCGCTCGTAACCGTCGGGCTTGACGACGATGAGGGTGTGCTCCAGGGTCGGGTCAAGCAGGTGCTGCGGCTCCAGCAGAACACTCTTGGCGGTCACGTTGTCTCCTTCAGTTCACACGTGTGGTTGTCGGTCCTCTCAAGCATATCTGTCAAGGCCGCCACGGCCCGTGTGGCATCGGCCCCAGTGGCCTCGATGAGGACGCGTTGGCCTTGGGTGACGCCGAGCGCCATGAGTTCCAGCACCGATCCCCCGTCGGCCCCGTTGACGGTGACGTCGGCGTCGAAGGAGGCGGCCAGGCGCACGAAGGCCGCAGCCGGTCGTGCGTGCAATCCCACCGGATCGGCCACGACGGCCTCGCCGCGCGCCCGCGGCTCCGACAACACCGACGCGGCCGGGGTTCCCTCCCCCGCGCGCGGCGCACCGGCGGCCCCGGGCGCGCCCGGGGCGTCGATATCCTCCATGCGCGGGGCGAGCGAGGCGGCAACGGCCGCCACCTGGTCGAGGTCATCGCCGAGCTGGGCGCGCACGGCCGAGGCAACCGCCCCCTCGACGAGGGCCGTGTCGATGAAGCGGATATGCTCGGCTTCGTCGCTCATGTCGATGACGGATTCGACGGTCATCGTGGCCGATCCGAGGTCGGTCAGGACGATGACGCCGCCGCCCTCCCCCGTGGCCTCCTCCAGGGCCGCCTCGACGGCTGCCTCGACCCGGTCGTAGGAGGTGCCGATGCGGCCGTCCTCCGTTCCCCCGGCAGCCTCGAAGTGCACGTCGGGGGCCATCTGGGCGGCCAGCTCGGCGACGCCGGTGGCGAGGGCTGCGGAGTGAGAGACGATGACGAAGGCAACGCGGGCGCTCATGCGCCCTCCTGCCCTGCGGCCCCGCGGGCGGCTGCCCGCAGGATGAGGGAGGTGGAGACGGCACCGGGGTCGAGGTGCCCGATGGAGCGCTCGCCCAGGTAGGAGGCCCGCCCCTTCGTGGCGCGCAGGGGCTCGGTGGCCCGCGCTCCGGCCTCGGCGGCAGTCGCCGCCGCCTCGAGGACAGCAGAGGCGTCGCCCCCCGCGGCTACGGCCGCCCGGGCCGCCTCGCACGCGGGGCTCCACGCGTCCACCATCGTCTTCTCTCCCGTCGTGGCCTTGCCTCGCGCCTGGATGCCCTCGAGGGCGCCCGCGATGATGGCGGCAACGCCCGCACCGTCCAGCTCCCCACCGCCGGCCGCGGCCTTGGAGGCGCGCAAGAAGGCGGTACCGTACAAGGGCCCGGCGGCGCCCCCCACCGTCGACATGAGGGTCTTTGCGACCGTCTTGAGCACGCCTGAGATGTCCGCGTCCTCCGCGCTCTCCAGGGCCGCGAGCGCTGCGGTGAAGCCGCGATCCATGTTCTCCCCGTGGTCCCCGTCCCCGATGGCACGGTCCAGGTCGATGAGGTAGTCCCTGTGGGAGGCCACGTCCGCGGCCGCCAGTGTGATCCACCGCCGCGCCCACGCGGCGTCAACGCGCGTCGTCATTGCTGCCCGTCCCTCGCTCATTTCCAGGCGACCGTGTTGACGGGCGCGTCGAAGAGCTCGAGCAGCTCCTCGTCGGCGCGCATGAGGGTGACGGACACGCCGGGCATCTCGAGGCTGGTCACGTAGTTGCCGACCATCTGGCGTGCGATGTCGATGCCATCCGTGGCCAGGAGGGCCGCCAGGGCGCGGAAGCAGATGTAGAGCTCGGACGCGGGGGTTCCGCCCATTCCGTTGACCAGGGCCACGACGCGCTCGCCGCTCGTCAGGGCGAGGTCGTCGCGCACGCGCTCGTAGAGTTCGGCGATAAGGGTGTCGGCACTCTCCATGGTTCCGCGGCGGTAGCCGGGTTCGCCGTGGATGCCGATGCCCAGCTCGATCTCGTCCTCGCCCAGCTCGAAGGAGGGCTTGCCCGCGTGGGGCACGGTGCACGGCCCCAGGGCCAGGCCCATGGAGCGGGTCTGTTCGTTGACCTTGGTCGCGATGCGCACCACCTCCTCCAGGGTGTCTCCTCGTTCGGCTGCCGCTCCGGCGATCTTCTCCACGAAGATCGTTCCGGCCACGCCGCGTCGGCCCGCCGTGTAGAGGGAGTCTTCGACGGCCACGTCGTCGTTGACGACGACGGTGGCGACCGTGATGTCCTCCATGTCGGCCAGCTCGGCCGCCGTCTCGAAGTTGAGGACGTCGCCGGTGTAGTTCTTGACGATGTGTAGGACGCCGGCCCCGTGGTCTGCTGCCTTCGTGGCCTCCAGGATCGGGTCGGGGGTGGGCGAGGTGAACACGGCTCCCGGGACCGCCGCGTCGAGCATGCCGAGGCCGACAAAGCCAGCGTGTAGGGGTTCATGACCGGATCCTCCGCCCGAGACGAGGCCGACTGTGCCCTCAGCCTTGGGGGCGCGGCGGGTGACGAAATCGGGGTCGAGGTGCACGTCGACGAGGTCGTGGTGGGCCAGGGCGAACCCTTCGAGGGTTTCGCGCACGACGGCGTGAACATCGTTGACGAGCTTCTTCATGATGCCTCCTTGCACATTGCTCATCTGTACTTGTCTGCGTGATCAATCGTGCCACCTTTGAGCACGAAATCCCAACCGTGGCGGCCGCCACGATGCGGGCGCCACGGTTGGGGGACCCCCTAGCGCGGGGATTGTCCGGCCAGAGCCAGCATCTGCCCTGCCAGCACGACCGAGCCAAACACGAGCACGCCGCTGCGATCCGCGGGCTGCGCCCCGGCCTCGGCGATCTGCGCTGCACGATCGACCGCGTCGGCGAGCGAGTCGCGCACATCTACCCGGTCGGGACCGAAGACCTCGGAGGCGATCTCGGCCAGGCGCACGACATCGGCCGCACGCTCGCCGCTCATCTGCGTGACGACCAGATGATCGAGGAAGGGCTCGACCTCGGACAGGACCCCCTCGACGTCCTTGTCCCCCATCGCCGAGTAGACGCCGACGATCCGGCCGAGGGCGAAGGAGGATTCGATGGCCTCGCGCAGCGTCGCAGCACCCGCGGGGTTGTGGGCGGCGTCCACGATGATCGTGGGCGAGTGGCGCACGACCTGCATGCGTCCGGGGCTGGAGGCGTTCATGAGGCCCTGCTCGACGATGCGGCCATCCAAGCCCCGTCCCCCCATAAAGGACTCGACGGCGACCAGGGCGGCCGCTGCGTTGTGCGCCTGGTACTGGCCGAAGAGGGGCACGAAGACATCCTCGTAGAGGGCGGAGGGGGTGCGAATGGTGACCATCTGGCCGCCGACGCCCATCTGGCGCTCCACGACCTCGAAGTCCCTGCCCTCCACGCGCGCGATGGCGTCCACGGACCGGGCCCGCTCGAGGAGAATGTCGAGGACTTCCTCCTCCTGAGCCATGATGACGACGACCTGGCCGGGTTTGATGATGCCGGCCTTCTCCCGCGCGATGTCGCGAATCGTGGATCCGAGCCACCTGGTGTGGTCCAGGGCGATGGGGGTGATGACGGCGACGCCGGCGTCGATGACGTTGGTGGAGTCCCATCGCCCGCCCATTCCGACCTCGACGACGGCAGCATCGACCGGGTAGTCGGCGAAGGCCGCGTAGGCCATGATCGTGAAGACCTCGAAGAAGGACAGTCGGGGGCCGCCCTGTCGCTGGCTGCGCTCGTCCACCATGTCGACGTAGGGCGCGATGTCCTCCCAGGCACGCACGAAGCCCTCGCGCGTGATCGGGCGACCCTCCAGGCAGATGCGCTCGCGCACGTCCAGGAGGTGCGGGCTCGTGAACCGGCCGGTCTTCATGCCGAAAGCGGTCAGCAGCGAGTCGATCATGCGCGAGGTGGAGGTCTTGCCATTCGTGCCCGTGATGTGGATCGACGGGTAGGAGTTTTGCGGGTCGCCCAGGATATCCAGGGCGAGCCTCACGCGCTTCAGCGTGGGATCGATGTCGTGTTCGGGTGCGCGTTCCACGATCGAGCGGTAGATCTCCTCCACGCGCGCGTCCAGGGCGACGTCGTCCTGAGCCTTCGCGAGCGCAGCATCGTGGGAGGCACGCTCATCGCGTGCCTCGGCGGCGTCGTCGGCGAAGTCCTCGTCCACCTCACCCTCGATCTCTGCGAGGACGGAGGGGTCGGGACCCAGCAGCAGCGAGTGCTCGACGAGGGCGCGCAGCGCGGCCTCGCGTTCGCTTTCCTCAGCCTGAGGGTCGATGCCCTCCCCCGCCTCCGTTTCGTCGGCCTCGTCGGCCGCCTCCAGGTAGGGGATGAGGTCGGCCGGGATGCCGCCGCGCTGGTCCTCGTTGGTGGTGTCTTCCCCGAAGAACGATTCGCCTGCCATGTTTCCTCCGTTCTCTCAGTGTCCCCAGTAGTGTATCTGCAGTGACGAGGAGCGCGGCCTGTACTGCCCGTCACGGCATTCACGTAGCCACTAGACTGTGTCGCGAGGGGTAGGCTTCCCTCGCAAGAAGGAGACACTCATGGGCAAGTGGTTTGGTCAGGCCGCCGAGATTGAGGCGCTGCGCGCCGAGAATCATCAGTTGAGGGGCCAGGTGGAGAGCCTGGAGGCACGCCTGCGCGCAGCGTACGGCGAGGCCGGGATCACCGCGCTCTCGCAGGAAGCGCCCGCTCCTTCCGGGGGCGGCGAGGCTGGCCCCACCGTCCCTCCCGTTGGGGTGGGTGTAGCGGAGCTGACCGAGGCCGAGCGTGCGCTGGTGGCCTCGGGCCGCAAGATCGCAGCCATCAAGGCCTACAAGGATCGCACCGGGGCTGACCTGTTGCACGCCAAGGAGCTCATTGACGAGGCCGCGGCGATCAAGCGAGTGAGCCCGAACCTGACCGAGGAGGAACTCGCGCTGGTGGCCTCGGGCCGCACGGTCGAAGCCGTCAAGGCCTACAAGGATCGCACCGGCGTGAGCCTCAAGCAGGCAAAGGCGGCCATTGACGCGGCGCGTTGACCATACTCCCCCAACCGCCCTCGATGAAAAGTGAGGTCCAATGCCGCAAGAGCTACCTGCCTCCAACGACCGGGAACACATCGCGACCCAGAGCGCTTACTTTCTCACCCGAGCACCCGGCACCGGGGATATGTTGCCCAACTCAGAGGAAGGCCTGGGGGAACGCTACCGGTGCGGTGGCGATGTGACCATGTCCAGCGCGTGGCAGATGTCCCGTGGCACAGATCCCGAGATTCGCTCAACCAACGCATGGCTAGAGTCGCGCTATGCGGTACCCGGGTGGGGATACCCGGCGTGGCGAGAGGATCGAGACCACGCAGAGATCCCCAACAGCGACCGGTACTTCCTTGACAAGTCCGAGTTCATCAGGGCCTTCGATATCGACGGGCTAGACCACATCGGCCATGTCGGTTTACGCACCCTGACCCCGATCATTAACGGAACAGTTTTCCCGTCGGAGTTTCGCTCGGGACCGCCCGCCAACTTCAACGAGCTATACCGCCAGTTCCGCTTGACTCATGCGCCTCTCCCCGAGGACGTCGTTATCGAGATAAGCCTGCGCGATGAGGACATGGGATCCTTCGGGCAGACGCCGCAAGTGCGCGTCCTCGAGAGGGCGATGGCGGATAACTGGGTACCCATGACCATCGACGAACTGATTACGCAACGCATTATCGAAGGGGTCTCAGAGCATGTTGGAGAAGTTAGAGACGTTGATTGGGAATCTCTGTACGGGTACTTTCTTGGCCCAAGCTGACTTTCAGGACGGCCACGGATACTCATTTTCGAGCTACAACACCGACTTTTTCGCAGTGTGGGAAACGTCGGGCAGCTACCGCTTCAGTTGGTCCGAACGCCACCCCAGCGCACGCTTTACGATGGAGACGCGTAGCGACGTCATGGCCTCGTACATGCTGATCACCGAACTCGGTGCCCGACGACGGGCCAGTCTGTGGTTTCCGCCCATCGTCATCCCCGGCGAAGCGCCATCGGATCAACGCTGGAAGGTCTCAAAAACCCGCTGGCCGCGAGTCACGCGTTACACGAGCACCACCGATCCCACGATGAGTGTCGAAGCGACAAACAGCCTCGAACTGCGCAGGCTTCTCTTTTCCACACAATTCCCCGACGAGGACTACCTGGAATCCTACATGTACCCGGATGCCTATCCCCTCTTGCACCCGTATCTTTCCTCGATCACACCCTATCTGCAGCATCTGCATGACGCCGGCGTCGTCCTGCCGGAACAACCCGGCTACTACGGCTTCTCAGACACGCTGACGCTCTAGCGTCTCCTCACACGCGGGCAAACGACCAGCCACCGCCATAAGAGGGACCTCTCGCGGGTCAGACGCGTCAGTGGGCGGGCTCGGGAGTAGTTTCCCTCGAGCCCGCCCACCGGTTCACTCAGCGTTTGGCCACGCTCACGACGAGCTGGTCGCCGGCCCCGACCGCAACGGATAGCGCGAGGGTCTCCGCGGCGATCATGTCACGCCAGGCCTGAACGTCGGCCACGTGATCGGCGGGAACCGTCAGCGTCAGGTCGATGCGGTCCGCGATGTGCAGGCCAGCGCTCTTGCGCTCGTCCTGGACGGCGCGCACGACGTCGCGGGCGTAGCCCTCGGCCTCGAGCTCGGGGATCAGCTCCGTATCGAGCACGACGAAGGTGCCCGAGGGAAGCACATCCGCGACCTGGCCCTCGGCGGCGTCCACCGAGGTGGACACGGAGAACATGTCGCCCGTCAGCTCCAGCGGAGCGCCATCAAGCTGCACGCCCGGGAAGCGGCATGCGCCGTCCTCGGTGATCTCCCACTCGCCCGACTTCTGGGCCTTGAACAGCTGGCTCGTCAGCTTACGGAACGAGGGAGCGAAGGCGCGCGGGTTCAGGCTCAGCTCCGTGCGCACCCCGAGCCCCGAGTTCTCCGGGGAGCTAAACACCACGGACTTCACGTTCACCTCGGAGGCAATCAGGTCCGCGAAGGACTCCAGAGCCGCGTCGTTCTCGGAGACGACCTGCAGGGAGGCCAGCGGCTGGCGCACGCGCAGCTGGTGCGTCTTGCGCAGCGCGTGGGCGGCCGACACGATCGACCGAACCTCGTCCATCGCGGCGACGAGTTCTGGGGCATCCACGGCCTCGTCCAGGACCGGGAAGTCCGTCAGGTGCACGGACTCCCCTCCCGTCAGGCCCCGCCAGATCTCCTCGCTCAGCAGCGGCAGCAGAGGCGCCGCCAGCTCCATGAGGGTCACGAGAGCCGTGTACAGCGTATCGAACGCGGCGCCGTCCTCGTCCCAGAAGCGCTGGCGCTGGGTGCGCACGTACCAGTTCGTCAGCACATCCAGGTAGTCGCGGATCAACTCGCACGCGCCGGCCACGTCGTAGCCGTCCAGCGCGCCGCGCACATCCTCGGCAAGGGTACGGGTGTGGGCCAGCAGGTAGCGGTCCATCTGCGCCAGCGCGGCCACGGCCTCGGGCGAGGACAGGTCGATGCGCTGAGCCTCGTACCCCTCGCCCCCGTTGCACGCGCCCGCGTACAGCGTGAAGAAGTAGTAGGTGTTCCAGATCGGCAGGAGCACCTGGCGGACGGTGTCGCGGATCGACTCCTCCTTCACCATCAGGTTGCCGCCGCGCACGACGGGGCTCGACATGAGGAACCAGCGCATCGCGTCGGAGCCGTACTTGTTGAACACCTCGGACACATCCGGGTAGTTGCGCAGCGACTTGCTCATCTTCAGGCCGTCGTCGCCCAGGACAATGCCGTGGGAGACGCACGAGCGGAACGCGGGACGATCGAAGAGCGCAGTCGCCAGGACGTGCAGCGTGTAGAACCATCCGCGCGTCTGGCCGATGTACTCGACGATGAAGTCGCCCGGGTAGTGGTTCTCGAACCACTCCTGGTTTTCGAAGGGGTAGTGCACCTGCGCGAAGGGCATCGAGCCGGACTCGAACCAACAGTCGAACACGTCGGTGATGCGGCGCATCGTCGACTTACCCGTCGGGTCGTCCGGGTTCGGGCGTGTCAGGGAGTCGATGAAGGGACGGTGGAAGTCGGTGACCGTCACGCCGAAGTCGGCCTCCAACTCGGCAATCGAGCCATACACATCGGTGCGCGGGTAGGCGGGGTCGTCCGAAACCCACACGGGGATCGGTGCGCCCCAGAAGCGGTTACGCGAGATCGACCAGTCTCGGGCACCCTCCAGCCACTTGCCGAAAATGCCGTCCTTGGTGTGCGCGGGGGTCCAGGTGATCTCCTGGTTGAGCTCGACCATGCGGTCGCGGATCTGCGTGACCCGCACAAACCACGAGGACACTGCCTTGTACATAAGGGGCTTGCGACACCGCCAGCAGTGCGGGTAGGAGTGCACGTAGGACTTCTCCCGCACCAGGACGGCGCGGATCGCTGGGTCGCGGCGCGCGATCGGTCCGGCCTGCTCGCGCAGGTCGGCCACCACGTAGCGGTTCGCGTCGAAGATCTGCATGCCCTCGTAATCGGGAACCTCGGAGGTGAAGACGCCGCCCTCGTCGACGGGCAGGACCACGCCGATGCCGTACTCCATGCACGTCCACATGTCGTCCTCACCGAAGGCGGGCGCCTGGTGGACCAGGCCGGTGCCGTCCGTGGTCGTCACGTAGTCGGCGGCGATGATCGACCAGCCGTTGGGGCCGGGGGCGCCCCCCTCGGCGCGGCGCTCGGGGGTGTCGAAGTAGTCGTAGATCGGGTGGTAGTGGATGCCCACCAGCTCCGAACCCTTGTAGGTGGCCACGACAGCGGGTTCCTCGCCCAGCTCCTTGGCGTAGGAGGAGATCAGGTCGGTGGCGATGAGGACGCGCTCGCCCGCGAGGACACCCTCGTGGTCGGCAGCCACCTCGACGAGGGAGTACTCGATCTGTGGGCCCACGGCGACGGCCGAGTTCGAGGGCAGGGTCCAGGGCGTGGTCGTCCAGATGAGGGCCAGCTCGGGGCGCGCCGAGTCCTCGCGCAGCTTGGTTTGAAGACGCAGGCCGACGGTCACCGTGTTGTCGGTGCGATCCTGGTAGACCTCGTCGTCCATCTTGAGTTCGTGGTTGCTCAGCGGCGTGCGGTCGTTCCAGCAGTAGGGCAGGACGCGGTGGCCCTGGTAGGCCAGTCCCTTGTCGTAGAGCTGCTTGAATGCCCAGATCACGGACTCCGTGTAGGACATGTCGAGGGTCTTGTAGTCGTGCTCGAAGTCCACCCAGCGGGCCTGACGGGTGACGTAGTCTTCCCATTCCTTCGTGTAGCGCAGGACGGAGGAGCGGCAGGCCGCGTTGAAGGCCTCGATGCCGATGCCGCCCTCGCGGGTGATCTCGGTGACGTCCTCGATGCCGAGCTGGCGTTGGGCCTCGAGTTCGGCGGGCAGGCCGTGCGTGTCCCAGCCGAAGCGGCGCTCGACGCGGTGGCCCTTCATGGTCTGGTAGCGGCCCACCACGTCCTTGATGTAGCCGGTCAGGAGGTGACCGTAGTGGGGCAGGCCGTTGGCGAAAGGCGGACCATCGTAGAACACGAATTCGTTGCTGCCGTTCACTCCGGCCTCACGCATCTGAATGGACTTGCGGAAGGTGTCGTTGCTGGCCCAGAAGGCCAGCGTGCCGACCTCCATTGCGGGGAAGGAGGGGCTGGGGTCCACCTCTTCGTCCCGGTGGCGGGGGTAGAAGCCGTGCTTCGTCATGAGTGTCCTCGTCTCGCGCCTATACAGGGACGAGGACCGGCGTCGCCGGCACCCGCGGTACCACCCCGCTTGCCGCTCCCGAAGGCGCGGCCGCTTCGTTGGGGCTGTGTCGGGCCCGCCCGTCCGGTTCTACTGAAGGGGGGCGAGGCCGTGGTCGGCCGCCGCTCTCCTCGTTCTTCCGGATGCTCCCCGGTGATACCCCTGACGCGGGCCGGATCGTGGCGATAGCCCAGTGTAGCGAAGGGAGGGAGGGCGCGCCCGCCGCGGGAGGGTTCTTGTGCCCACACTCTCTTCTCGGCGTGTGAGGGGAGCTGGCGTGGCACTCTGGCCTACAGTGGCTGGGTGACTCGAACAGACTCCGCGCGGCCGGTGCGCCCCTGGGGCGCCCTGGTGGGCACGTGCGCGCTCGTCGCCCTGGTTGCCGTGTGGGCGTTTCAGGAGGCGTTCTCCGACGTCGGCGTGCCGCTGGGGCGGGCTTCGACCATCGCAGTTGGAATGACTCTTCAGGCCGTCCCCTTCCTTCTCCTGGGTGTCCTGGTTGCCGAGCTCATCGAGGTGTACGCCTCCCCCGCCCTGATCGCGCGGGTGTTCCCCACGCGTTCCGTGGCAGCTATCGGCACCGCCCTCCTGTTCGCCTTCGCCCTTCCCGTGTGCGATTGCTCGGCGGTTCCGATCTTCCGCTCGCTCCTGCGCAAGGGCGTTCCGCTCTCCGCTGCGACCACGCTCATGCTCGCCTCTCCCGCCATCAACCCCCTGGTGGTCGCCTCCACCTGGTACGCATTTGGCTCGTGGGCGCTGGTCGGCGCACGCATCGCCCTCAGCGTCCTCGTCGCTCTCATCGTCGGCGCCTCGATGCTGGTTGCTCCCCCGCGCGCCCTGCGTGACCCCGACGGTCAGGGTCACGGCGAGCAGTGCGGCTGCTCACAGGAGTGCGCTCTGCCCGACCGGTCCGCATCCGGCGTGCTGGCGGCCACGGGCCGCTCCTTTGGCCGGATCCTTCCCTACCTCATGGGCGGGGTGGCTGCCTCGACGCTGGCCCAGGTGGCGTGGCCGGTGTCCTCGCTGCTGTCGGGTCTGCCGGCTCCGGCCGCGCTGGCCGTCATGATGGCGGCTGGTTTCGCTCTCTCCCTGTGCTCCTCCTCCGACGCGGTAATCGCGCGTTCGTTGGCCTCGCTCGCTCCCTCGGGAGCGTTGATGGGTTTCATGGTGTTCGGTCCGATGATGGACGTGAAGAACGTTGCGCTGTTGTCCTCGCAGTTCCGCTCGTCGTTCGTCGCTCGTTTGTTGGTGACGGTGACGGCTGTCGCCGCGTGCGTGGTGGGCGTCTCGTGGTGGGCGGGGGTGCTGCCGTGAGGCTGTTGGCTCGCATCGCTCCCGCCGCCGAGGCGCTTGCGCTGGCATGCTTGGGGGCCGTCCTCGCGTGGTTGTCCCTCTCTGGTAGGTACGCGTTCTTCGTTCCCCCGTCGGCGCGCCTGGGGATTCTCGCCTCGGGGGTGGGGTTGCTCGCGTGCGCGCTTGCCTCGTCCTCGCGGGTGGGATCGGGCGGCGAGCCAAGCGGGACCTCCTCGCACCGTGCCCTGACGCGTGCGCTCGTGACCCTGCTGGCGAGCGTGCTTCTCGTTCTTCCCTTCCGGGTGTCCCCCTCCGAGCTGGCGTCCTCAGCTCTCACGTCTCGCGGCGCCAGCGAGGAGCAGGGAGCCGGGGATGGCGAGGACCCCTCGGGAGGCATGCCGTCACGTTCCGACGAGGCCCCCGCTTCCGGCGCCGACCAGAGCACGGGAGCGGACGCCTCGAGCGATGAGACGCTGACGCTGACGACGGAGAACTTTTCCGCGCAGGTTGAGGAGCTGTCCTCTCGCGGCCGCGCACACGATGGCCAGAGGATCGATCTTGTCGGCTTCGTCATGAGCGAGGAGTCGGCCCGCGGCCAGGCGTCGATCCCGCGCATCACGACTCAGGAGAGCTTCGCGGTGGCACGCATGGCGATCTGGTGTTGCGCGGCCGACGCCTACGCGGTTGGTTTTGCTGTGCGCTGGGAGGGAGCCGCTCCCGCAGCGGACAGCTGGGTACACGTGACGGGAACGCTGCGGGTGCGAGGCTCCAAGGCCCTCGTCATCGAGGCGGATTCGGTAGAGGAGACGAACGCGCCGAATCCCGAGTTCGTCGTTCAGGCGAGATGACACCCAAGAAAATGTGACCCAGATCATTGTTATGGATTATGACCGTGGCTTTGGACACAAAATCGTGAGCGTACGGTGAATGGAGCGCACACGGCAGGCGCGGGCGCACCACCTCCCCTTCAAGGACGAAGACATGTCATCGACACTCTCACCATCGCCTCGCGACAGGCAAGCGAGACGCTACGCAACGGGTCTCGCACTCATCGCAACACTCGGCCCCTTCTTCTATGGCTTCGAGGGCATGGTCCTCAACGCCGCCATCAAAGCGGTGGGCTCCACCTTCGAGCTCGGGCCCATCCTGCAGGGCGTCGCCGGTGCGGCCGGCGTGATCGGCGGCCTCATCGGGGCCCTTGGAGCGGGACGAATCTCCGACAGGATCGGACGCAAGACCACGCTCATGTGGGTCGGTCCCTTTCTCCTCGTTGAGGCGCTCCTCGGCCCCCTCTCTCCCCTCCTCGGTTCCCTCGGATACCCCTTCTTGCTCCTGACGCGCATCATCGGTGGCATCGGCTTCGGCGCGGCAACGACGGTCGCTCCCGGCTACGTCGCCGAGATCGCTCCCGCCGAGATCCGAGGCCGCCTCATCGGATTCCGCCAGCTCGCGATCATCCTCGGCCTGTTCCTTGCGGGCCTCATCAACACGGGAGTCGTTGCTCTCACGGGCGGCGCGGCCAAGCCCGCGTTCGGCGGCCTCATGACCTGGCAGGTGCTCTTCGCGTGCCTCATCATCCCCGCCCTGCTCTTCGTCATCTTCACGGCAAGGATCCCAGAGTCTCCCCGCTACCTGGTTTCCGCGGGGCGACGCCAGGAGGCCGAAGCCGTGCTGGCCAAGCTGTGCGGAGAGGAGGATCCGGCGGTGCGCGTCGAGGCCATCGCGCAGTCCCTGGCCGTCACGGGTGGAGCGAAGCTCTCTATCGGGCAGATCCTCTCCTCGCAGTGGCGGGGCCTCGTGTTCATCGGCATGGCAATCGCCGCGTTCCAGCAGCTCACCGGCATCAACGGGGTATTCTTCTACTCGAATTCCCTCTTCGCCGCCGTTGGCTTCACCGAGTCGATGGCGCTGGCCCAGACGTTGCTCATCACCGCCTTTAAGATCGTCGGCGTCCTTTCCGGCATCATGCTAGTGGACCGCGTGGGCCGCAAGCGCATGCTCATCTACGGCGGGACCCTCATTTTCGTCTCGCTCGGCGTCGTGGCCACGGTCTTTACGATCGCGCCCACGGTCGACGGAAAGCCCGATGTCGCCGACTCCCCCGTCCTGGCGTTCCTTGCGGTCGCCGCGCTGTGCACGTTCCTCCTGGGCTTCACCTCCTCCTGGGGCCCCATTTTCTCCATCGTCATGGGCGAGATGTTCCCCACCTCGATCCGCGGCGGCGCGATGTCGCTGGCCTCGGGCGCTGACTTCCTCGTCAACTTTCTCGTCGTCTTGCTGTTCCCTTTCCTCATCGCGTGGTCGCCGGCTGGAACCTACTGGATCTACTGCGCCTTCGGCATCCTCGCGGTCGCTTTCACGGCGAAGTTCCTGACCGAGACCAGCGGCACCGAGCTCGAGGACATGGACAAGGTTGTCTCCCGGTAGGCCCCACTGATCCCCCTGATTTCACCGATAGAAAAGGCATTCCAATGACCGATAAGACACGGGACATTCCCGACAACGTCCGAAACGTCCTGGTCATCATGACCGATCAGCACCGCACCGACACGATCGGCTGCCTGGGAAATCCGCACGCGCGCACTCCCGTCATCGACGCGATGGGCGAGTCGGGCTTTGCTTTCACCCGCTGCTTCACCCCAACCGCCATCTGCACCCCCGCGCGCGCCTCGCTGCTCACGGGCAAGCGCCCCGGCAAGCACCAGGTGCTCGCCAACCCGGAGTGGAACATCGCCTACCAGGTGTCGATTCCCGAGGGCACGTGGACCTACACCCAGGAGCTGCGCGACGCCGGATACAACGTCGGCATCGTTGGCAAGTATCACTGCGGATACAACCTGCCCGATAAGTTCGGCGCCGACGACGACACCTACTGGGGCGCCGAAAACCCCGTGGCCAACGACAAGTACGTGGCGTGGCTGGAAGCCAACGGCCTCCCTCCCGTGCGCGCCCACGACCTGTGGCGCGGCACGCTTCCCGGAGGACGGCCCGGGCACATCATCGCGGCGCGCCTTGAGCAACCCGAGGAGGCCACCTTCGAGCGCTTCCTGGCCGACCGCGCGATCGACAAGCTACGCGAGTACGCGGCTGATTGGAAGGACTCGGGTCAGCCCTTCTGCCTGGACGTCCATTTCTTCGGCCCGCATCTGCCCTACTTCCTGCCCGACGAGTGGTTCGACCTCATCGATCCAGGCGACGTGGAGCTGCCGGAGAACTTCGGGGATTCCCTTATCGGCAAGCCCCCGATCCAGAGCAACTACGCGACGTACTGGTCGACGTCTTCCTTCTCGAACGAGCAGTGGAAGAAGCTCATCGCGGTCTACTGGGGCTACACCGCCATGATCGACTACGAGATCGGGCGCATCATGGACGCGGCGCGCGAGCTCGGCGTCCTGGACGACACCGCCGTCTTCTTCTGCGCCGATCACGGGGAGTTCACCGGCTCGCACCGCCTCAACGACAAGGGACCGATGATGTACGACGACATCTACAACGTCCCCTTCATCGCTCACATCCCGGGGGTTTCACGGGTCGGGCGCTCGGATGCGTTCGTGTCCCTCATCGATCTGCCTGCCACGGTCCTGGACATCGCCGGCCTGGACACCTCCCTCGTCGAGGACGGTCGCTCGATCGTGGATCTGACGCGCGGAGAGGAGGTGGAAGGCTGGCGCGAGGACATCGTGTGCGAGTTCCACGGTCACCATTTCCCTCTCCAGCAGCGCATGCTGCGCACGAGAGACTTCAAGCTTGTGATCAACCCGGAGTCGATCAACGAGCTCTACGACCTGCGTCTGGATCCGTCCGAGATGAACAACGTGTACACCGTGCCGGTCTACGACGAGATTCGCCGGGACCTGGCAACGAACCTGTACCTGCAACTGCGCCAGCGCGGGGACCACTCCTTCGCGAAGTGGATGGCGGCGATGACGGACTTCGACATCCCACTGGTCAATACCGCGCGCTCCGACCTCGACGAGGTCACGAGCGAGTGACGCGGCGCCTCGGCGGCGTCCCGCCGCCGAGGCGATACGCGCAGCACACTTCAAGCAGTGACGCGTATCATAGAAGCAATCGACGAGGCCGGATTGCTCCGAGCAGGCATCAACACAGCGTATGTGGGAAGGAGAGAGATGCACTACCTTACGCGCAGCCCCCTTCCCACCCTGGAGGATCGCATCGTCGATCACCTGGCCAAGGCACCGGCGACGCGCTCCCAGCTGTGCGAGGCGCTCGACACGTCCCGCACGAACCTGGGACGCGCACTCGCCACGTTGCTCCGTGACGGATCGGTCTCGTCGGCGCGCACCAGCGCCACCGGACGCGGCCGACCCACCCAGCTCCTCATCCTCAATGCGACGGCGGTTCACAGCGTCGGGCTGAACGTCACGCGCACGTCCTGCGCCGGCGTCATGCTCTCGCGCAGCGGGGCTGTCCTGGCATCCGTTCACCTCGTGTCTCCCGCTTCTTCATCCCTGCTGGGATGCGTCGAGCAGACCTGCGAGGCGCTGGCCGCGAGCGCCGCCCGTCAGGGGGTGGACACCTCGGCGGTGCGCGCGGTTGGGGTCGGCGTCCCCATTCCGATGGGGCGTCACGCCACGGCCTCGCCCGACGCCTACCCGACGGTCGCCGAACTCACTCGCGTGACGCGCCGCTGGTGGGACCCGGTTCCGGTGGTTGACAACACCGTGCGCATGGCGGCCCTCGCGGAGGCCATGTGGGGAGCCGGAACACAGATGTCCTCATTCATCTACCTGCGCCTGTCGGGAGGCGTGGGCGGCTGCGTCGTCTCTGATTTTAGGCTCGTTGGCGGCGCCGGCGGCCTGGCCGGGGAGCTGGGCCACATGACGGTGAATGCGAGTAGTTCCCCCTGCGTGTGCGGCAAACGCGGGTGCCTCGAAACCGTGGCGTCGCTGCCCGCTTTGTGCGAGCACGCCGGCGTGAGTGACATCGCGCAGCTGCGCTCGCGCGTCCTGGCGAAGGATGCGCGTGCGTGCGAGGGCCTTGACCGTGCAGTTGCGGCCATCGGATACGTACTCGGTTGCGCGGCGCTCCTCATCAATCCGGGTGCCATCATCTTGGCCGGGGAGATTGTGGATGCGTTCCCCTCCGTACTGGCAGCCGTGAGTGCTCGCATGCATAAGGAGCTGCTGCCTGTCATGCAGTGGGATATCGACGTGGTCGGCGCTTCCCTCGGCCCGCTGGGTGCCGCCCGGGCCAGCGCTTCCATCGCGTCTCATTCCGCCACGGCGGATGAGCCCACATCTGCCGCGCCCGCGGACGGCTTGAGCGCACAGTGCCGGTCGGCCTCGTCCGCGCCTGCCCACAGTCGTGCCAAGGCAGCGCCGTGAGCCGATCGATCCCCTTCTCCGTGGTGACCAAACCGACGGGTGCCGCCTGCAACCTGGATTGCCAGTACTGCTTCTTCCTGTCCAAGGAGCTGCTCTATGATGCTGCCGCGCAGACCATGTCGGAGCAGACCCTGGAGCGTTACGTGCGTGCGTTCTTAGACTCAAGCCCCGACGGCGAAGTCACGATGCTCTGGCAGGGCGGCGAACCGACCCTTCGGGGGCTCGCCTTCTTTGAGCGGATGGTACAGCTGTGTGAACTCCACCGTCGGCCCACCCAGCGCGTGCGCCACGCCTTGCAGACGAACGGCACTCTGATCACGCGCGAATGGGCGCGTTTCTTCGCCGACCACGACGTGCTCGTGGGGGTTTCCATTGACGGCCCAGCTGAGCTGCACGACGCGTATCGTCTCAATCGCGGCGGGCGCGGAACGCACGCGATGGTCGTGCGCGGCTGGGAGCTGCTCGCGCAAGCGGGCGTGGAGACAAACATCCTGTGCACGGTCAACGCTGCCAACGAAGACCACGGCGAGGAGGTCTACCGGTATTTCCGTGACGAGCTGGGGGCACGCTACCTGCAGTTCATCCCCATTGTCGAGCGTGTACGCGCCGCCGACCTCGCCCAGGCGGAGCGCGGCTGGCGCTCGGGCACCTCCGCGCTCCTGTATCGCCAGGACGGGGACTGCGTGACCAGCCGTTCGACCTCGCCGCGCTCCTACGGTCGTTTCCTGTGCGACGTGTTCGATCAATGGCTGGCATCGGACGTGGGGCAGGTGTTCATCCAGGACGTGGACTCGACGCTCTCGGCCATGTTCGGTTCTGCCTCGGTGTGCGTGCACGCCCCCCGGTGCGGGGCGAACATGGCAATGGAGTTCAACGGCGACGTCTATGCCTGCGACCACTGGGTGGAACCCGAATGGCTCGTCGGCTCGATCGAGTCCTCCTCGTTCGCCCGCCTCGCCGCCTCCGAGAAGATGCGTGAGTTCGCGCGCCTCAAGCCTGACCTGGATGAGGAGTGCCGCGCGTGCCCCCACCTGCGGCTGTGTTGGGGCGGCTGCCCGAAGGATCGCTTCGTGGCGCGCCGAGACGGTAGGACACACAACTACCTGTGCGAGGGCTACCGCGCTTTCTACGAGCATTCCACCCCCGCGCTGCGCGCCATCGGGATGCTCATCTCGGCGGGCAGGCCCGCCTCGGACATCATGAATCCGACGGTCGCTTCGTCGCTTCGACTCACGCACTCCATGTCCGCAGGGAAGCAGCAATGATCATTGAGGCGCTCCTCATCGGCGCATTCGTCGGCATCGTCGTCGGTTCGCTCGGAGCGGGAGGCGGCATCCTGTCGGTGCCGATTCTCGTCTACCTCCTCGGGCAGGACCCCCACCAGGCGACGGGCCTGTCGCTGATCATCGTGGGGCTCACGGCCGCCGTGTCGTTGGCGATGCGCGCTCGCGGCACCGACGTTGCGTGGCGCGAGGGCAGCCTTTTTGCCCTGGCGGGCCTGGCGGGGACATGGGCGGGATCCACCCTGGGTCCTCTCGTGTCCGCGTCCGCCCTCATGCTCTCGTTTTGCGCGCTCCTGGGTGTGGTCGCTCTCTTCATGGTGCGCTCGCACCTCTCCCCGGTGTCGTCGTTGCCAAAGGCTCCCGTCAGCCAGGCCGCCCCCTCGGGGGTCTCCGCGCTCGTGCGGGTCGTCGTCCTGGCGACAGCGACGGGCTTCCTGACCGGGTTCTTCGGAGTCGGCGGCGGTTTCGCGATCGTTCCCGCGTTGCACCTGGCGCTGCGCTATCCGATGAAGCGTGCCTCCGCCACTTCCCTGCTGGTCATGGTCATCACGGCCGCTTTCGGTGTGGTCTCGCGCTCGCTCGCCGGCTCCTTCACGATCACCGCCGAGGCAGGGGTCATGGTCGCGCTGTTCACCGCGGCGTCCATGGCTGGGGGCATCGTCGGCGCGAGGGTGACGACGCGGGTACCCAACAGGGTTCTCGGCCTCGTGTTCGCGGCCCTCTTGGTCGGCGTGGCCCTCTCCACGCTGGTGGCCACGCTCTCGTGAGCGGGCGTGCGAGACGCCGTGTCTCGCGCGCCCGCTCGCCCTAGTTGCTCGCGTTGCCGTGCGCCGAGGGGTCCTCGTCGCCCTGGGTACTGTGGCCGTCGCGGGGGCCCGAAGCGCCACCCGAACGATCGCGACCGGGAGGGCCGGGGCGGGTGTCCTGGTTGTCGCCTTGGGCCGGGTCCTCGCCCGAGGAGCCCGGGCCTCGTTCGTCCTGGCCCGGACCGCCGTTCTCATCGGACTCCCATTCCTCGTCTTCCTCGTCACCGCGGTCGAAGTACCCGTCCTGGTACCCCTGGTCGTAGTAGTCCTGGCCGTCTCCGACGATGGACGCGTGGGTGATCATGCCTGCCCCGAAGCCCACGGACAGGAGAGCCACGGCAACCACCGCTACCAGGACTCGTTTGATCCAGGGAGCTCTCCCCTCCTGCGCCTGGCCGTCGCCCCGCGCCTCCGGCTCGCGCCCCCGGGCGCTCTCTTCGGTGGGCGCACGGTACGCCGGAACCGGATCGGCGTGCGCGGCGGGCATCTGCGTCGTCTCGTTGAGGGGCGTGCTCGCCGGCAGTTCCTCGGTGCGATCCGCTCTCAGATCATCCGCCTGGGGCAGGATCGAGGTGCGCTCGGACTCGCCGGCCTGATTCTTGCGCTCGTCCGTCACGGGCAAGCTCCTTTCTGCTGATACGTGGTTGTCTCAACGCTGACGATAGGACCGCGCGGTATGGGAGCGTTGTGTCCCTCCTGTGCTCTTCCCGTGAAAGCGGCGAGGCGCGCCTCGCGCGGGTCCTTCCTCGGCGGTGGGGGCACCTCAGCGACGAGGACGGTCTTCCTACGCTCGGGGCGAGGTTCTGGCCACGACGGTGTTCGTCGCCTGCGCGAGCGGACGCACGATCATTGAGTCGATGTTGACGTGGCGGGGCCGCTCCAGCGTCCACACGATTGCTTCCGCGATGTCCTCGGCAACGAGCGGCTCCGCGCCCCCCTCGTAGACCCGGTCGGCTGCTTCCCGAGAGCCGAGTCGGTTGAGGGAGAACTCCTCGGTGCGCACCATTCCGGGGGCGATCTCGATGACGCGCACGGGTTCACCCACGAGCTCGCGCCGCAGCGTGTTGGCGATGACGCGCTCGGCGTGCTTGGCGGCGACGTAGCCGCCGCCTCCCGGGTAGGTGTCGTGGGCGGCGGTCGAGGTCAGGAAGACGACGTCCCCTCCCCTGGCGCGCATCGTCGGCAGGAATGCGCGCGTGCACTGCAGCGCGGTGAGCACGTTGCGCTCGAACATCGCGCTCCACGCGGTGGGATCGGCCTCGGCAACCGGGTCAACGCCGATGGCTCCTCCGGCGTTGTTGACCAAGGCGTCCACGTGCCCGCGGTCCAGGACATGGGCGGCCAGCTCCTCCACCTGCGCTTCGTCGGTGAGATCCGCCGCCCAATACTCGCAGCCGATCTCCGTGGCGAGGGCTTCGAGGCGCTCGCGGCGCCGGGCCACAGCCACGACCCTCCAGCCCCGCGTTGCCAAGAGGCGGGCGGTCGCCTGCCCGATTCCGGTGGAGGCTCCTGTGACGACGACGCGGCGAGAGTTGCTCATGGGTTGCAAGTGTATCCCCGGATGCACGTTATCGTGCGCCCGGGGAAGCCAACTCGCCCTCAGCCGTTGGGCAGGCCGTAGGCCTTATGAATGAGCCAGATCGGGTGAACGACGTTCGCGCCCGTTGCGGTGCGCAGCTGCCAGCGGCAGGTCTCCGTGTCGCAGGCCGCCAGCTCGGCGTTGACCTGCTTGATGAAGTCGAAGACGGGAGCACCCACCGCTTGGGCGATCGCGTACTTCTCCTTCTTCATCCCGTAGGTTCCGGCGATCCCGCAGCAGGGCTGCTCAGAGTCCTTGACGGTGACTCCGGGAATGAGGCTCATCAGCTCGATCGCGGGCTTGCCCATGCCCTGGGACTTGAGTTGGCAGGGAGCGTGGTAGGGAATGGTGACGTCAATGCGCTGGAAGTCCGTGTCCAGCTCGCCCTGATCGTACAGGTGGAGCAGAAACTCGCAGATGTCCCACGTGCGTGAGCCCACGTCGCGCAGTTCGACAGTGTCCATTTCCAGGATCTCGTGGGCCTCGTGGCGGAGCATCCCGCCGCAGGACCCCGACGCCGAGATGATGGGTGCATCCCGGTTGACGCTGCGCAGGTCTCTCGTCAGCTTGGAGACGTACTTGCGCGCGTCGTCGTACAGGCCATTGGACTGCAGGGCCAGACCGCAGCAGCCGTGCTTGGGGACGAGGACCTCGTAGCCGAGGTGCTCGAGCACAAGAACCGAGTGGATGGAGGTCTCGACCTCGAAGTACTGGCCGGCGCACCCGTGGAAGAAGATGACCTGACCGCGAGTGCCAGAGGTCGGCAGCGGCGTGTGCTTCTTGAACCAGGATTCGAAGGTTCGTCCGTAGGCGCGCGGCATCGGTGCGGCGCGGTGCACTCCAATGATGGCTTCCATGGCCATGCGGATCGGTTGAACGTCCAGCGCCCAGTTCGCGATTGGCGCCACGGGGGTCATCATGGTTCCGATCAGCGACGTGCGTCCGATGAGACGGTCGCGCATCGGGATGCCGTGGGCTTCCTTCATGGCGGTGCGCCTGTGGTGGATGAGTTCCGTGACCTTCACTCCCTGCGGGCACACGAGCGTGCAGGTGCCGCACGAGGAGCAGTAGTCGATGGACTTGTCCACCATCTGTCCGTCCTTGCGGAAGCGTTCGGCCTGCGGGCCGGAGTATTTGGGGCCGCCGAAGAGATCGGTGACGCGCATGACGGGGCACTGCGTCTCGCAGATCGTGCACTTGACGCACGCGTCCAGGCTGGCTCGCAGTGCAGCGTCCCCCGTGAGGGACAAAACGTCACCCTCGTGGACGCTTGTGCCCATCAGCGTTGACATCTCCAGGGTCATGAGAGTTCCTCCACGATCGTCTCGACTGCCGCGAGCGCGCTGGCCAGCGCGATTCCTTCGCCGCTCTTTTCGCGCCAGCGGGTGGCTCCCGCTAGGTTTCCGCCAGCCGCGTACAGGTTGGTGTAGACCGGCGTGGAGTCGGCGCCAAGGACGCGCATCGAGTCGTTGACGGCCAAGCCGGACAGGAAGAGGGGCTGGTCCTCTCCCCAGAAGTCTGCATGCAGGAGCTGGCCCTGGGCGCCCATGACGGGAAGGCCGCAGATGGTCTCGCGCACGGTGCCGTAGGAGTCCACGTCGAGGGCGCCCGATTCGAAGCCTCCCGCCGCCAGGATCAGGGAGCGAGTCGGAACTGTGGTGGGGCGCCCCGCGCTGGCGTACTCGACCGCCTCGACCCGTCCGTGGTTGGTGTGGACCGCGGTGATGGGGGACCCCGCGATGACGCGGGCTTTGCTCGAGGCGAGGCGGCTCAGGCGCGCGTTCAGTCGCATGCCCGGCACGCTCGGGGGTTGAATCGGGATTTCGAAGACGGGGTGGCCGAGCTTGTCGGCCAGGTCACGCCAGGCGCTGGGGTCCTCGAGGCCGAGCACTGCCGGCAGGCCCACGATCTCGGCATCGTCCAGGAGGGGGCGGATCTGGTCCGCCAGGCGAGCCCGGTTCTCCTCGTGGTCGAGGCTTCGGGCGTGGGTGGTGCCCGTGGAGTCGATCTCCCCGTCGCGGGCAACGTAGTCGACGCTGAGGGCGCGCGCCCGGATGAGCTGAGAGTCCGGACCGGCCTGCCTCGAGATGTTTTCGGCGACGAGGCCGGGGTAGAAGTCCTTGAATCGCGCCAGCCCCACGATGGCGTAGCGCGCGCCCGCTCGGGGGATGCCGGCCTCCATGGAGGGGGGGATGAGGCAGGTCGGGCGCAGCGCTCCGACGCCGGTGGGGATACGCACGTTGCGGTTTTCGTCGCCGACGAGGGCGTCGGGGCCGACGGTGTCGCGCAGCCATGCGACGGCAGAACCCACGCGCTCGGGGCTGAGGTGAGCGTAGGGGTGGGTGGGGCGGGAGGCCACATGCGCGGCAAGTGCATCGAGGGGACGCTCGATCGGGTCGGGACCGTATCCGAGGATGTCGACGGTGCCCGCACCCAGCTGGATGCCCCCCACTCCCTTGGAGATGAGGGTGACGCTCAGGCCTGCGTCGGCGGCTTTGATCGCGGCGGCCAGTCCGGCCATGCCTGCGCCGATCACGACGACGTCTCTCATCGGAGGACCTCCTGCTTCGGGACGGGCAGGTGCTCGACGTCGAGCGTGCCCTCGTGAATCCAGGCATCCAACGCGGCCTGCCTGGCCTGCTTGCCGTACAGGATGGGCCACAGGCCTATCCAGCGGTTCTTGAGGAAGAGGCGAAGGAGCGCGTTGGCGCGCATCGAGTCGATATCTCCGCGCTCATGTGCGATGCCGGCGGCCCGCTGGGAGCAGAAGCCTCCCTGACAGGGGCCCATCCCGAGCCGCATCTGGCGTCGCACGTCGTCCAGTTGCCCCTTGGGCAGGGTGTCCATGACCTTCTCGAGCATGCTTCGGGTGGCCATCTCGCACTCGCAGATGATCTGCTCGTGGGAGGGACCCTCGTTGCGTGATTCCACGTTGTCGAGGCGGTGGCCGATCGTGTAGAGGCGGGCTTCCTTGGCGGGCGGGACGGCCTCGGTGGCCGTCGTGCAGGGGCGCTGCTCCCCCATCTCGGCGCACATGATGTCGACGATGCGTTCGGCCATGAGCCGGTAGGTGGTGAGCTTGCCACCGGCGATCGTGAGCATCCCGTAGATGCCGTCGCGGGTGTTGTGGTCGATGATGCTCATGCCGCGGGCCATGTGACGGGTGTCGGTGTCGGAGACCCGCGAGTCTTTGATGAGGGGGCGCGCGCCCGCCCAGGCGTGCACCGCGCGAGCCTTACGGAATCCGGGCACCATGGCCTCGCCGGAATCGAGCATCTGCTGGACCTGGTCGGCGGGGATGGAGAGCCGATCCGGGTCCTCGGCCTTCAGGTCGGTGGTGCCGATGATGCACACCGTGTGATCTGGCACCAGGATGTCGCCGTCGGCGGGCCAGATGCACCGGTTGAGAACCGAGTGGCTGAGGCGGTGGTTCATGGCGATCATGATGCCCGCTCCGGGGACGACATCGACGCCGTGGCACTGGGCCATCGCGGCAATCTGTCCCGCCCACGGGCCGCCGCAGTTGAGGACAAAGCCGCACTCGATGCGCAGATCTTCGCCCGCCCTCTCGTCGCGTACGATGACCGCGGCAACGCGATCGCCGTCGCGTTCGATGGAGGTCACGCGATGGTAGGTCAGGACGTGAGCGCCGTAGGCTTGCGCGGAGCGGATCGCTCCCCACACCATCTGCCATCCATCGACGGTCCCGTCCTCCACCGCAAACGCCCGCTTGATGCGCGGGTCTAGCCGAGGTTCGCGCTTGAGCGCTTCGGCGACGGAGATCTCGGCGGCGGGAACCTTCGCGGCGGCGGCGCGGGCGAGGAACTGGTCCGCGTAGTCTTCCTCGTCGTAGGCGGTCGTCACGAAGAGGCCTCCCGTGGCCTCGATAGCGTTGGAGTTGATGCGCTTGACGATCTCATTTTCTTCGGCGCATTCGGTGGCCGACTCGGGGTCGGAGGCGATGTAGCGGGCGCCCGAGTGGAGGAGGCCGTGGAAGCGACCCGAGGTCCCCTGGGCGATGTCTGCCCGGTCAACGAGGACTACGGAGAAGCCGCGCATCGCGACGTCGCGGACTACTCCGGCGCCGGTGGATCCGCCACCGATGACGCACACGTCAGTGCGAAGTGTCTTCACCGTTCATTCCCTTCACGTCATCATGAGGTTGAGGCTGTGCACCTGTGCTACATACATCATGCTCCACCACAGGCGCGTTGCACGAATGCACACACAAGGATGCACAGATGTGCAGGACCGCTCGACGCCTGACACACATCCGCACTGACCTCGACAATTGCCGGGCAGCGCGAGGAATAACGACCCATCACCGTCACGTAAATGGCTCGTCCGCGACCGCGCGCAACGGTGCCTCAGCGCCAATCGCCTCCCTCCCCCTACAGTTAAGGCATGACGAACACACTGCTGGCCAGAGTCCTCGAGACCGCGAACATCGACACCACCGTGCGCCCCCAGGACGACTTCTACCGTCACGTCAACGGCACCTGGCTCGCGACCCACACGATCCCGGCGGATCGTCCGATGGACGGGGCCTTCCACGCGCTGCGCGACGCCTCCGAGAAGTACGCCCGCGACATCGCCCAGGACGCCGCCTCCGGCGCCCTGAAGGATCCCGACGCTGCGCGCATCGCGACCCTGTGGACCCAGTTCCTCGGCGAGGAGGCAATCGACGCCGCGGGGGCGGCTCCCCTGCGAGCCGAGCTCGCTGCCATCGACGCGTGCACGTGTCGCGAGGAGCTGGCCCAGACCATGGGGGCCTTGATGCGCGAAGGCGTCGGCGGACTCGTCGGGGCGTACGTCGGCACGAACCCCCACGACTCGTCTCGCTACATGGTCTCCCTCGTTCAGTCCGGCATCGGCCTGCCCGACGAGGCCTACTACCGACAGGAGGACTACGCTCCCATCCGCGAGGCGTACGTCGCTCACACTGCCAGGCTCTTGGCTCTGGCCGGATGCTCCGATGCCGAGGACGCCTCGGCTCGGATCATGGCCCTCGAGACCGCGTTGGCCTCGCACCATCGCGACTCGGTGTCCAACCGCAACCCTCTCCTGTCGGACAATCCGACCCCGTGGGCACAGCTCCCCTCGCTCGCCCCCGGTTTCGATTGGGAGGCCTGGGCACGCGGATCGCACATGCCGTGCGATGGCCTCGTCGTCAACGTCGATCAACCCGACTACCTGAGGGGGGCAGCCAACGTCTGGGCGCACACGGACCTGGACACCCTGAAAGAGTGGCTGCGGGCATCGGTCATCGACGCGCGAGCCTCCCTGCTGTCACGCGACTTTGTCGAGGAGAACTTTGACTTCCACGGCCGCACGCTGTCGGGCACACAGGAGCTGCGTCCGCGCTGGAAGCGCGCCCTGGGCGTCATCGAGGCGTACCTGGGCGAGGCCATGGGTCGAGCGTGGGTCGCTCGCCACTTCCCGCCGGCCGCGAAGGACGCGATGGATGCGCTGGTGCGTCGCCTCCTCGATGCCTACGGGGAGTCCATTCGCAGCCTCGAGTGGATGAGCGAAGAGACGAAGGACAGGGCACTAGCAAAGCTCGCGACCTTCAACCCCAAGATCGGCTATCCCGTCACGTGGCGCGACTACTCGACGCTGCACCTGGACCCCAACGCCTCGCTCGTGGACAACGTGCGCGCTGCCAGCGCGCACACGACCGACCGGGAGTGGGCAAAGCTCGCCGGGCCGGTCGATCGCGACGAGTGGTACATGACTCCGCAGACAGTCAACGCCTACTACAACCCCACTCAGAACGAGATCGTCTTCCCCGCCGCCATCCTCCAACCCCCATTCTTCGATCCGCAGGCAGACGACGCCGTCAACTTCGGGGCGATCGGCGCCGTCATCGGCCACGAGATCGGGCACGGCTTTGACGACCAGGGCTCGCGCTACGACGGCGAGGGAAACCTGTCGAACTGGTGGACCGACGCGGACCGGGAGGCTTTCGAGGAGCGCACCCGCGCACTCATCGAGCAATACGATGCCCTCACGCCGGCCATCCTCCTCCCCGAGTCTTCCGAGGAAACGGAGGCGCAGCGCGATGACTCCACCGGCCCCATCCCCCACGTCAATGGCGCGCTCACGATCGGCGAGAACATCGGCGACCTGGGCGGGCTCACCATTGCGTGGAAGGCGTGGGCGGCGACGCTGGCCGAGCGCGGCCTCACCCCCTCGGACGCGCCCGTCATCGACGGCCTGACCGGGCCTCAACGCTTCTTCTACGCGTGGGCGCGCGCGTGGAGGACCGCCACCCGCCCCCAGTTCGCCCGCCAGATGCTCGCCGTTGATCCCCACTCTCCCGCTGAATTTCGCTGCAACCAGGTGCTGCGCAACCTCGATGCCTTCGCCGAGGCCTTCGACGTGCGAGCCGACGACCAGATGTGGCTCGACCCTTCGCTTCGCGTTACCATCTGGTAAAAGAGTGGGGCAGCCGACATTACGTGGCGCGCCTTGCGCAATCACCGAGAACACATGACAACATAGGAATGTTGAGCGCGACAGCGCTCTCATTCCTTCGACGGAAAGGCAACCCATGCCAGGCCTGAACCTGACTCGCGAGGAAGCGACCGAGCGAGCCTCGATCATCTCCTCTGTGACCCGCTACGAGATCTCCCTGGACCTCACGCGCGGAGACACCGACTTCGGTTCATTCACCCGCATCGAGTTCGACGCGCGCGAAGGCTCCTCCACGTTCGCGGACCTGGTGTCCAACAACGTCCACTCCATCACGCTCAACGGCAATGCCCTCGACCCGTTCTCGGCCCACCAGGACAACCGCATTGCGCTTGAGGACCTTCAGGAGCACAACGTCCTCGAGGTCGATGCCTCGTGCCAGTACATGCACACGGGCGAGGGACTCCACCGATTCGTTGACCCGGCTGATGGCCAGGCCTACACCTACTCCCAGTTCGAGGTCCCGGACGCGCGCCGCGTCTACACGACCTTCGAGCAGCCGGACCTGAAGTCCACGTTCACGCTGACCGTTAAGGCACCCAAGGGGTGGAAGGTGTTCTCCAACGCCCCCACGCCCTCCCCTGAGGAGGAGGGCGAGAGCTGGACGTACCGCTTCGCGACCACGGAGAAGATGTCGACCTACATCACCGCAATCGTTGCGGGACCCTACGAGGGCACCACCTCGACGCTCACGTCCTCCGATGGACGCACCATCGATCTGGGCGTCTACGCGCGCGCGTCCATCGTTGACCATCTTGACGCCGACGAGATCCTGGACATCACCCGTCGCGGCTTTGAGTTCTTCGAAGGCGCCTACGGCATCGCCTACCCCTTCACCAAGTACGACCAGATCTTCGTTCCCGAGTACAACGCCGGTGCGATGGAGAACGCCGGGTGCGTGACCTTCCGCGACGCCTACGTGTTCCGTACGCGCCCGACGGAGGCACAGATGGAGGCGCGCGCCAACACGATTCTTCACGAGCTGGCGCACATGTGGTTCGGCGACCTGGTCACCATGAAGTGGTGGAACGACCTGTGGCTCAACGAGTCTTTCGCCGAGTTCATGAGCCACCTGGCGCTGGCCGAGGCCACCAAGTACACCGAGGGCTGGACCGGGTTCATGGTCCGCAAGGACTGGGGCCTCAAGCAGGACCAGCTGCCCACTACTCACCCGATCACCGCCGAGATCCGTGACCTGGCCGACGTTGAGGTGAACTTCGATGGCATCACCTACGCCAAGGGAGCCTCGGTGTTGCGCCAGCTCGTCTCCTACGTGGGACGCGACGCGTTCTTCGCCGGCCTGCACGAGTATCTCACCAAGCACTCCTACGCCAATGCCACCCTGGATGACCTCCTCTCCGAGCTGGCGTCCGCATCGGGTCGCGACCTGGAGTCCTGGTCGAAGGTGTGGCTCGAGGAAGCGGGCGTCACGCTTGTGCGCCCCGTGGTCACCGCGGCGCCAGACGGAACGATCGAGCGCCTGGAGATCACGCAGGAGGCGTTCTCGCAGGGAGCGTCTCTGCGCCCCCATCGCCTTGGCGTGGCCGGCTATAGCCTGTCCGACGAGGACACGCTCACTCGAGCTTTCCGCGAAGAGCTCGACGTTGACGGCGCGTCGACGGTTGTCGAGGCCGCGGTCGGCCTGCCTCGCCCTGATTTCATCCTCGTCAACGACGGTGATTTGGGTTACGCGAAGGTCCGCTTGGACGCCGATTCCCTGGCTTTTGCGATCGCGAACATCACGAAGTTCACGGATTCACTCACGCGCGGGGTCGTCATGGCCGCCGCCTGGGACATGACCCGCGACGGCGAAATGAAGGCCCGCGACTACCTCAACCTGGCGCTGACCTCGATCCCCGTCGAGGACAACATGAGCCTGCTGACGCTGACTCTGCGCCACATTGACGAGGCGGTGCGCACCTTCGTCGCCCCGGAGGGCCGCGAGGAGGCCTCGGAGGACACCGGCCGTCGCCTGCTTCTCCTGGCCCGCACCGCAGCTTCGGGCTCGGACGCCCAGCGCATGCTCGTCGCCGCTGCCGCGCGCAACGCAACCAGCAGCGAGCAGCTCGATGCCATCCGAGCACTCTACGACGGCACCCAGACGCTGGACGGTCTCGACCTGGACGTTGACCTCAAGTGGAGCCTGCTCGTCGCGCTCGTGCGCGGCGGCGCCGCCACCGAGGAGGACATTGCCGCACTCGAGGCCAGTGACGACACGATGACCGGTCGTCAGAACGCGGCCGCCGCACGCGCGGCGCGCGCCGGGGAGTGGATCAAGGCAGACGTGTGGGACAAGGTCCTGACCGATACCTCGATTCCCAATGACACCCGCTGGGCGATGATTTCGGGCTTCTGGGCGCAGGCTCGCACGACTCCGTCCGCGTACGCTTCCTACGTGGGCGAGTACTTCGACTCGCTTGTCGGCATCTGGGAGACCTTCACCTTCCACACGGCCGAGGATCTCACGACGCTGCTCTTCCCGAGCGCCCTTGCGGGCTACCTGCCCGAGGTTGACGTGGTCGCCGCCGGCAAGTCGTGGATCGACGAGCACGCGGACGCGTCGGCGGGGCTGATCCGCATCGTGCGCGAGCACATTGACGTGTGCGAGCGCCAGATCGCCAACCAGGCGGTGGACGCCGAGTAGGCGCATCATCAAAGCGTGAGGAGGGGGCGCGGCCGCATGGTCGCGCCCCCTCGCGTACAGCCCGAGAAGATCCTTTCCAAGCTACAGCGTCAAAATCTCGCCCGGTCTCCCGTACGACGCGTGCCGACCTCGTTGCGACGAGGTCGGCACGCGCGTGTATCAAAGCTGTCGGTGGCGAGAACTCCCTCACCCGCAGCACTCGCTCACTGGTAGAGGCCCCACCAGACACCGTTGCCGTAGAACCAGTGGCGTTCGCCGTTGATCCAGCGGGTGCCGGTGACCATGGCGCCGGAGGCGTCCATGTAGTACCAGTGCTCGCCGTCCTTGACCCATCCGTCCAGCATCGCACCATTGTCGTTCATGTAGTACCAGGAGCCGCGAATCATGTTCCAGCCGGTGACCATGGCGCCGGAGTCGTTCATGTAGTACCAGGAGCCGTGGATCGCGTTCCAGCCGGTAACCATGGCACCGGAGTCGTTCATGTAGTACCAGGAGCCATCAATTTCGAGCCACCCGGTCTGCATCGTTCCCAGATCGGGATCCATGAAGTACCAGGTTCCACCGATCAGGTGCCAGCCGAAGGCCTGATCCCCCGAGGTACCGTAATACTCCCAGGAGCCTTCCTGGTTGTACCAGCCGGTGACCATGTATCCGCGGCTGTCGAAGCGGTAGATCTTGTCATCAATCTCGACCTGCTCGTTCATAGCGTACGTGCCGTCACCGAGGTCGAACCACCAGCCGACGGAATCCTGCTTCCAGGAGGCGGCGGGAGCATCGGAGTCGTCACCCTCGTCAGCGGGATCTTCGGTGGCGGCACCGTCGGCGGCCGGGCCTTCCTCGGCGGCACCGTCGGCGACGGGCGTCTCTTCGGCAGCGACCGCACCGTTATCGGCGGCAGCACCCTCGGTGGGCTCGCCGACCGCGTAGGCGGGAACGACAGATCCGGCGACAATGGCAGCAGCACTCAGGGCCGCAATCATAAACTTGCGTGCATTAGTGGGACGCATAGCTAGTCCTCTCGTGATGGTTGGTTGGAAGGCAACGAGCTGTGTTGCTTCAAAACGTAGCGAAGCAGCCTCATGACACTTCCGCGTAATGCATTACTTAGTATATACTAGAGTTTGTCGATAAGCAAGCCCCTCCTGACAAGAGGCTCACCAGCGACGCCAACCCCGCGCATCCCTGCCTTTTCCCGCAATTCCCGGGCACAATGAAACCCCTTACCCTCAGATCATCGTAACCAACGAGCGCGCGTCAAACACAGAGAGCACCTCACTCACCGGCATCCCTCGGTTCGACACATCGGTTGACCACCCGCGCCTCGGGCATGAGAACAAGCCCGGCCCCAACAGGGCGCAGGTCCGGACACAGGACAACGAGCCCCAACGGGCAACACGCGTGCGCACGCACAGGAACGCAGCGCCCCGCCGACGATGCACAATGTCGGCGGGGCGCTGATCGGACCCGTCGGCCCGACCGCTCATGTTATCGCTTGGCTCGACGGGAAGCCACGACGGCACCTGCTCCGGCAACCAGGACGGCCACAGCCCCAACCCCAACCCACAGGGCTGAGGATCCCGTCGCAGCAATCACATGCGCACGAGCCTGGGAGGGTTTCCTCGCCTCGGAGGCCGACGGCGCATCGGAAGATCCGACCGCAGCCGGGCTCGCCGAGGACGAAATGCTCGTGCGAGCGTGCACTGGCTCGGAGCCGTTCGAAGAGCCTGGCGCGCTCGCAGTGTTCCCTCCGTCCCCGGCAGCGGAGGGAACGCTCGGGGCGGCGGGCTCGGAAGGGGAAGAAGCAGCCGGCGCGCCAGGATCAGCGGAAGCGCTCGGCGCGGGAGCGGGTTGTCCCACCGAGGGATCGGCGGCCACACCGCTTCCCTCGCTGGGCGAGGCGGGCGCGGACGATTTGGGGCTGACCGTGATCGTCGTGCAGCTCGTCAGGGCGTCGCGATACTCGTTTGCCGTCAGGTAGCGACCCGCATGCCCGTCGCCACGCACGGTCACGCCACCGTCTTTTTCGGGATGGACCGTGGTGGCCGAGGCAATGGCGTCCGCAACGCGATCGAGCTGCGCATCGATGTCGGCAAGGTTCGCCGACGTTTGCTCGCCCGCGGAGGTGGCCAGGTAGGCGTCCAGTTCGGCCTGTGCGCGATCTACTGCGGCCTGAGCGTCAGCGAGGGCACGGGAGGCATCGACCGAGGCCGCGCTCCCCTCAGGGGCTGGCGTCGCAGCCCCTGCCCCCTCAGATCCCGCCTTGGCAGGCATGTCAGTCAGGGCCACGGGAAGCACGCTGCCCGGTAGCGCGCCGACCTTGTTCTGCCACGAGTTGGCGCGCTGCTCCTCGCCCGAACCGGCGAGCCCGGACACGTAGTTGGTGTTGTTGGCCCGGAAGGCGCCGCTGTCGAAACCGTAGGCGCCTGCCACGTCACCGGTCGTATGGAAGCGCGCCGCGTTGGGCGTCCCTCCACTGAGACCGTAGAACTTCTGGGTGCCGTAGATACGGGTGTACTGACCGTGCTTGGCAATGTGAACTCCAACGCCCACGACGTTGTTCTGAGCGAGCATGTTCTTGTCGTGACCCGGAGAGTTCTTCCACTGCTCGAAAAGCGCATCCGCGGCCTGCATCGGATTCTTCGAGGTACCGTACGCGCCCCACTTGTCGCCGAAGTTCTCACGGTGGTTGTAGGCGATGTTCTCACCGGCGTAGGTGGTGTCTCCCCCGTCGAGCTTGCCGACACCCAGGAACTTGTAGTCCGGATCGTGGTTGAAGTCGTCGGTATCGGACATGTGCTGGCTCCAGGCGCGAGCATCGAGAGTCACCGTATCGGAGACAACCAGCTCGGGGAGCCCAGCGTTGGCGCGATAGACGTTCATCTTCTGCACGATGAGCGCCTCGATGATGCGCACCTGCGTCGCATCATCCACCTTCGACCAGTCGACCCAGTCGAGGCCCCGCTCAGGCGCGGCCTCACGAGCGGGAGCATCCCCGACCGAGGGATTGGGCTGGTTCGCACCCGCCTTGGCGGACTCGAGGGCCGCCTGCGCGTCCGACAGCGCACGTCGCAGCTGGGCCTCTCGGGCGGGATCGGCCGCAAAGGACGCCGCCTTCCCCTCGGCCGCCGCAGCATAGCGCGCCAGCACGGGATTGTATTCGTCGCTGATGCGCCCCTGGGCGCCGACCAGGGCGGAGCAGAAGGAATCGTCGGAGGAACCGGTTCCCTCAGCCAGGGAGGGAATGACGACGAGAGACGCAGCGATCGTGGTGGCCGCCAAGACAACCGACGTGTGCGTGCGAGTGAGCTGGAACGACATTGAGTACCGGCCTAACACTATGAAACAGAGACAGACAAATTTTTCCACGCGGTACGCATATCTTCAAACTCGACTTGACAACCATTTACGCAAAAACCTACGTAGTTTCAATGCTTTTTCAGATTGACAGAAGATGCTCATCCCACATGTCGATACCAAAACGTTATCTGCGGTGGCGCGCGGCTGACCACCATGAAACGACCCATGCCCCACCACAGCATCGGGCACACAAAAGACCGACACTCACAAGGTGAGTATCGGCCCATCTGTGGAGCTAGGGGGATTCGAACCCCCGACCTCTTCCATGCCATGGAAGCGCGCTACCAACTGCGCCATAGCCCCGTATTTGCTTCGTCGCCGTGGCGACCTCATAAATGATAGCGGACGCTTTGAGAGAAAGGCAAACGCACATCCAGTGCCGCTCGTCACACGCACGGCGCGCAAGGCCGCCGCACGCCTACGCGCCCAAGATGTCCTCCCGAGATCCGATGTTGTGCGAGGCGAGCCGCCATCCGCAACGAGCAGCACTCTTGACACTCGACTCTCCCACGGGAACAAGCTCCGACCAGTGGCAGTTATCCACCCCGCGCAACCCGTTGAAGACCGCCGGATCCAAGCCCAGCAGAGACACGATCCCCCGGGCAATTGCCGCGCCGTGAGAGACCACGATCAACGACTGATCCCCGCCGCAATCGCCCGCAGCCTCCAGGACCGCTTCGCGCACGCGAGCCCCCACGACCTCGGAACGCTCCACCTGGGCCTCCTCGCTCTCTCCGCTCACCCGATATTGCCGCGATGCCTGCGGCTCTTGCGCGTCAATCTCCTCGTATGTCTTGCCCTCGAAACGCCCGTAGAAGCGCTCGGTGAGCCGCTCATCGATGCGGGGACCATCGCACGGATAGCCCGCGATCTCAAAGACACGAGCAACGATCCTCGCCGTGTCGAGAGCCCTGCCCAGCGGCGAGCTCACCAGGCGCACTCCCCCATCGTCGTAGGAGCGACGCGGCGCGGAAGCGAACATGCCCACCTCGGCGCTGGGCTCGCACAGGCGACTCACGAGGACGCCAGCGGCACCGGCAGCCTGTCCTCGCCCGGCCTCGTTCAAGGGCATGTCAATACGCCCCTGAAAACGCCGCTGCAGGTTGAAGTCAGTCTGGCCGTGGCGCAGCAGGACGATCCTCGAGGCGCTCACACCGACTCCTCAACACCGTGCGCGGCGGCACGCTTGGCGGCTGCCGCCCGCGCCTCGTCCGTGTCGACGCCAATCGGCACTGCGGGGCAATCCCCCCACAGGCGTTCGATCGCGTAGAACTCTCGTTCCTCCTCCAGCAGAACGTGCACGAGGAGCTCCGAGTAGTCCAGGAGCACCCACGTTCCCTCCGCGCGGCCCTCAATGTGGGTGGGGCGCCGTCCGTAGTCTTCCCACACGCGGTCCATGATGTCCTCGGCGATTGCCCGCACCTGACGCTGCGTCGGAGCGGAGACAACGACAAACGCATCCGCCAGCGCCAGCTTGCTCGTCACATCCACCAGGACCGGGTTCAGACCGCCGCGATCATCCGCGGCGCGCGAGGCGAGGGAAGCCAACTGCGAGGTGGCGTCGGGAAGAGTCACGTTTCTCCTTGAATCTCAGGACCGGTACAGGCCGTACTTGTTGATGTATTGGACGACTCCGTCGGGGACCAAATACCACACGGGCTTGCCGTCCTCGACGCGAGAGCGACAGTCGGTGGAAGAGATCGCCATCGCGGGCACCTCCAGCAGGGACACGGACTCGCGCGGAAGCCCCGGATCGGAGAGGTTGTGACCGGGACGGGTCACGCCGATGAAGTGAGCCTGCTCGAAGAGCTTATCAGCGTCCTTCCACTGCGCGATCTGCGCCAGCGCGTCCGCGCCGGTGATGAAATAGAAGTCCGAGTCCGGATACTCCTGCGCTAGATCGGCCAGGGTATCAATCGTGTAGGTCGTCCCCCCGCGGTCGATATCCACGCGCGAGACGGCAAAGCGCGGATTGGAGGCCGTGGCAATCACCGTCATCAGGTAGCGGTGCTCCGCCGACGTCACACGTCGGCTCGCCTTGAAGGGCTGCACAGCGGCCGGAACGAAGACCACCTGATCGAGACCGTAGACGTCCATGACCTCCGAGGCGGCAACGAGGTGCCCGTGGTGAATCGGGTCGAAGGTTCCGCCCATGATCCCAATCGCTCGCCGCCTGCGCAGCGCGCGCGGCGGATTCTGGGGCGAGGCCGGCGCCGCAGTCGCCCCAGCAGTTGCCTCCGTGGTCTTCTCGATCTGCTCGGACCGCCCGGTCGCGGCCTGGTCGCTGGCCTGTGCCGTCACGGTCGGATCGTTCCATCGCCCTCGTAGACCCACGTGGTTGTCGTGAGTTCACCGAGCCCCATCGGTCCGCGCGCGTGAAGCTTCTGCGTCGAGATCCCCACCTCGGCGCCGAGGCCGAGTTGGCCTCCGTCCGTGAAGCGAGTAGAGGCGTTAATCGCGATTGCGGCAGCATCAACGCCCGACCGGAACGCCGCGATGGTGCGCACATCGCTGGCGACGATCCCCTCCGTGTGTCCGGAGGAGTACCGGCGAATATGTTCAACCGCCTCATCGACGCTCGCAACGACGCCCACGGCAAGATCCATCGAGAGGTACTCGGTCTCCCAGTCGGCCTCGGTCGCTTCGACAATCATGTCGGCATCAATGGAGGGGTTTCCAGCGATGATGGCGCGGGTGGCGTCATCCGCGTGGATCGTCACGCCGGCGGTCGTCAGCCTGGTCACCGCCGCAACGAGGAATCGGGGAGCCACGTCGGCGTGGACGAGCAGCGTCTCGGCGGCATTACACACGCCCACCCGCTGCGTCTTCGCGTTCATGATGATCGCCTCGGCCGCCTCCAAGTCGGCCGACGCATCCACGTACACGTGGCAGTTACCGGTCCCTGTTTCGATGACGGGCACTCGAGACTCCTCGACCACCGCATTGATGAGGCCCGCTCCACCTCGGGGAATGAGGGCGTCGATAGCGCCTCGTGCACGCATCATGGCCCGTGCCCCGCCTCTTCCCCACGGGTCCACCGTGGAGATCGCGTCCGGGGGCAGGCCAACGGAGGACAGGGCGTCCCGGCACACGTCAATGAGGACGCGATTCGATGCCTGCGCAGCGCTTCCCCCTCGCAGGATCACGGCGTTGCCTGCCTTCAGGGCAAGGGCAGCGGCATCAATGGTGACGTTGGGGCGAGCCTCGTAGATGATACCGACAACCCCGAGCGGGACGCGCTCCTGCGTGACCCGCAGGCCGATCTCGGTTCGCCCTCCTCGAACGACCTGACCGATTGGGTCCGGAAGGGCAACGATCTCGCGGACAGCCTCGGCGATCGACCGGAGACGATCCGTATTCAGCGCGAGGCGGTCAAGCAGGCCGTCGCTCATCTGCTCGGCGCGGCCACGCGCCAGGTCCTCGGCATTAGCCGCCAGAATCTGGTCGGCGCGTTCAATCAGCGCCGCCGCAATAGCCTCCAGACCCCGATTCTTCAGCTGTGTCGGAGCATTGGCGAGAACGCGAGCCGCCGCGCGTGCGGCATCGGTCACCTGGGAAATATCAGCAGGAGTATCCACCCGGCCATCATGACATACAAGCGCGCTCAAAGCCGATCAGTCTGGTGCGACGGTTCCAAATGCGTCGCCCAACACGGCCAGATCATCCCGGTGAATAGCGGGCCTGGGATGCTCATGGCCCGCCAGCCGCAACTCGTTGATGCTCGCTCCGGCGATCTGGGCAAGCGTATCGGAGTCGTAGCCGCAGACGCCGCGTGCGATCAATCCGGTCGGCGAGGCGACGTCGACGACATCACCAGCATCAAAGTGGCCGAGCACCTTTCGTACGCCCGCGACCAGGAGCGACTTCTTGCGCTCCGTGATCGCCCTGGCCGCGCCCTCGTCAACGATGAGCTCCCCGCGTGAGGGGGCGGCGTGAGCGATCCACAGGCGCCGCGACGCCGGACGCTGCCGCGAGGGTTCAAACCATGTTCCCACGCGTTCGCCCGACAGGACTGCCTCCAGATCGTCCGCACACGCCAGCTGCACGCCAATGCCGCTGGCCGTGGCCAGCATCGCCGCCTGGACCTTCGTGGCCATACCTCCGGTCCCCACGCGCGAGCCGGCACCGGTGACGAGAACGCTCATCAGATCATCGGGCCCACTCACGCGTTCAATCAACTTTGATCCCGGGTGATCCGGAGGAGCGGTGTAGAGGCCGTCAACGTCCGTCAGGAGGACGAGCGCATCAGCCTGAACCATCTGCGCGATGAGCGCCGCCACCCGGTCGTTGTCGCCAAAGCGCAACTCCCGAGTCGTCACGGCATCATTCTCGTTGAGGATCGGAACGACGCCGAGGCCGAGCAGCCGTACGAGCGCGGCTCGGGCATTGGTGTAGTGGTCCCTGCGCATCACGTCCTCCGTCGTGAGCAGAACCTGAGCCGCATCCAGGTGATGCGCGTGAAAGGCCGCCGTCCATCGGGCCATGAGCAGACCCTGGCCCATCGCGGCAGCAGCCTGAACGCTGGGAAGGTCCTTAGGCTTGGAGGAAAACCCCAGGGGATCGAGGCCCGCAGCAACCGCTCCCGAGGAGACGATGAGAACCTCGCGGTCCCTGCCACGCCAGCGTGACACGAGCCTGGCGACGGCATCAATGCGGTTGAGATCCAGCCCGCCGTCGGGTCGCGTCAGGGAAGACGAACCGATCTTGACGACGATGCGGGACGCCGCCCGGATACCGTTCATGACTGATCCGAGGCGTCGGTCCAGTGGCCCGCCTCGCGCTCGGTCCACAGCTCGTCACGGGCCGCACTCTTGGCATCCATGACCTGATGGTAGACCTCGCGCCGTTCCTTACGGCTCGGGCGCGCGTTCTGATCCAGGCGCAGGTCGGTGCCGCGCGACCCCAGCAACTCGGGCCCAGTGGTGAGCGTCGGCTCCCAATCGAAGACCACGCCCCCGTCGAGATCACCGATCACCACGGTGTCTCCTGCGACGGCACCGGCCTTCATCAGCTGGTCCTCGACGCCCGCGGCATTCAGGCGATCCGCCAGGTAGCCCACGGCCTCGTCGTTGGCGAAGTCGGTCTGACGCACCCAACGCTCGGGCTTGTCGCCGCGGACCTGGAAGACGTCCTCGCCGTCCTTGCGGGTCTTGCGTACCGTGATCTCCACGCTGCGTCCAACCGCCTTCGGACGGATAACGGGGCGAGCGGCCTCGAGGGCGGGACGCTTCCCCCGTTCCTCCTCGACAATGTCGGCCAGTACAAACGACAGCTCCTTGAGCCCCTCGTGGGACACGGCCGACACCTCGAGCACGGGCCAACCGAAGGACTCGAGGTCCGGGCGAGTGATCTCAGCCAGGTCACGGCCGTCCGGAACGTCGATCTTGTTCAGCACGATGACGCGCGGGCGCTGCATGATCGGAACATAGCCCTCGATCTGAGTGAGGTCTCCCTGGTAGGCCTCAAGCTCCGCCTCGATGATGCGCAGGTCCTCAACGGGCTCACGATCTGTCTCGAAGGCAGCCGTGTCGAGCACGTGGACGATGACCGCACATCGTTCGATGTGGCGCAGGAAGTCCAGTCCAAGTCCTCGCCCCTGAGACGCTCCGGGAATCAGACCGGGAACGTCAGCGACCGTGTACCGCGTATCGCCAGCTGAGACCACACCAAGGTTGGGCACGAGAGTGGTGAACGGGTAGTCGGCGATCTTGGGGCGCGCCGAGCTCAGCGCAGCGATCAGCGAGGACTTGCCCGCCGACGGGAAGCCGACCAGCGCGACGTCGGCGACGGACTTCAGCTCGAGCACGACATCGCGCTCCTCGCCCGGCTCGCCCAGCAGAGCAAAACCCGGTGCCTTGCGGGCCTTCGAGGCCAGAGCGGCGTTGCCCAGGCCACCGCGACCGCCCTCAGCCACGACGAAGCGCGCTCCAGTACCGGTCAGATCGGCGAGAAGCTCGCCCGACATGGACTTCACGACCGTTCCATCGGGAACAGGCAGGACGATGTCCGCGCCGTTCTTGCCCTGACGGAAGTCGCCCATGCCAGCGGTACCGCTGTCGGCGCGGCGGTGCGGGCTACGGTGGTAGCTGAGCAACGTCGTTTCCTGAGGACTCACCTCAAGGATCACCGACCCGCCGTTACCGCCGTCTCCGCCATCAGGGCCGGCCAGCGGCTTGAACTTTTCACGCTTAATCGAGGCCACGCCGTTTCCGCCGTTTCCGCCCGCTGCGTGCAGCGTCACGCGATCCACGAAGTCTGCCACTGGTGCTCCTGCCAACCGAAGTAAAATGGGAAAAGGGCGTCCGGCAACGCCGGACGCCCTTAGCGCGCGGTCTCAGGCAGAGACCGGCGAAACGCTGACGACCTTGCGATCGCGCTTGCGGCCGAACTCGACCGCTCCCGCGCGCAGGGCGAACAGCGTATCATCCTTGCCGCGGCCAACGCCGTCGCCGGGATGGAAGTGGGTGCCACGCTGACGAACGAGGATCTCGCCGGCGTTGACCAGCTGGCCGCCGTAGCGCTTGACGCCGAGGCGCTGCGCGTTCGAATCGCGACCATTACGGGAGGAACCAAGGCCCTTCTTATGTGCCATCAGTTGCTACTTTCTGCTCGTGGGAACGTCGGACTCAGGCGATCTCGGTGATCTTGACGACCGACATCTTCTGACGGTGTCCCTGACGCTTACGGTAGCCCGACTTGTTCTTGTACTTAATGATGGAAATCTTGGGACCCTTGGCCGAATCAACGACTTCAGCCTTGACGGAAACCTTGCCCAGCTTGGCCGCGTCAACAGTGATGGCGTCGCCATCCACCAGCATCAGCGGCTGGAGCTGAATGCTCGAACCGATTTCCTCTGCCAGCTTGTCGACGACGACGACGTCACCGACGGACACCTTTTCCTGCCGGCCGCCAGCCTTGACGATCGCGTAGACCACGTTGGAGCTCATCTCTTCTCGTATTCGTAACCGGGATCCCGCCTCGAAACTGCCGAGGGCTTTCTGATGTTCTGACGATCCCGTTGGCGCTTGTTGCGCCGACGATCAAATCTAGCCGATTCGCACGCCGGAATGCAACCCGGCGCGACCCGCGAGCTACCAGAAGTGCTGTGCGATTCCACACCTCGACGCGAGAGGGAGGGCCTCCCCCTCCCTCTCACTCCGGTTCTCAGCCCGCGTCTACGATGCCGGTTGATACCGCTCGCCGACGGCGCTTGGTCCGCGGCTTGTCGGTGGCCTCCGGCAGGGTAATATCTTCGGTCGATCGCGTCGCCTGGACCGCCGCCCCTGCCTCGGCTCGCGCCGGAAGATCAACGACGACCGCGGGAGTGGCCTCGGGCTCGACGACTCCGCTGGATGCTGCCGCGCGGCGCCTGTGCGACCGGCGAGGCTGAGTCCCCTCCTGCGCGCTCGCCGGAGCCTCCCGGGCCTGGCCACCATCGTTGCGGGGGGCGCTTTCCTGGGACGCAGGGTGAGCGGGGGATGCGGCGGGGCTGGGAGCCGAGGAAGGCTCCCCGCTGGCCGCGGTCGCCGCCTTGTGGGAAGCGCGACGCCGGTTCGCGGGCGCCTTCTCCTGACGCTCGGGAAGCTCGATGTCGACCGCATTCTTCGCCGGAGCCTGCTCGGCCGTTTCTACGGGGTCGGGCAAATCGATATGGACGGGAAGATCGGGCACCGGGGTCGCTTCCGCGACCCGACGGCGCCGACGCGGACGCTTGGTTGCCTCCTGCGCGGATGCGTCCGACGCCTTCGACTCTGCCTGGTCGGGTGCACTGGCCTGCTCGGTGCCGGTGGCCGAGGAGGCATCCTCGACCTCGCGTGCCGCCGCCTGAGCGGTCCCCTTCGCGGCCGGGACGGGCGCCTCGGAGGGAGCGTCATCGTCCTTGCGCGAGGAAGCGGCAGCGATCGCGCTGAGTGCTTCCTTTGCCCGCTCGTGCTCAACCCCGGCCTCGATGCGTCGCGGCTCCGCCCTCTTCTGAGACTTCTTTGCCGACTTGGCTCCCTTCGACGAAGAGTCGGCACCGGAAGCCTCCACCGGATGGTGGTGGACGATGAATCCGCGCCCTTCGCAGGCTTCGCAGGGGGAGGAGAATGCCTCCACGAGGCCTTCTCCCACGCGTTTGCGGGTCATTTGCACGAGCCCCAGCGAGGTGATCTCAGTGACCTGGTGGCGTGTGCGATCGCGACCCAAGCATTCCACAAGGCGGCGCAGGACGAGGTCGCGGTTCGATTCGAGCACCATGTCAACGAAGTCAATGATGACGATTCCGCCGATGTCGCGCAGGCGCAGCTGGCGCACGATCTCCTCGGCTGCCTCAAGATTGTTGCGCGTCACGGTTTCCTCAAGGGTGCCTCCCGCGCCAATGAACTTGCCCGTGTTGACGTCGATGACCGTCATCGCCTCGGTGCGGTCAATGATGAGGGTGCCGCCGGAGGGCAGCCACACCTTGCGATCCATACCCTTGGCAAGCTGCTCGTCGATGCGGTGTGCGTGGAAGACGTCCTCCGTCCCCACCCACTGCTCGACGCGGTCGGAGAGTTCGGGACTGAGTTCGTCCACGTAGTCCTTGACGGTAGCGTACGTGTTACGCCCCTGAACGACGAGCTTGGTGAAATCCTCGTTGAAGATGTCGCGCACCACGCGCACCGCGAGCTCAGGCTCGCCGCGCAGGAGCACCGGAGCGTTCTTGGTCGATGAACGCTTCTTGTCGATCTCCTCCCACTGGCGAGTGAGTCGAGCGACGTCGTCACGAATCTGCGCTTCGGTTGCGCCCTCGGCGGCGGTGCGCACGATGACTCCGGAACCGGCGGGGACGACGGCCTTGAGGATCTTCTTCAGGCGCGCGCGCTCCTTGTCGGGCAGCTTTCGAGAGATTCCCATCATGGAGCCACCCGGAATGAGCACGAGGTAGCGGCCCGCGAGGGTGATCTGCGACGTCAGGCGCGCTCCCTTGTGTCCGATCGGATCCTTCGTCACCTGGACCAGGACGGGATCACCCGACTTGAGGGCGGCCTCAATGCGGCGGGGCTTGCCCTCCATCCCGACGGCATCCCAGTTGACCTCTCCGGCGTACAGGACGGCGTTGCGGCCGCGACCCACATCGACGAATGCCGCCTCCATGGACGGAAGAACGTTCTGGACGCGGCCCAGGTAGATGTTGCCGACCATGGAGGACTGGGTGCGACGAGCGACGTAGTGCTCGACGAGGAGCCCGTCCTCAAGGAGGGCGATCTGATCCAGGCCGTCATGATCGCGGATGACCATGGTGCGCTCGACGGACTCGCGGCGCGCCAGGAACTCCGATTCGGAGATCGAGTGGCGGCGCCTGCCCTCGCGCCGACCCTCGCGGCGACGCATCTTCTTAGCCTCGAGCCGGGTCGATCCCTTCAGGGCCTGGACCTGATCCGCGGGATCACCATCGTCCGCAACGGCTACCGATGTCGAGCGGGAACGGCGCCGACGACGACGGGTCGACCCCTCGTCGTCTGCCGTCGAATCATCCTGGGACGCGACGGATTCGCTCCCATCGGGCTTCTTCTCAGCGCTGGAAGCTTCGTCGGCCCTCTTGGAGCGCCGACGGCGCCGACTCTTCGGTTCGGCGTCCGATTCCTCGCTCGCGGAGCGCTCAACGGGAGAAGATTCGTCTGCCGACGCATCGGCGGTGCTCTCGTTCTCGGCGTCGCCAACGGTTTTCTTAGAGCGGCGCCGACGTTTGGGGGCCGCTTCCTCGCGTTCGGACGTCTCCTCGGAGGCGGAGGAATTGCGGCGGCGCTTGGGTTCTGCTTCCTCGGCGCCAATCGGTGCTGCGACCTCGGGTGCGGCCTGGAAGACCGGCGCCTGGAACAGCAGCGACGCGGCGGGTGCCACGGGGGTGGTGGATTCGGTTGTCACGATTCTCCAATGGTGGGCGTGCGCCACGTGCCCGGACACACCCGTTATCATCGCCCGCGAAGGGGCGGAAACCTAGTGGAGCGCAAACGCGCAGCGGTCGGCGGCGGTGGAAACGTCATCGCTCGACTCTCGTCACGGGGGCACGCCCGCGACATCCATTCGTCCTCATTGTCGCACACGACATGCTTTCCCCGTTGAATGCGACGGGAAAGGGTGACCAGGTCAACGCCTCACACGCCCAAATACAGGGCGTTTACCAGGAAAAATAATCAGACGCGTACGTCACAAAACGATCACCAAGCCCCGTTATCCCTCAGTACCGCCGACACATCTGGGCTACATTTGTGTCAACCCGTGACATAGGTCCTACGGCTGCGTCTCGGCTTCAACGACATCCCTCATCCCTACACGAGAAGGTCCCATCATGACCCTCGCGCAGACAGCGCTTGACGCGGTCACGGTCGGACGATGGCAGTTCGGCATCACAACCGTCTACCACTTCGTCCTCGTGCCGCTGACGATCGGCCTGTCCCTGCTGGTTGCCATCATGCAGACCGCATGGCACCGCACCGGCAAGGAGCACTGGCTCCAGGCGACCCGATTCTTTGGTAAGCTCCTCCTCATCAACTTCGCCCTCGGCGTGGCGACCGGCATCGTCCAGGAGTTCCAGTTCGGAATGAACTGGTCCGAATACTCCCGTTTCGTCGGCGACATCTTCGGCGCCCCGCTGGCCATCGAGGCACTCCTGGCCTTCTTCCTTGAATCCACGTTCCTCGGACTGTGGATCTTTGGATGGGGCCGTCTCTCCAAGGGCATGCACCTGGCGACCATCTGGTGCGTCGCCATCGGCACGATGCTCTCGGCAGCCTGGATTCTCGCGGCCAACGCCTGGATGCAGCATCCCGTCGGGGCACGCTTCAACCCCGAGACCGGCCGAGCCGAACTCGACGGTGTGGCTGGCTTCCTCAAGCTCATCACCTCCGGCGTCTACCTGAGCGAGTACGCTCACGTCATCACCTCCGCCTGGCTCGTCGCCGGATCATTCGTGGCCGGCATCGCCCTGTGGTGGATGGTGCGCACCGCTCGTGAGGGAAGCGAGCAGGCCGTGGCGCAGTCCCGGGACGTCTGGCGTCCGATCGCCCGCTTCGGGCTGGTCGCCGTCCTGATCGGCGGCCTCGGTACCGCCGCTTCCGGCCACATCCAGGGCCAGGAAATGGTCGCAGCTCAGCCAATGAAGATGGCGGCAGCCGAGGGCATCTGCGTGGACACCGACGGCGCGGCTTTCACGGTCGCCCAGTTCGGCTCCTGCCCCCTGGGCGATAACGGCGCGCACCCCACCCAGTTCATCCGCGTTCCCGGTGTCGCCTCCTTCCTGTCGCACAACTCCTTCTCGGCGACCTCCGAGGGGGTTTCCGACATTCAGGCACGCATGGTGGACCTGTTGAACTCGGACGTGAACTTCACCGCCAAGTACGGGGACGCCTCGCAATACGATTTCCGGCCCCCGCAAATGGTGACCTTCTGGTCCTTCCGCCTGATGATCGGCCTGGGGATGCTCGCCTTCCTCCTCGCCGCCTGGGGCCTGTGGGCCACCCGAGGCGGGCGCACGTCGTCCAACAAGTGGCTCGGCGTCGTCGCCCTGGTCAACCTACCGCTGCCTTTTGCAGCCGCTTCTTTCGGCTGGATCTTCACCGAGATGGGTCGCCAGCCGTGGGTCGTCGTACCGAACCTGGGTGCGCTGTCCGCGGGATCCGACCTGGGGTCGGTGGCCATGATGACCGAAATAGGCGTGTCCCCCAACGTTCCCGCCTGGCAGATGCTGGCCACCCTCGTCCTCTTCACTCTCCTGTATGGCGTCCTGGGAGTCTTCTGGTACGTCCTCATGAAGCGCTACGCCGTCGAGGGCATCCACTCCTCGCCCGAGGCTGATAAGCCCACGGCCGAAACACCCGCCGAGCTGTCTTTCGGATACTGAGAGAGGAACAACGAACATGACTCTGTCAATCCTGTGGTTCATCCTCATCGCCGTGTTGTGGACGGTCTACCTCATTCTCGAAGGCTTCGACTTTGGCGTCGGAATGCTCCTGCCCTTCGTCGCCAAGGGCGACCGCGAACGCACCCAGACGGTGCGCACGATCGGCCCCCACTGGGACGGGAACGAGGTCTGGCTCCTCACCGCCGGCGGCGCGACTTTCGCCGCTTTCCCCGAGTGGTACGCCACCATGTTCTCGGGCATGTACCTGGCCCTGTTTCTCATCCTGGTCTGCCTGATCGTGCGCGTCATCGCCCTCGAGTGGCGCTCCAAGATCGCCACCGAGAAGTGGCGCCACGCGTGGGACTGGGTGCACACGGCCAGCGCCTGGCTCGTCCCGCTGCTGCTGGGCGTCGCATTCGCCAACTTCGTGCAGGGCATGCGCATCGAGGTCGTTGACGCGGCAACGGGCACCGTCGTGGACCCGACGCTGGTGAATCAGTCGCTGGCGAGCGCAACGCACCAGCTGACGGGTGGTTTCTTCTCCCTCCTGACCCCCTACACCATCCTGGGCGGGCTGGCGGTTCTCGCCGTCTGTCTGGCGCACGGCGCACAGTTCCTGGCGCTGAAGACCACCGGGGAGGTGCGCGATCGCGCAAACGCGATCGCAGCTCCGGCAACGATCGCCGCGACCGTCCTGGCCGCCGCGTGGCTGTTCTGGGGTCAGTTCGCGTACACGACGAATGTCCTGGCGTGGATCCCCCTCGTCGTTGCCGCCCTCGCGATCATCGTCTCCACCGCACTCTCTCAGGCGTCGCTGCGGCGAGAGGGGCTGTCCTTCACGGCCTCCTCCGTCGCGATCGCCGGCTCCGTCGCATGGGTCTTCGCCTCGATGGCTCCCGCCGTCCAGAAGTCCTCGATTAACCCAAGCTACTCGCTGACGATTGAGCAGGCCTCGTCGACGAACGCGACGTTGACCGTCATGACGATCGTCGCGGCCTGCCTGGTCCCGATCGTTGCGGTCTACGTCATCTGGTCCTATTGGACGTTCCGTTCTCGCGTTGGTGCCGAGGACGTGTCGACCAAGACAGGACTCCTGCTCAGCAAGATTCGCGTGGGAGAGAACTTCCTCTCCAGCTGACTCTTGTGCGCCGCTTGTGCCCGGTTCCGTCTCGCGGGACCGGGCACAAGCACATCCACGAGGCGAAGCCGAGGACCTAAGACCCATGACGCCGCGCTTTGGGGCACAATGGTATCCGTGCGTCCTTTCGATCCTCGCCTGCTGCGATATGCCCGATCGGCTCGCGGCCCCATTGCTGCGACGGCCCTCCTTGGGACCGTCACCGCCGTCCTCGTTCTCGCTCAGGCACTGCTCGTTTCGTCGGCGCTGTCCCCGATCGTCTCCGGCAGCGCCTCCCTCGTTGACGTTCTGCCCACTATCGGGGCCATAGGACTCGTGTTCGCCTGTCGAGCCGGGTGCGTGGCCGCGCGCGAGGCACTCAGCACGCGAGCGGCGGGGGCAGCCGTGGCCGAGCTACGCCGCCGCGTCATCGAGTCGGCTATTGCGCTGGGGCCTCGGTGGCGGGCGACCAATGGAGCACAGACGGCGGCTCTGGTCACCGGCGGCCTCGAAGACCTGCGCCCCTACTTCGTGGCCTTCCTCCCCCAACTGGTCCTCGTGTGCACCGTCACTCCCGCGGCGCTGGGGGTCATCCTGTTGCTCGACTTTTGGTCTGCCGTCATCGCGCTGCTCGTGATTCCGTTGATTCCCCTTTTCATGGTCCTGATCGGTCGCTTCACCCAGTCGGCCTCCGACGAGAAACTGGTGTCGATGAAGCGTCTGTCCGCCCAGCTCCTGGATCTCATCTCGGGATTGCCCACGCTCCGCGCGCTCGGGCGCGAGAGGGCTCCGCGCCCCCACCTGCGCGCGCTGGGCGAGGCGAATACGAAGGCGACGATGTCGACGCTGCGCGTGGCGTTTCTCTCGGGTGGTGTTCTCGAGTTCCTCACGACCCTCTCGGTGGCTCTGGTCGCCGTCGAGGTTGGGATGCGCCTGGTCTTCGGTCACATGTCGCTCTTTCACGGACTCGCGGTCATCATGCTGGCCCCCGAGGTCTTTGAACCCCTACGCCAGGTAGGCGCGCAATTCCACGCTTCTGCGAACGGCGTGACGGCCTCACGTGCCGCCTTCGATATCATCGAGGAGGCCGAGGCTCTGCCCCCTGCCGGATCTCTACCGTGCCCGGACATGTCCCGCACCGACATCGTCCTGGACGGCGTTGGCGTGCGCTCGCGCGACGCCTGGGCGCCGAGTCCAACCTCGGGCATCGTGCGTCCGGCGACCGTGACGGCGCTGTCCGGACCCTCCGGGGCCGGAAAATCGACGCTCGTGTCGTGTCTGCTTTCCGACACTGTTCCCGACTGCGGTCGAATTCTGCTGCGCTCGGCGGCCTCGGGCGGCTCCGCCCGCTCAGATCTGCCGCTGTCCGAGGTCTCCCCCGCTTCGTGGAGGAGCACCATCTCCTGGGTGCCGCAATCCCCCACGCTGGCGCCCGGGACGATCCTGGACAGTATGGGAGGCCTCCCCCTGGAGAGCCTCACCCGAGCAGCCGAAGCGACGGGATTCGACGCCGTCCTGTCCGAGGCTCCCGATGGCTGGAACACGGTCATCGGACGCGGCGGGATCGGTTTGTCTGTCGGGCAGCGACAGCGCCTGGCTCTCACTCGAGCCCTCGCGGCCGACTCGCAGATCGTCATTCTCGACGAGCCCACGGCGCATCTGGACGCCGTGAGCGAGGAAACGATTATCGGGGCCATCAACGCGATGCGCGCCCAGGGCCGAACCCTCATCGTCATTGCTCACCGGAGCGCGGTCCTGGATATCGCCGACACGGTAATCGACGTGACCGCCGCGGCCATCGAGGAGGAACGCGCATGAGGCTCTTCCTGACGCGCTCGGAATCCGCGGCGCTTCGCCGATGCATCGCTTTGCTTGGGGTATCGCGTTCCGGTTTCGCGCTCTCGCTCCTCCTGGGAGTCGCGGCTCTGGGCTCGGCGATCGCGCTCGGGGGAACGGCCGCGTGGCTGATTGCCCGGGCATCCCAGCAGCCGCCCGTTCTCTACCTGACCGTCGCGGCCACGTCGGTGCGGCTCTTCGGTCTCTCGCGCGCCCTCGCCCGCTACCTGTCGCGCCTGGCCTCGCACAAGGTCGCGTTGTCGGGTATGGACAACCTGCGCGCGAACCTGTATGACCGCTTGTCGAGCGCTCCCGCGGCGGCGTTATCGTCCGTGCGACGCGGAGACCTGATGAGCCGGGCAGGAGCCGATGTCGACGAGGTCGGCAACGTCGTCGTGAAGACCGTCCTACCCGCGCTCGTCGCGCTCATCGTCGGCGTCGCGACCGTGGCGGTTGTCGCCGTCATCTCGCCCGCATCGGCACTCGTTCTTGCGCTGTGCCTCCTTCTGTCGGGCGTGGTGGCGCCCGCCCTGATCGCCCGCTCCGTGCGGATGGCCGAGGGCGAGGGGGGCGACGCGCGCACGGATATCGCCGCCACCACCCTGGCGCTGCTGGAGGGTGCCACCGAGCTCTCGCTGGCCGGGACACTGCTCGGAGCCACACGGACGCTCGCCCGCGCCGAAGCCTCCTTGCGTCAGGCTCTTGCTCGCTCTGCTCGCCTGTCCGCGCTCGCCCGAGGCCTGGACGTGTGCGCTGTGGGAATGGCGCTCATCGCCGCTCTCCTCATCGGTATCCCGCACGCGCTCTCCGGCGCGCTCCCGCAGGTTCTCCTCGCCGTCATCGTTCTCATTCCGCTGTCCTCCTTCGAGGGCGTCGCTGAGCTTGCTCCAGCCGCGTCCCAGCTGGTCCGCAGCGCGCAGGCAGCTCAGCGCATCTGCGCTCTCATCGGTGAGGAGTCTCCCTCCGCCTCGCACGCCATCCCTCAGGGCGCCACCCTCATCGAGGCTCACGATCTCGCGATCGGCTGGCCGGGCGGCCCCACCCTGGTCGAGGGGATCACGTTCACGCTGCGCGCGGGTGCCTCCGTGGCCATCGTCGGACCGTCGGGGATCGGCAAGACAACGCTGCTGGCCACCCTCACGGGAGTGATCCCCCCCAAGTCCGGTCAGGCCCTCATCAACGGGGTGCCCGCGTGGGGGGCGCGCCGCGACGACGTCGCCTCCCACATCACCATGACCGCCGAGGACGCCCACATCTTCGCAACCAGCATCTACGAGAATCTGCGCGTCGCGAAGGCATCCCTGACGCGCGAAGAGGCCGTGACGTCACTGCAACGAGCGGGACTTTGCGAGTGGATCGACTCTCTTCCCGACGGAATCGATACGGTGATCGGTTCGGGTGCGACGACGGTGTCCGGGGGTGAACGCCGCCGCCTGTTGATGGCGCGCGCGCTCCTCGTCCCGGCCCCCGTCATGGCGGTGGACGAGGCATCGGAACACCTGGACGGCGAGACCGCGGACAGGCTCATGAACACCCTCCTGACTCCCCCACCCGATCGCGCTACCCTGGTCGTCACGCATCGCCTCAGCGCCCTCGACCAGGCCGACCAGGTACTCGTTTTGGGACGCGTGCAGGCCGGTCAGTGCGCGAGGGTGGTTGCACAGGGCACGCACGCGCACGTTCTATCTTGCCTGCCCGGCTACCGGTGGGCACTCGATCAGGAGGAACAATGAGCACCGACAGCACGGACTTTACCCTTCTCGAAGCGGCGCTGGATCTGACCAGCTCCCTGGACCTGAAGGCAGGCCTGCAGAACTTCGTCAACCAGGCGTGCGCTCTCACCTCCTCGCCGCACGCCACGCTGACGGTCCTTGACACGTGGGGTGCGACAACGTTGCAGCTCGAGCACCACGACACCCTGCCCGCGCCCGATGTCCCCCGGGCGCTCATCACGGCCATTCCCGTCACCGAGCCTCTTCTCGTCAACTCGCCCACCGACGCGACCGACCTCGACCTTCCGCCGTCCACTCCCGCGTTCCTCGGCGTCTCGGTCCTGGTTCACGAGCAGGTGTACGGAAGGCTCTATCTCACGGAGAAGCCGGGGGGATACACGGCCGGCGACTCGGCCGTGGTCGCCGCGCTGGCTCCGGCTGCCGGCATCGCCGTTGAGAACGCTCACCTCTACGCGGACTCACGCCGTACGGAACGCTGGATCAGCGCCTCTCAGTCTCTGACGACAACCATGCTGGAGGGGGCCGATGAGGAGGAGGCTCTCGAGCTCATCGCGAAGACGGTGCGCGAGGTGTCCCACGCGGACACCGCGATCATCGTCCTCCAATCCGTGGGCGATACGTGGGCGGCCGAGATCACCGACGGAAAGAATGCCTCGAGCCTGCTCGGCTTGGTTTTTCCACCCGAGGGGCGCGCGATGAGCGTGTTGCATGAGGGGACCGGCATGATCGTCGACTCGATGGCCCGCGCCCAGACGATGCGCATGCCACAGCTGGCCGCCTTTGGTTCCGCCCTCTACGCTCCGCTGCGTTCTCGAGGAATATCATCGGGCGTCCTCATCCTCTTGCGCCAGATTGGTGCTCCCGAGTTCGACAGCGCCGAGCTCTCCCTCGCTGAATCCCTGGCCTCTCAGGCCACCCTCGCGCTCGAGCTGGCCTCCGCGCGCCACGCCCAGGACGTGGCAGCCCTCCTGGATGAGCGAGATCGGATCAGCCGCGACCTGCACGATTTTGCGATTCAGCAGCTCTTTGCCACCGGGATGGCCCTGGACGCGGCCAAGCAGAAGATTACCCAGGGGGAGGCGGATCCAGCCTCCTTGGAGTCGCTCATCGACTCCTCTCTTGCCTCAATTGACGAGGCCGTCCGCCAGATCCGCACGATCGTGCACAACCTGCGCGAGCGGGATAAGGCCGTCGGCCTGGTCGAGCGAATCCGCAGGGAGTCGTCGCTGACGCGCTCCGCCCTCGGCTTTGCCCCCTCCCTGCTCATCACCCTCGACGGCAATGCGATCAACTCGGACCTGGACAACGAGCTGGTCGTCATTGACGAGTTCGATGGCCGCGTCGACCCAGACCTCTCCGATGACGTCGTCGCAATCGTGCGTGAGGGGTTGTCGAACATCGCGCGTCACGCTCACGCGACGGCCGCGACCGTATGCGTTGACGTGTCCGGGCGAGGCAAGTCCGGGCGGGTGCGCATCACGATCACCGACGATGGGCGCGGGATCGATCCGTCGCGGACCCGCAACTCGGGTCTGGCCAACATGGCCGAGCGCGCTCGGCGCCACCACGGCAGCTTCGATACCGGATCAGGTGGGGATGGAGGCGGAACCAGGGTCACGTGGATCGCTCCCCTGGAGGGGTAGGACAAGGCCGGGGTCCCGAGAAGACCTGGGGGCGGGGGTGACGCTCACGCGTCACCCCCGCCCCTTTTTCTGCGAGCACCGAGCTATCCCGCGCTCATCGCCAGCTCACGCGAACCACTTACCCGACGGGTCGAAGTAGTACGTGCGACCGTTGATCTGTCGACTACCCGTGTACATGTTGCCGGAGGAGCCGAAGTAGTACCAGCTGCCGTCGATCTGGAGCCAGCCCTGAACCATGGCGCCCGAGGAGTCGAAGTAGTACCAGGTGCCGCCCACCTGCTTCCACCCCGTCACCATCGCGCCATTGTCGGCCAGCAGGTACCAGGTGGCTCCCTGCTGGAGCCATCCGACGTGCATGGCGCCGGAGTGATCCAGGTGGTACCAGAGCCCACCGAGCTTGTGCCAGCCGGTGGCCATCGCTCCGTTGGCGGCGAAGAGATACCACTGCCCGTCGATTTTGCTCCAGCCGGTCGCCATGATGCCCGTGCCCGGCGCGAGGTAGTACCAGTGTCCGTCCGGTTTGATCCAGCCGCTCACCTGCGCACCGGATTCACTGTGGTAGTGCCAGACGCCTTCCCAGTAGACCCATCCGGTCAGCATGTAGCCCCTGTGGTCAAAGCGATACACGCTACCGCCCAGAGACAGCGTCTCGTTCTTGGCGTAGCCGCCCTGGCTTATCTTCCACCACCAGCCGACGCCGTCGTGCATCCAGGTTCCGACCGTGTGATCCGGTTCGGGTGCGGGGTCCGGTGCGGGATCCTCCGCGAGCGCGAGTGACACCAGGCCTGACTCGGCCACCCCCGCCTCGTTGATGGCCGTCAGGCGCACAACCGCGCCCTTGTGCGCAGCATCGACGGTGAGGGTGATCTCGTTGCCGTTCTCGTTGTCCAGGCTCTCCCAGGACTCCGTGCCTTCTTTCTTGATGTGCCACGCCAGGATCGGCTCGGGCGTGCCCGTCACGGTGGCCCTGATGGTCACCTTCGTACCGTTCTTCGCGGTCACCGTCCGGAACGCTCCGTCTCCGGTGATCTGAGCATCTTCGGCGGGGCTTGCGCTGACCGAAAGGGGCTCGATGGTGGGGGCAACGGGCTTGTCCTCCGGATCGGGCTCGGTGCCAGCAGCGGCGAATGCCTCCACCTCGGCGAGGGCAAACTCGCCGTGGCTGGTCGGCTGGAGCACGCGGATGTAGCGCGCCTCGAAGCCTTCGAAGTCGATGGCGCTCGGACGAGCGCCGACTCCCTCGACCTTGATCATGTGCACGCCGTCGACGGCGGCGGCGCTGGCCGGGTCAAAGGAGTCCGGGAGAGACTCCTGTGAGGCGATCACCCAGAAGTCGTGGAGCCGCTGGTCGCAGGGGGTTCCCTGGCAGTTGTCGCTGGCGGACCGGTTCCACACGTTCACGGTTCCCAGCGGGTGGGTCTGGCCGAGGTCGACCTCCCACCAGGGGTTTGCTTGCCGACCGGTGTGGGCAAGCGATCCGTTGTCCCACACGCCGTCCGTGTTGCCGTCAACGGCGCGCGAGGCGACCCCACCCCACCCGGTGGAGGACATGCGTGCGTCCTTGTTGAGTGCCAGGTTGGAGCTGGGCGCCGTCACGGTGAGGGTTGCGCGCGCCGACGGAGTGGATCCGTTGGCGTTCGTGGCCAGGGCGTAGAACTGTGCGCCGTCGTCCTCGATGGAGGTGTTCAGGGTGTAGGAGCTGCCCGTTGCGCCGTCGATGAGGGTCCCTTCGGTCGCGCCTTTGGGGACGCGGTACCAGGTGATCGTGGGCGCGGGACGCCCCGAGGCGACGACCGTGAAGGTCGCGCTTTCTCCTGCGGTCACCGACACCGAGGATGGGCCGGAGGTGATGACCGGCGGCTGGGTGGCCGAGTTGGCGTCGTAGACGTGGACCGTTGCGCTCAGGTTCCGCACCCCGATGGGGTTCGCGTAGTAGGAGGGGTGGGCTAGCTCGACGCGCAGCGGCGTGATCATACCGGGTTCGAGGGTGAATCCTTCACCGATCTCTCCCGCGTTGATCTGCGTGCCGGTGGCCTCGATGGAGGTCGTGCCGAGCGTGATCTTGTACGTGACGTCGGGGGCGAAGTTGCCGTTGAAGGTCAGGGACATGTCGGTGATGGGCGTGCCCGTCTTGTTGACGAGGTACGCATCGTACGCCTGTGCCCCGGAGTAACGCATCGCGGAGGCGCGTGCGAGGAACTGGTTCTCCGCAATGCTCGCTCCGTCGACCGCGGTCACCGTCTGCTCGGGCACGTAGGTGGGCTCCTCAGAGACGCTCACCTTGATGACGGGACGCAGGCCTGGCTCGGGGTTGTCTCCCGACTCGGTCACGGTCAGTGTGGTGCCGTCCTGGGTGTACTCGAGGGTCCGGTCGGTACCGTCAACGGTGACGCCGGTGACGGTACCGCCAACGCCGGGCAGGGTCAGTGTCTGACCCGCCTGCCATCCATCGGGCATGAAGTACAGGGCGTTGTCCTTGGTCGTGATCTTGCCCCAGGCTGGTGCGGGAAACCAGGTGGGACGCGCTCCCGTGATGGCATCGGGGTGGCGCTTCATCCACTGCCCCACCTCGGTGACGACGCTGGCGTCGAACTCGTCGATCGTTCCGTCGCCCTTGGGACCGATGTTGTAGGCGAATTGCCCATCGGAGGCCACGGTTCCCACGAGGTTGTTGACGAGTTCTTGGACCTTGGCGCTCTTGGCACCCCCGCTGCGGTTAACCCACGAGCAGTAGCCCCAGCAGGCCGGGAATATCGAACGAATCGACTCCCAGGGGCCCATGTGAAAGTCGGTGGTCACGGAGTTGTCTCCGCCGACCTCGAAGTCGCCGGCCTTGTTCCACACGCGGGAGTTGACCATCGTTTCGGGTTGGAGCTCGTGCACCCACTGGGCCATGCGCGCAGACTGTTCGGCGGTGGGGCCACCCATGTCGAACCAGAGCTCGGCGATCGGCCCGTAGTTGGACAGGAGCTCGGTGAGTTGGGGCTTGATCGTGCCCGTCATGAGTTCCTCGTCAATGGGGTTTTGGTTCCCGTAGGGTTCGGGGATTTGCTTCGTCCAGTCAATGATGGAGAAGTAGAAGGCCAGCTTCACGCCGAGCTTGTTGCACTCGGTGGACAGCTCCTTCATGGGATCTTTGCCGTAGTCGGAGGCCTTGACGATGTTGTAGTCGGTTGTCTTGGTGTCCCACATGGCGAAGCCGTCGTGGTGCTTCGACGTGATCATCAGGTACTTCATGCCAGCGTCGTGGGCTGTCCGGCAGATCGCCGAGGCATCGAAGTGGGAGGCCAGGCCCTTCGCCATGGTCCTGTAGTCCTCCGTGGGGATGTTCTCCCATGCCTTGATTTGCTCGGGGTAGCCCATATGCTGGCGGTGGCCGTTGTAGTAGCCGCCGTAGAGGGAATAGACGCCAAAGTGCATGAACATTCCGTACTGGAGTTGTTGCCACTGGGCGATCTTGGGGGTCGTGCTCAGGGGGACGGCTGCTGGGACGCCGGTGGGCGCGGGTGGCGCGTCGGCGACTGCGGGGGCGCTCATGGGTGCGAGCACCAGTGCAGTGGCAGCCGCAAGACCGGCAAGCGTTCGCTTGAGGTTCACGGGTTGTCCTTTCAGGGGATGGTGGACTGCGGTGTCCGTCCTCGTCAGTGAGGATGAAGGAACGGTACCCCACAGGACTTTTTCACAAACCAGTTTGACAGTAGCTTTCTAACAAATCAGGGAACCACCTGTTTATCCGACAACTGAACTGTCATACAGATTAATGGTGCTCACACACGGCGGCGGGCGGGCCGGAAAACCCGACCCGCCCGCCGAATACGCTCCCCTGTGGGAACTGTCATCCGATTCAGTTACGCCACGCCGCGGCTCGCTGTCCAGCCACCCAGGCGGCAACCTGCGTGCGACGCTGCAGCCCCATTTTCGACAGCAGAGAGGTGATGTGATTTTTCACGGTCTTCTCGGCCACGCCGAGCTTCTCTCCGATCTCCCGATTCGACAGACCATCGCCGATGAGATCCAGAACCTTGCGCTCCGAGGGCGTCAGGTCAGCGGTGGGGTCCTCGTGATCGACGCGCCTGCGGGTCAGGGTTCGCTCGTCCAGCAGAACGCGCCCATCCGCAACCGCCTTGATGACATCCGTAATCTCCGCGCCGCGAACGGTTTTCAGAATGTACGCGCGCGCGCCCGCCTCCAGGGACTCCGCCAGGGCCTCGTCGTCGTCGAAGGATGTCAGGACCACGGGGAGGATCTGCGGGTGGGAGGCCCGCAGCCGATTCATGATGTCAATTCCCGTGCCGTCGGGAAGCTGGAGATCAACCAGGATCACATCCGGGCGAACCAGGTCCGCGCGGCGCACAGCGTCCGCGACGGAACCGGCCTCGGCGACGACCTCCAGGGCATCGTCGCGGTCGACGATCTCGGCAATACCTCGTCGAACAATCTCGTGATCGTCAACGATCATGACGCGCGTGCGCGCGGACGTATCTTCATTCACGTGATCCATCCTATCGGTCGGGAGAGCAAACGCCCTCGCGTAACTACTACTCCTCGTCAGCGGCCAGCCGCTTCATCGCATCCTGCGCGGCAGCGTTTTCCGCATGCTTCTTCGACGAGGCCCTCCCCTCGCCGAGAGCCTCTGAACTTTCGGACACGTAGGCACGCGCCGTGAACACACGCTGGTGGTCGGGGCCCTCGCCCTCGACCTCGTAGGAAACCTCCCCCAGTCCCTTCGACTGGGAGTACTCAACCAAGAGGGTCTTCCAGTCCTGGTGCTGCCCTCTTGACGGAGCGTCGGCGAGCAGGAAGCCGAGGCGGGCGAGAATGACGCGGCGCGCCTCCTCCAGCCCACTCGTCAGATAGGTGGCACCGATCAACGCCTCGAAGGTATCGGAGAGGATCGAATCCTTGTCCCGTCCCCCGTGCGTCGACTCACCCTTGCCCAGGAAGACAAAATCACCCAGCCCGATGCGGCGAGCCGCCGCAGCCAGAGGCTGTTGCGACACCGTCGCCGCGCGCATGCGCGACAGATCGGATTCGGCGACATCCGGGTACTGTTCGTAGAGCTTCTGGGCGATCACGATGGAGAGGACAGAGTCGCCCAAGAACTCCAGACGCTCGTTGTTGGCGATTCCCCCGGCCTCATTCGCATAGCTGCGATGGACCAGGGCAAGCTGGAGGAGTGTTGGCTCGATGCGCGTCCCCCATGCCTCGACGAGGGCATCGGTATCGGTGCGGGGAGGAACCGGAAGGTGCTTAGAGCGGCCCATCAGGATCGCTCCGGCTCGGGAGAATCACCCAGCAGGGAAGCCAGGGAGGCCAGGCGCGGATCGACGACAAAGTGCTCGTGATCGGCCGGAAGCTCCGCCCACTTCTCGCCGCACACATCGCACAGTCCCTCGCAGTCGGGCCGGCACAGCGGGCGCGGGTCCGCCAGCGGAACGATCGCGTCGCGCAGCTGCGTTTCGATCGAGATCGTGTCGCGCTCGCCGATCATGAACAGATCCTGCGATTCCGTCTCATCCTCCCCCTGAGCGGAAAGAGCCGGGGCACCCGGTTCGCAGTACACCTCCGAGCTGGTGACCTCGTGGTGACGCCTGACCTCATCAAGGCAGCGAACGCACTCCCCCTCGAGATCCACCGAGGTAGCCAGCTGAACCAGAACGCCATCGTCGATACTCGTCATGTCCACCGACACGTCCAGGACGCTCCCCGGGGCCACCGCCATCGACGGGGTCCCCAGGTCATCGGGAACGATCCAGGAAACGTCCTCGTGACGCGTGGACCCGAGCGCCCGAGGCAGCCGCGCGAGGGAGAGGACCAGCGGATTCTCACTCATTGCTCAGGTCCACATCGGTGACATCGACGCCTCGCCGCTCGGCGATGGCGCGTCGGCCAGCATCCGTGCGGCGGGCCAGGTCCGAGATGAGCCGAGACAACTCATCCAGGGAAGAAGCCACGTACTCGTCGGCCCCCTCGCGCAGCGACGCGGCCGACCGCTTGGCCTCCGAGACAATCTCGCGCGCACGATCTTCAGCCATGCGCACGATGTTCTCCGTGGAGACGATCCGAGCCGCCTGCGCGTTCGCGTCGGCAATCGTCGCTTCGGCGTCAGCACGCGCCTGCGACACGAGCGCGCTCGCCTCGTCGCTCGCCCGAGAGCGCGTTCGCTCCGCTTCCTCCTCCGCGTCCGAGCGGATCTGCGCGGCCCGCTCGTTCGCCTGGTCCAGGGTCGAAGAGGCCCGCGAGTTTGCTTCCGCGATGCGCGTCTCCGCAGCCGAATCCGCGCGCCCCAGGACGGCGTCAGCGTCGGCGACAACCGCGTCCGCCGCGACGAGGTCTTCGGGCAGGGCCTCGCGCGCCTGATCGAGAAGATCAAGAATCTCAGCCTTGTTCACCATGATCGACGCGGACAGGGGGACGGCTCGGGAGGATTCGACCAGATCCTCAATCTGATCGAGGGCGGCGATCACGGTGGAGGGACCGTAGACGGTTTCCTCGTTCCAATCGTCCTGAGTCTTGTCATCGGGCGTATCGGCCATGGGCTCCTCCTGCGTTCCGCCGGGCACTCGTCAGCTTCTATTGTCGGTCAGATAACGCTCAACCGCTTCCGGGACATACCGAGACACATCCTTTTGGAGGCCGAGAAGCTCACGGACGGCGCTCGAGGAGACGTGAGACAGCCCCGGCCTCGTTGGAATCCACCACGTGTCCACCCCTCCCACGTCGTAGTTGAGCGCGGCCTGGGCCGCCTCGTAGTCCACGTCATGACCGGAACGAACCCCTTTGACAATGAGAGTTGCTCCCATGCGGGCGGCCTCGTCGACGGTTGCCCCGCTGAGCAAGACAACCTCAACGTTCCTCAGGTGAGAGGTCGCGTCCTCGATGAGTTCCTTGCGCAGAGCCGGGGGCACAAACCCCTCTTTGCGCGGATTGACGCCCACTCCGATGATGAGCCGCTCGCACACCGCGCAGGCTCTCTCCACAACGTCAAGGTGTCCCAGGGTGAACGGGTCGAAGGAACCGGGGAAAAGAGCAATCACAGGGAACCCCTCCCGGGCGAGGCGGCCTCGTGCCCGGCCACCCCCGTCGGGTGTGAGTACTGCGCGGCCGCGGCAGGCCCCGCGAAGTACACCGCCGTCTCCCCCCACGTTCGTCGGTCCTCGAGATCGAGAAAACGAGGCCATGCAGGGGCTGGAGCCCGCGTCGAACGCTCAACGACGATCAGCGCGTCGGGGCCGATCCATGCGTCGAGGGCTGCGAGCACCTCGCTCATCTCCCGCTCGGACACGTCATAGGGAGGATCCAGGAACACCAGGTCGAATTCCCCGCCGAGAAAGTCCCCCCGGCGGGCGCTCACGAAGGCGCGCGCGTCGGCGGTGACAACCCGCGCATTCAAGCCGGTCGAACGCACGTTCGCGGCGGCTACCCGGGCGGCTGGCGTCCCGCGTTCGACGAGGGTCGCACTGGTGGCTCCGCGCGAGAGCGCCTCGAGTCCGAGCGCCCCCGTGCCGGCATAGAGATCGAGGACCTGCGCCCCGGCCAGGACGTTCATGTGGTCCAGGCGCGAAAACAGCGCCTCGCGCACACGCTCCGAGGTCGGTCGCGTCCCGGACTTGGGCACCGCGAGAGTTCGTCCCTTGGCGCTCCCTGCGACGATTCTTGTCATGCCACTACCCTACCGGGCGCCGCCTAGGAGCGTTGCATCCATTCGAGCCTGCCATCCGAGCCGGCCCGTAGGAGCCGCCTCAGCTCCGGCTGGCCGCCAAGCGTTGGGTCCTCGTTAAGGAGTGCCTCTGCTTCTTTCCTCGCCGCGCGGATCAGGGCCTCGTCGCGGCGCACGGACAGGTACCTCAGGTGGGTAGCCGTGCCGGATTGTCCGGCGCCCACGACGTCGCCTTCCTTGCGCAGGCGCAGATCTGCCTCGGCCAGTTCGAAGCCGTCGTTCGTCTGGGCAAAGGCCTCAAGCCTGGCGCGTCCCGCCTCCGTGAGCTCGTGCCTGTGCATCGCGATGCACAGGGAGGGCACCGAGGAGCGTCCGACCCGTCCGCGTAGCTGATGCAGCTGCGCCAGACCGAACTGCTGGGAGTCGAGGATCACCATGAGGGTCGCCTCGGGCACGTCGACCCCGACCTCGACGACGGTCGTTGCCACGAGGAGCGGGGCGCGCCCACAGGAGAAGTCCTCCATGATCTGCGCCTTGACGCCGGCCGGTGTTCGCCCGGTGAGCTCGTGGATGGCCACGCCCGCCAGGGCAGGCTGGGACCGCAGATAGCGGGCGACCTCGGCAACGGACGCGAGGGGCGGCGCCTCCTCATCCTCGGCATCGGCCACCTCATCGGAAGGATCGATGCGCGGGCACACGACATACACGCGTCGCCCCTGGGCGATCTCCTCCGCGGCGCGTTGCCATGCGCGCCTCACCCAGGCGTCGTTGGTCGCGTCGGCCAGGTAGGTCGCCACGGGAGAGCGGCCCCTTGGCTTGCCAACCATGCGCGTGTCATCGAGGCCGCCAAACACCGTCATCGCGATCGTCCGGGGAATCGGCGTGGCCGTCATGACGAGTTCGTGGACGGCGCGGCCGTCCTCGCGCGCCCCGCTCAGCGCCGAGCGCTGCTCAACCCCGAAGCGATGCTGCTCATCAACGACGACGAGGCCGAGGCCTGGGACACGCACACCATCCTGAAAGAGCGCGTGGGTGCCCACGACGATGAGGGGATGCGCCGATGCCAGCGCAGCCACGATCTCACGGCGGGCGGCGGGCGGAGTCGACCCGGTGAGAAGGCGCACGTCGGGTGCCCGCTCCCCCAGCGGGGCGAGAAGGGAACGCAGCGACGCGGCGTGCTGCTCCGCGAGAACCTCCGTCGGGGCGACGAAGGCGCCCTGGTGGCCGGCCGCGACGACCTGCAGCAACGCGATCAGCGCAACGACGGTCTTTCCCGAGCCGACGTCTCCCTGCAGGAGCCGCTGCATCGGGACCGTGGAGGCCAGGTCGACGCCAATGCGGGCCACGGCCTCGCGTTGGGAATCGGTCAGCTCGAAGGGCAGGAGGGCCGTCAAGCTCTCGACGAGGGCGGGCGAGGCGGGCGAGGCGGGCGCGGGCACCGCTCGGACCCCCGCGCGCGCGGCCACCAACCCGACCTGGAGGACGAATGCCTCCGCGAAGGCGAGGGAGCGGCGCGCCTGTCTGTAGTCGTCGTCCGTCTCCGGTTGGTGCAGCCGACGCAGGGCGTCGGCGTGGGCGAGTACCCCGTTGCGCGCGCGCACGGCGGAGGGTACGGCATCGGGAACATCACAGTCCTCCACGTGGTCCAACACCATCGCGATGGCCCGCGCGATCGCCCACGAGGTGAGGGACCCCATCGCCGAGTAGATGGGAATGGGACGCGACGCGACCCTCTCGACGTCGTCCCCGTCCACCCCTTCGAAGGACGGGTGGGTGAGCTGCAGCTTTCCACGGTAGGCGCCGACCTTCCCGGCAAAGAGGAAGGACCTCCCCGGGGTCAGGAGCCGCTCGATGGGGGCGAGCTTGTAGTGGTTGTGCGCGAAGAAAGTCGCCGAGAGGAACTGCGTGCCATCGGTGAGCTGGGCCTCCAGGCGAACACCGGATCCGCTGCGGTTGGCCACCAGATGCGCCGATGCGACCTCGGCCAGGATCGTCACGTCCTCTCCTTCGCGCAGCGAGGACATCGGGGTGAGGCGACCCCAGTGATAGTAGCGGCGCGGCGGGACCGACAGCAGCTCTCCCACCGTCCGCACTCCGGCGCTCTCACACGCCTTCACCGTCTTCTTCGGAAGCCGCAGCGCCAGCGGCACGTCTAGAGCGCTCACGGAGTACACCCCGCAACGAGGCTGGGGCCGACTTGGCCTCCGTCCCATGTTTCGAGGTCGATTGACGAGGACGCGTCGCGAGTGGCAAGCAGCTGGCGCACGGTCGCCACCGTATACGGCCCATCGTCCTCGCGCGAAATGAGGAGCCTGAAGGCGCGCTCGCCCCCACGGGATGCGTCGGCGAGAGCCTCGGCGATACGCTCGGGGTCCCCGTCGCGAGGCAGGGCCGCGCTCGTGGTCGCCGCCAGGGCCGCGTGGGATCCGTCGCGCAGCATGCGCGCCAGCGTCGGGGAGGCCTCCCGTCCTCCCGGTTGCGGAACAAAGAGCGGGGCGCATCGCCGAGCGACAGCCAAGACATCAAGGTCGTCCCTGCTGGCCGCCCGCAGAATTGCGGGAACCCCGGGAGCGGGCGCGGGCAGGACCGAGGCGACCGTGCCCACCAGGGCGGCGCTAGCCTCGTCGCAGGGGGCCACGAGCGCCACGCCGGAGCACGACGCGGATGCGGAGACGATCCCGGCGGCGTCGCCCGCATGGGGCTCCAGAAAGACGACCGCTCCGGCCCTGGCGAGGTCTTCGACGAGGCCGGGAGCCCGCGTGCAGGCAATGACGCGCGCACGTTCAACGCGTCGCATGGGGCGGCGCTGAAGAAGGCGCACCCCGCGGTGGCTCAGTCCCTCGTCGGCAAGCTCATCGATGCCGATCTGAGCGTCGGGCCTGGCGTCGCTCACCTGAAAACGAATTACCTGCCCCGAGGTCGGGTGGGCAGCCAGGGGGGCCGACGTGTCAACGTGCAGGCGCCACTCGCCCATTCCGAAAAGGTCGACGCGCCCCACATAGGACAGGCGCGCGCCGAGTCCGGACAACCGGACGAGCAGCGACCTCAAGTCTTCTCGGGTCCCCTCCAGGATGATATCCACGGTGAAGTCGCGTCCGGGAGGCGGCGAGGCGGGCTCGGGCGCCCGCGAGTGACGTTTGGCCAGGTCGGCCAACATCGCGGTGAAGGACTGGAGAATCCCCGCATCCGAGCGCATTGATGCGTCAATGCACGCCAGCATCAAAGCGACGAAGGCACCACCGGGATCGATGCGTCCCGTGGCTTCGTTGGTTGCCTCCACGAGGCCGATCTGGGCCTGGGCAGAGAAACGGGAGAACACCTCTTCGGCCTCTGGCAGGGTCTGCCCCATGTCCTCCAGTTCGCGTACCGCTCCCCCCAGCATCTCAACGAGCGCGTCCGACCACTCAACGGACGAGGAGGAGGGAGCGAGCGATGCGGTGAGCATTCGGCGCAGCACGAGCGCGGTGACGTGGGTGGCATCGGCCAGCGCACTCCCCCACGCGTCAAAGAGCGCTCCCAGGGCGAGGCCGCTGTGCCCGACTCCTCGCCGAATGATCGTCTCGACCGCCACCTCAAGGGCATCACGCAGGTGGGCGCGCGGCTCCAGCGAGCCCATGGCCGCAGCCAACGCCGCCATCGTTGCCGCAGCATTCGTTCCCGTGTCGCAGTCCGCGCCGTCCCAGCCATCCAGGTCGTCAAGGAAAGGCGCCAGCCGGGCTGCCTCCTCCGCTCCGGCACGGCACGCCGCGATGATGACCGATGCATTCGCTTCCATGTTTCCCCTTTCACCCCCTCACAATTCTCCCCACGAAAGGCTCTGTGTGCGACCTGACACCATGCGTGGCTGCTGCGACTTGTTGAAAGTGCGCATCATCCGCTATTCTGTCATGGTTGCCTTCGGTTCAAGCGCCGGAGGATGCGCGCCCCCGCAACCGCGGAGGCCAGAACTGAAGTGGAAGACATACCGAGGAGAACATCGTGGCTGCCGTTTGTGACGTGTGCGGTAAGGGACCCGGCTTCGGCAAGAGCGTGTCGCACTCGCACGTTCGCACCAACCGCCGGTGGAATCCGAACATTCAGCGCGTTCGCGCCCTGGTCAATGGGACGCCCAAGCGCCTGAACGTGTGCACCAAGTGCCTGAAGTCCGACAAGGTCGCCCGCGCGATCTGAGTCCGACGACACTGACATTACGCTGGTGGGGCGAGCCAATTGGCTCGCCCCACCAGCGTTTTACCTGCCCGCAGTCCCATTGACTGATATCGCGGACACGATAAGCCGGGATCGCGGCCCACGCTGTGGTGGCACCGCACAAGGCGGTGCCACCACAGCGTTTCTGCGTGCTTGCTACAGGAGGCTGGCAGCCAGGTCGAACGGTGTGCCGAAACGATGTTTCGTCATAGAAACCGCTTGCTCGCGCACGAAGGGAAGCAGCTCCGAATGCGGGCACGGAGTCACCGCACCCGTGTACAGGGCGAGGTCGGGGCTTCCCCCGGTGACACGACTCGCATGAGCCCACCGTTCCTGCGATGATTCGTCGTGCGGACCGAGAACGCGCACACGCATTCCCAGGCCTCCCGAGGTCGCGACCATGGCCAGGCGAGCATCCCATGCGTCCGCATCTTCGACGCTCACCTCAACGCCCGCGGCCTCCACTGCATCCAACAACGACTGCGGAAGCGCCTCGGCAACGGACAGGCCAATGGGGCCGCCCGCAAGAATGCCCGCGGCCAGGACCCGTACGACATCGACCAGGGGCGTCGCGCGGCCCGCGCGCAGGAGAACCGGAGTAGGTCGGTAGCGCAAGATGTTGCGCTCACATGCCAAGCCCGTGACATCACGGTTGGCTCCGTACGCGCTGGCCCAGGCTTGCGCATCGGCATTGAGCGCACGACGCAGCTCGGTTCGCTCCCTCGCGGACAGCTGAGTTTCGGTTGCCTCGAACAGAGCGAGCACCCCCGGGGCCAACGCGAGAAGGGCCTGGGTTGTCTCGGCTTCCGTCGAGGCATTGTGGGCGGGTTCGACCTCGCCCAGACCAAGCAAGTAGGATGGTCCGCCCGCCTTTGTGGTCGAGCCGATGGCTGAGCGCTTCCAGCCACCAAAAGGCTGACGGCGAACGATCGCTCCGGTAATCCCTCGGTTGACGTAGAGGTTGCCGGCCTCGATTCCGTCAAGCCACATGTCCAGTTCCTCGCTGTCGAGGGTGTGCAGGCCGGAGGTCAGGCCGTAGTCAACCGCGTTGACCGCGTCGATCGCTTCCTGGAGGGTGTCCACGCGCATAACACCCAGGACGGGCGCGAAGTACTCGGTCAGGTGGAACTCACTGCCGGGCACCACACCCGCGCGTATGCCGGGGGTCCACAGGCCGTTGCCCAGGTAGCGGGGTGTGAGAACCCAGTGCTCACCCGGACCCAGAGTCGTCAGACCGCGCACAGCCTTCTCATCGTCGGGTACGACGACGGGGCCAACCTGCGAGTCCAGGGAGGCTGGCAGGCCTACTCGCAGGGAGGAGGCCGCGTCCACGAGCTGGCGCGCGATGCGATCGGAGCGTCCGGCCGATCCGACGAGGATGAGTAGGGAGGACGCCGAGCACTTCTGACCGGCGTGCGCGAAGGCGGATTGCACGATATCACGCACCGCAAGATCGGGATCAGCAGACGGCGTCACGATGATGGCGTTCTTGCCGCTCGTCTCCCCCAGCAGGTGCATGTCGGGCTTCCACGAACGGAACAGGCGCGCGGTCTCGTACGAACCGGTCAGAACGACCCTGTCGACGGCGCCGTGCGTGACCAGGTAGCGTGAGATGTCCCCGTCCTCAAGCGGAGCGAGAGCGACCAGATCCTCGGGGACTCCGGCGTCGTGGAAAGCTCTCACGAGCTCAGCCGCACACCGTTTGGCGGGAGGAGCGGGCTTCAGGATGACGGCGCTGCCCGCAGCCAGGGCTGCTGCGACGCCGCCCACGGGGATGGCCACCGGGAAGTTCCACGGGGAGGCGACGACGGTGACATCAACGGGAACGAATCGCGCCCCCACCATGAACGCCTCGTCAGCAAGATCCAGGCTCGCGGCGGCGTAGTGGTGGCAAAAGTCGATGGCCTCGCTCACCTCAGGATCCGCCTGATCGATGGTCTTGCCGGCCTCGGACCCCGCCACCTCAATGAGTTCTGCACGACGGGCAGCCAAGACATCCCCCACGCGGTGCAGGGCGGCTGCACGTTCCTCGGGGTCCAGATCCTGCCACGAATGTGCGGCACGAACGCTGGCCTCGACGAGCTCATCGATCTGCTCATCAGTGGCGAGACGGCGCGCGCCGGTGCGTACTGCGTCCACGCCGAGCGTCGAGGCCGGGATGGCTGCGGCGATGTCGCGCGCCCACTGGCGGTTGGCGGCAAGAGCCGGGTCGGAGTCGGCTTCCGAGACGAAGGGACGGCGCACTCGCTGCGCCACGCTCCCCTGCTCGGCAGAGACGCCGCGGTCGCGCTCAGCGCACCTGTTCTGGGTACGATTGGGCACGGGAGTGCAGGCGTCCGGATCGAGATCTGCCAAGGACGCCAGGAAGCGATCACGCTCGCGGGCAAAGACGTCTTGATCGGCGGCGATATCGAAGACCCCGGACATGAAGTTCTCGGGTGCGGCGTTCTCTTCGAGGCGACGCACAAGATAGGAGATGGCCACATCGAACTCGCGGGGATTGACGACGGGAACGTACAGCAAGAGTGAACCGACTTCCCGACGCACCACTTCTTGAATCCCGGTGGCCATACCGGAGAGCATCTCGAACTCGACGCTGTCGTGGACGCTGCGCGCGGCGCGCAGCTCGTAGGCGAACGCGATGTCAAAGATGTTCTGCCCAGCGACTCCCAATCGGATGGCACGGGTGCGCTCGGGGGTCATCGCCCACTCAAGCATGCGCTTGTAGTTCGTGTCGGTTGCCTGTTTGGACGGCCACGTGGTCAGCTCCCATCCGTGGATCTGCGCATCCACCTTTTCCATGGACAGGTTGGCGCCCTTCACGATTCGCACCTTGATGGGTGCCCCTCCCGCATCGACGCGCTTGCACGCCCATTCCTGGAGTTGCTGGAGGGCGCCCAAGGAGTCGGGCAGGTAGGCCTGCAAGACGATGCCGGCCTCGTAGCCTGTCATGTCGGGCTGGTCAAGGATTGCGGTGAACACAGCGAGCGTCAGGTCCAGATCCTTGTAGTCTTCCATGTCAAGGTTCACGAAGGTCCCCGAGTCTCGGGCGAGACGGTAGAGGGGAAGCAGCGCGCTCACCCCGTGGGCGACGACCTCTTCAAAACCCCAGGGGTTGTGTGGGCCGGTAACGGCCGAGACCTTGATCGAGACGTAGTCGACGTCATCGCGCGCGACGAGGCGGGAGACCTCAAAGAGACGACGGGCGGCTTCCTTCTCTCCGAGGACTGCCTCTCCGAGAAGGTTGACGTTGAGCCGATTCCCTCCCTTGCGCAGACGGGCTAGTGCCGGTCCGAGGCCTTTGTCTGTCGCATCAACGACAAGATCACCGACGATTTCGCGGAAAACACGCCGTGCGACGGCCGTGACCGTTCGAGGCGCAAGGCGCGAGGCCTTCGAGCCTAGGCCCATGGCGGCGGCCAGCGCCGGGGGCAGGAAGTCTGTGCGTCCAGCAGAGAGCCGCTGGAGGGCCGCGCTGGCCACGTCCAGGTCCGCGGGGCGTACAACGTCATCAACGAAACGGGTGGTGAAGGTCAGGCCCGATGGATCGGCAAGAATCCGCGAGAGCAGTTTGGCTGAGCGTGGCGTGGGTTCATGAGACGACTCATCTACCCATCGGCGTGCGCGGGCCACGGCACGCTCCCCCAGCGCCCACAGGTCATCTGGACACTGGCGTTGCGCAATCGTGCGCGCGTCGTCGGGCGGAGTGGGGATGGCGGCGTTTGTCATACGTGAACCTCCAGGCTCAGGTAGGCATCGAACACTCCACGTTTCCTGCGGCTTCGTTCATTGAATCCGCTGGGGTCGCTCTGTGGGCTTCCAGGCTTCCACCATTGCGAAGCGTGCTGGTTCCCCTATCGTAACGCGGAAAAGACTCGTCTGTAGCAGTGAACAGGCGATCGGAGCGCGGCATCAGCAGGGGACCAAAGCCCTGCAAGCAATAACAGCCGCGAGTGAATTGTGTCATAGTCAGTCTGGTATTGTCACCGCCGCGCGCCCCTCCACCTGCGGCGCCCCGCCACGTTCACGAGTCGAGCAGCCAGCGCTCCTTCAGATCGACCACGACGCCAACCATGACCTCGCGCATGTTGATTGTCGGACCGCCCTGTGCGCGCGAGCACAGCCACTGCACCTGCAGGCCATCGGAGAGGGCCACGAGGCGGCGAGCGATCTGCTCACTGGGCGCCTCCTCGCGCACCTCCCCCGTCTGCTTGCCATGCTCGAAGGCACTGGTGAGGTAGGCGATCGCATCCATCAGGTGTTGACGGAACCACGGGTGAGCCTGATGCGTAGCATCGATGACGGCAGCCGACATGGCCGTATACAGGGCGACTCCGTCAGGGTGGCGCTGGTTGTGGGAGACCATCTCCACCCACGCGTCCAAGGCGGCCGCAGCACCCGCGTCCGCGCGCGGCAGTCGGACAATGGTGCGACGATCACGCTCATCAAGCACGGCGGCGAGGAGCTGATCCTTCGACGAGTAATGGTGCAGGAGCCCCGCTTTCGAGATATCGGAGGCACGAGCGATATCCGCAAGAGAGGTGGCGACATAGCCCTGCGTCGAGAACAGGGTGAGCGCCTCCGCGAGGATACGAGCCTTCTTGTCTTCGCTGCCCGCCTTGGGGCGGCCGGGCCTACGGGTCATCGTTACCTGCGCATCGTTGCTCATGCGGACTGTTCCACTTTCACTGTGCCTAAGTTAACAACACCTCATCATAGCGGTCCGCGCCCAACTCGACACTCGTTGTGCGATCCGCCGCGGTGCGGGGGCGAGGCCCGCGGTGACTCCTCGCGGGCGGCTAGCTGAACTTGATCTCGAACTCGGGCTTGCCCGAGGCGTCGAGTTTCATCTTCCCCTTCTCGTCAAGCTTCACCTTCGCCGTGACCGTGGACTCCAGATCGTAGGGCTCGCTATCCCCCCGAGTCGACATGCCCTGGAGGCGGAAGACCGCCTGGCCAACAAATTCGAGGGGCGAGCGCGCCTCCGCCTTCATCGAGGCCGGCAGCTTCTTGATCTCGAGGAGGGCAAGCGTCTTGGACTGGACCTGGAAGGGGCACATTTTGTCGATGTTCCCGGGAACGGTGCCGCAGGAGTTGGTCGCAGCGGCGGCGGCCTCAAGCGCCGCCTGCTCCAGCTTGTCCGTGAAGTGGGCCTCGAACTCGACCGAGGCCACCGTGGTGTCGATGCCGCCCTCCTCGCTGGCCTTCACGGGAGCCGTCTTGGCCTCCGCCGCAACGTAGTCCCCCAAGTCCTCGGGGGTGAAGGCGTAGACACCCGGATAGACAATGATCGTCGTGCCCGTCCCCTCCTCGGCGCTCTTCTCGGTCTTCACGCCGCCAACGGAGAACGCGGGGACGAAGCGGCCACCGACGTGTACGCGAGAGACCAGCGCATCCTGAATCTTCCAGTTCTTCAAGACGCCCAGCGTCGAGCTTGCTCGGCTCACGCGGAACTTCCGCGTGAAACGCTCGCCGTTGAGCCTCATTGTCGCAACGACCGAGTAGTCCTTTGACCTGCCCGAATCGCTCGCCACGATGTCTTCGATCTCCAGTCGGGCGCTCGCCGAGGCCATCACCTCGTCGGTGAGGTACCCGCGCTGGTCGTTCGGCAGGTCCGGATCGACCATCGACGTCGCCGCGCTCGCCTTGCCCGCAGCCAGAAGCTCCAGGTATTCGCGCACCTTGGCCTCGGGCGTGCGCGCCCAGTTTGCGACGGTCACACCGACGACTGCCACGACTGCCAGGATCACGCAGGCAACGACCGCGAGCGCGATGCGCTTAATGCGGCGACTGCTCTTGGCGGACATCGGCGTGAAGGACACGCCGGTCTGCGCCGCCCCCTGAACCGATGCGTAGTGGGCGCCCGCATTGGACGGCGGAGCGGGAATCCCCGAGGGGGCAGGGATGGGAGGCATGTTCCCCTGATTCATGCCGCCCTGGTAGCCGTCCATCGCTGTCTCCTCGCATGTTGATGTGTGTGTCGGTGGCCTCGCGACGCGTTTGATCAACGCACCGCAGGCCTTCAAAACGGCCCAAGTTTCTCACATCCCGTATGCGCCATCAAGGAGCTCACCTATCGTGGACACGAGGTGGGTGTCGCAGTATCGCGCGCGCCTGGCCGTCGGGCAGGAGCGATCGGACCGTGGCTTCGCACGGGCCCCACCCGCAGGTTCCTCGATGCTGGTCGCGACGGCAGCGGCCACCGGCAGTCCCTAGACCGCGTCGTCGCTTTCCTGGCTCACCACCGGCATAGCCTTGGTCGGAGGTACGGCAGCGTCGCCGCCGAGGGCGGGAAGGGCCAGTCCGGCGGTGGCCGGCACCTCCTGCGACGACTGCGCGAGTTGACGCGCCACGCGCGACATCGGCCGCGACGGGTCCCGATCCGGCTCAGGAGATACGTTCATGTGTGGTGCCCTTCCTCTTCTTTCGCGTGCGGGGATCCTCCCACCCCAGCGGCGGGAGCGGCCCCCATCACACTCAGTCTACGGAATCGGAGGAGAAATGGTCCCACGCCCCGCGCAGAACCTCACCATCGAACAGGGCGCGGGCGCTTTCCGCCGGGCCGCAGTCCCGGACCCACCCCACCGCTCGAAAGGCATCCGGGAGCCGAGAACCCGGAGGAAACGCGGCCAGCATCCCGTGCTCTTCGCCGCCCTGCAGCACCCACCGAAGAGGATCCGCCCCGCACACGCCCGCGGGCACCTCCAGGAGTAGCGCCTCCCGTTCCATGGCGCCGCGGTCAAACTCGATGACAACACCCGAGGCCATCGCCATGCGCGTGGCGTCGGCTGCGGGTCCGTCCGACAGATCCATCATCGCATGCGCACCTGCCGCGGCGGCGGCGACCCCCGAGCCCAGCGGAGGCTGCGGAGCCCGATAGGTCCGAAGGAAAGGATCGAGATCCCCCAGCTCCTCGCGCCCCCTGGCCGCGGGGTCGACGAAGCCTCCCTCGAGCAGATCCAGGCCCGCATAGGAAAATCCCAGCGTGCCACTGACGGCAACGACATCTCCCGCTCGCGCACCGTCCCTGCGCACCACGGGACCCGGGCAATAGCCGAAGGCCGTCACCGAGATGACGAGCTTCTCTCCCGCACTCAAGTCCCCGCCGACGACGCCCGCTCCCGCCAGGCGGGCCCGCTCCCCCATGCCTCGCACCACGTCGAAGAAGACGTCGGCATCCATGTCACGCGGGGCAACCACGGACGCCACGAGGGCAGACGGGCGTCCTCCCATGGCGTCAATGTCGGCCAGGTTCTGGGCCGCAACCCGCGCCCCGACCTCGTATCCCGACGACCATGAGAAGTGAAAGTGCTGGTCCTCGACCATGACGTCAGTCGTCACGACGAAGGAACCCTCGGGCGCGGCGACCTGAGCGCAATCGTCTCCGATGCCGATGATCGTGCGCTCGCCCCGGGGGAAGGAACGACGAAAGTGGGACACCAACTGGGCTTCGGACAGGTCAGCTAACTTCATGAGAACAAGACTAGTCGCGCAGACCACCGACGCGTGGGCGCGATGGAGTGCGGCCGCGGACCGTCTGCGAGGCAAACAAGCAGGTTGCCGCGGCGCTGGCAACGTTGAGCGACTCGGCCCGCCCCGTCATCGGGATGGCGACGAGGCCGTCGCAGGCGCGCATCTCCTCGGCAGACAGGCCCCGGGCCTCGTTGCCAAACGCCCAGGCGTGAGACTGAGACAGACGCGAGCGCGAGGAGATCCCCTCGACGAGGAGGTCCGCCAGATCCAGGGATCCGCTGCCTCCGCTGGTGCCGAGGAGGGCCGCGCCCCGCCCGTGTATCAGGTCGCGCGCCTCGGCGAAGGAAGGCACGAGGCACACGGGCAGGTGGAACACCGATCCCGCGCTTGAACGAACCACCTTGGGGCTGGCAGCATCGACGGTGCCGGCCACGGCGATGACGGCCCTTGCACCGAACGCGTCGGCCGTACGAATGATGGTGCCGACGTTGCCCGGATCCCTCCCCTGAGCGATCACGACGAGCGTTTCGCCGACCTCGGCGTCGGGTAACTCGCGGTGGAGCGCATCCAGGGAAGCCACCGCGCATACCCCCTGAGCGTCCGAGGACAACGCCGCGGACACTGCCTGCGACACCGGATGCACCCAGCGGGTGGCCGCTCGCGCCGAGGCGATAAGTTCCGGAGACGAGTCCCACAGGTCCTCGCGGACGTAGACGTCACGAAGGGTGCGGGGGCGGTGACGAACAAGTTCGCGCACCGCCTGAGGCCCCTCCACGAGCATCAGGCCGGAACGGATACGCGCCGAGCGCCCGACCAGACCCGACACCCGGCGCACGCGGTCGGCGCGCGGATTATCGAGGATGGGCAGGCGCTCGGCGAAGGAGCTCACCAATCAGGCCTTGGGGGCGTTGATGTCGGCGGGCAGCGCGTCCTTGGCGACGGTCACCAGGGCGTTGAACGCGTTGATGTCGCTGACGGCCAGCTCGGCGAGCATGCGGCGGTCGACCTCGACGCCGGCCAGGTTCAGGCCCTGGATGAGGCGGTTGTAGGTCAGGCCCTGAGCGCGCGACGCGGCGTTGATGCGCTGGATCCACAGGCGACGGAAGTCGCCCTTCTTGGCCTTGCGGTCGCGGTAGGAGTAGACGAAGGAGTGAGTGACCTGCTCCTTGGCCTTGCGGTACATGCGCGAGCGCTGGCCGCGGTAGCCGGAGGCCTGCTCGAGTACGGTGCGACGCTTCTTCTTGGCGTTGACAGAACGCTTAACACGTGCCATTTTCTACTGTTCTCCTCTTACTCGAGCTCACTTGCCCAGCAGACGCTTGACGCGCTTAACGTCAGCGGTCTCCAGGACCTGGTCGGTCGCCAGGCGGCGGGTCTTGCGGCTGGACTTGTGCTCCAGCAGGTGGCGGGCTCCGGCCTGCTCGCGCATGATCTTGCCCGAGCCAGTCGTGCGGAAGCGCTTCTTAGCACCGGAATGAGTCTTGTTCTTCGGCATTTCTATTCCTTCGTTGTCGGGCGATGAGTATCGCCGTCAGTCCTGTTCGGCGGCCTTGTCGGCTGCCACTCGGGCCTGGTCCTTGCTGGCGCGCTCCGCGCGCTTGCCCCGACGCTCGGCTCGCTCGGCCTCGCGACGCTTGCGCTGCTCGGTCAGGGCGTCGGCCTTACGCTTCGTGGGGGCCAGCACCATCGTCATGTTGCGCCCGTCCTGACGGGGCATTGACTCGACGGTGGCGAGTTCGCCAATCTCCTCGGCGAGGCGCTGCAAGAGACGCACGCCCGCCTCGGGACGAGACTGCTCGCGACCGCGGAACATGATCATGACCTTGACCTTGTCGCCGGCAGAGAGGAAGCGCTCAACGTGGCCCTTCTTCACGCCAAAGTCGTGATCATCGATCTTGAGTCGGAAACGGATTTCCTTCAGCTGCGTGTTCGCCTGGTTGCGGCGAGCATCGCGGGCCTTCTGGGCGGCTTCGTACTTGTACTTGCCGTAGTCCATGAGCTTTGCAACCGGCGGCTTAGCATTCGGCGCAACCTCCACCAGGTCAAGCCCGGCCTCTTCGGCCAAGCGCAGCGCGTCCTCAACACGGACGACGCCGACCTGTTCACCTCCGGGTCCCACGAGGCGTACCTCGGGGACTCGAATACGCTCATTGATGCGAGTCTCGCTGATGAGCGGCTCCTTCCACAGAATCCTTGTGCACGTAACGAAAAGCCTCCGTTACGCGACGCGCACGGAGGCTTCCACAACGTGTCGGCACGACAGCCGACCGTTACCCGATCCCCTGCGCTTCACCCCCGCGGGGGCGGCATCCTCTCGACGAGAGGCGGGTATCCAGGTGGGATTTCTCCGCTTGCGTTCCGGGCCAGAACCCGGACGGTCACGCCAACGATACCAGAAGCCCTAACGACACGCGAGGTCGGCCGACATTGCGCGCGTCACGCGCCCTCCCGGTGTCAGCTGAGAACGGGAACCATCTCGACTCTATCCGCGGAGGCAATCAGGCGGGCGCTATGCCCCATCGCGGCGAGGGCATCGGAGAGTTCTTCTCTCACGCTGCGTGCCCGGCCCCCTCCCTGCGCGCTCTCTCGATCGACGATCACGGTGACGCGCGTGAGTCCATCACCCGCGTATTCGACCGACAGGTCCACGATCGAGGGGCATGTGCGCCGTCCATCGGCAAGAAGCTCCTCACGCAGATCCGCATCGCGCCAGGCGGGCAGCCACTCGTCCCCCTGGGCGAGGGCAGCCACGGCCGGTCGAGGCAGGACGACGGCGTCGGTCGCAGGATTCATGATGACGCGTCCGCCCGTCTCGACGAGTGCGGCCAGTGCGATCGTGCGGAAGTCCAGGGCCATGGGGCGGTCGCCGCCGCGGTGAGCCGCGAGGTGGGCGGCCGACGAGTAGACCGCGAGCGCCTCCCCCGCGGGCGTGCGCTCTCGAACGAAGTCGATGGGGCTGTGCCCGTTTTCTCCGGCGTGGATGCCCGTCACGCGCGGGTCGGGCTCGACGTCGATGGGGACGATCACCCGCTCGAAGACGAGCGCGTCGACGAGGGCTTCCAGCCGCGTCCGTCCAGCATCGCTGCCCTCACCCACCGCCAGGGCTCGCGCGGTGCGGGGAAGCGCCTGCCCCACGTCCGATCGGTCGTGGCTCATCATCGAGAGGCGTTGGGCGAGCCGGTGTCGCTGTTCCTCGGTGATGGCTGGCCGCTTGTTCGTCATTGGTATTCCTCGTCTCCGGCGGCGGCCAGCGCTTGGCTCAGCGTGAATGCGCCCTGGTACAGGGCCTTACCGACGATCGCGCCCTCGATGCCGAGCCGGCGCAGCGCGGCGATGTCGGCCAGGGAGTTGACACCACCCGAGGCGACAATACACGCATCGGTCGCATCCGCGACGCGCGCCAGCAGTTCCAGGTTTGCTCCCCTCATCTGGCCGTCTCGGGTCACGTCGGTGACGACAAGGCGGGCGACCCCGGCCTCGTTGAGCGCGCTGAGGACCTCCCAGACGTTGCCCCCCTCACGCGAGGTGCCCCGCGCCGCGAGACGCTCTCCGCGCACATCGAGACAAACCGAGACGCGCGGGCCGAATGCGTCAATGGCATCCCGCACGGCGTCAAGGTCATCCAACGCCTGGGTTGCGATGTTGACCCGATCGGGTCCCGCCTCGAGGGCAGCCTCCACGTCGCCGCGGCTCACGATTCCGCCCGAGAGCTGGATGGCCACGTCGACCTCGTTCATCACGCGGGCGAGCAACTCATCGTTGTTGCCACGTCCGAAGGCGCGATCCAGATCCACCAGGTGCACCCAGCGCGCTCCGGCTTCCTCGAAGGAGCGGGCGACCTGCGCCGGGTCCGCCCAGGATCGATCATCGACGACGCCGGAGGAGAGGCGGACGGCCCGCCCACCCGTCACGTCGATCGCGGGCAGTAGCTCGATCCGGTTCATGATTGCTTGCGCCGGAACCAGCCCATGGGCCCGCCTCCCCGGCGCGCGCCGTCTGGATTAACCGAATCGGCGTAGTCGCACGGCGTTGTACGCCCCAGCAGCAGGTCCTCTGCCGCCGCGGGCATCGCGCCGAGGAGTAGACCGGCGGGAATCGCCTCCTCCGGCTCGCCGCCCACGTAGCGCTGGGCGGAGATCCGTCCCGACACGCCCGGTTCGACGCCGTCCCCTTCGACCAGCCAGCTCATGAGCGCCACCGCTCCGTACTTCGACAGGTTCGACACGGCACGTGCGACGCGGTCGACCGCGTCGGGCATCGGCCGCTGCCCGGTCAGCAGCGCGTCCAGCTCTTCCTCATCGGTGGGGGTCGTCTCGACACGCAGCCACACGGCCGTCCAGGGCTTGAGACGAACGATGGACTCCCGCACTCCGGTCAGCGCGAGGAGCGAGTGAAGGGCTTCCGGATACGATATCGGCGCCAAAACGAGGGCGACCGAGAGACGCCCCCCGTCCAGGTGCAGCGACTCGTCAACGGGCGTGTCGTCGGGGCAGCGCGTCGGCTCGGAACCCGCCTGCGTGCCCGACTCCCCCAGCGAGGCAACCAGGGACTGGAACTCCGCATCGATATCGTCGTTGTGAGCGCTCACCGCTCCTCCTTATAGTGTGTATCTCAGACCTAGGATACTGGTCGCGCACCCGTGCGCGCGCCGGGCGCGCCCCACCGAAAGGACACCACCGTGACGACACCAATCATTCCCGTACGCGGAGCGATCAAACTCGGACAGTTCATCAAGCTCGCGTCCCTAGCCGAGGACGGCGCGCAGGCGCGAGATCTGGTCCAGGCGGGGGACGTGCGCGTCAACGGTGAGGTAGAGACGCGACGAGGGCATCACCTGAGCGACGGCGACCTGGTCGAGGTGGACGCCCCGTGGGGGCGGGCAAGCGCCATCGTGGGATCGGCATCGTAGCCCGGGACAGGAAAGGCCCTCGCGCGGGCAGGCGCTACCTACGACTGGGAGAGGACCCCACCGGCGCCCACGACCGCTTTGATGTGGCTGAAGAACGCGCTGGTCTGTTCGACGCGAAGCTTCGGGTCAAGTTCCACCACCGTCGTGCGACCGGGTTCCGTCAGGTGCAGGCGCACCGGCGAACCCCCGGGGTACGATTCGAGGACTCCGCGCAAATCGGTGAGGAGCTCGGGCGTGCACCGAGCGGCCGGCAGGCGCAGGTCCAGCGGCAGGTCCGCACCGTCAGACAGGTCGAGAAGGGTCATCGACTGCCCGTAGATCGTCATGCCCTCCTCGCGCACATTCACCTTGCCTTCGATCTGGACGATGATGTCCTGGGCGAGGTACGTCTGGATGGACTCGTACGAGCGCGGGAAGAAGAGCACGTCCACCGAGCCCGACAGGTCCTCAATGGTGGCGATCGCCCAGGCGTTTCCCTGCTTGGTCACCTTCGTGGTCACTCCCGACACGAGGCCGGCAATCTTCACGATTCGGTCCGCCATGGCCCCTTCCGAGCCCACGACCTGCGCAATCTCGTAGTCCTGGTGGCGGGCGAGGGCCGCCTCCACGCCGCGCAACGGGTGGTCGGAGACGTAGAGTCCCAGCATTTCGCGCTCGGCAGCCAGCTTCGTCTTGCGATCAAACTCGGGCAGGTCGGGGATGTCGACCGCGAGGCCTGTCCCCGAGGACGATCCCTCGTCCAGGGCGCCAAAGAGATCGAACTGGCCGATCGCCTCGTTGCGTTTGACGTCGATGATCGCATCGACAGCCTCATCGCAGCGAGCCAGCAACGCCCTGCGTGTGTGGCCCATTGAGTCAAACGCGCCGGCACGGATCAGGGACTGGATGGTGCGCTTGTTGCACACAACCTGCGGGACCTTATCCAGGAAGTCCTGGAAGGAGGCGAAGCGTCCCTTTTCCGCGCGGGTTCCAACGATCGCGTCGACGACCGGGCCTCCCACGTTCTGAATGGCATTGAGCCCGAATCGAATGGCCTCCCCGTCAGGAGCGAAATTGCCCATCGAGGCATTGACATCCGGGGGTAGAACGGTGATGTCCATGTGGCGGCACTCCGCCAGGTACAGGGCTCGACGGTCCTTGTTGTCCTTGGTCGAGGTCAGCAGGGCCGCCATGTATTCCGTCGGGTAGTTCGCCTTGAGGAAGGCAGTCCAGTACGACACGAGGCCGTAGGCGGCCGAGTGCGCCTTGTTGAAGGCGTAGGCAGAGAAGGGAACGACGACATCCCACAGGGCCTTGATGGATTCCTCCGAGTAGCCGTTGTCGATCATGCCCTGGCGGAAGCCCTTGAACTGCTGATCCAGGACCTCCTTCTTCTTCTTGCCCATCGCCTTGCGCAGGATGTCGGCCTGTCCCAGCGTGTAGCCCGCGAGCTTCTGGGCGATCTGCATGACCTGTTCCTGGTAGACGATCAATCCGAATGTCGTTCCCAGGATCTCCTCAAGCGGCTCGGCGAGCTCGGGGTGAATGGGCGTGATCTCCTGGCGTCCGTTCTTGCGCAGCGCGTAGTTGGTGTGCGAGTTGGCGCCCATCGGGCCGGGTCGGTACAGGGCACCGACAGCGGAGATGTCCTCGAAGTTGTCGGGCTTCATGAGCTTGAGGAGATCGCGCATGCCGCCGCCATCGAGCTGGAAGACACCGAGGGTCTCACCCCGCCCCAGCAGCTCGTAGGTCTTCTTGTCGTCGAAGGAGAGGTGGTCGAGGTCCGGGTCCGGCTTGCCGTTGATCGCGATGTTCTCCAGCGCGTCGGACACGACCGTGAGGTTGCGCAAGCCCAGGAAGTCCATTTTCAGCAGGCCCAGCGTCTCGCACGTCGGGTAGTCGAACTGGGTGATGATGGCCCCGTCCTGGGGTCTCTTCATGATCGGGATAATGTCGGTGAGCGTGTGCGAGCTCATGATGACCGCACACGCGTGGACGCCCCACTGGCGGGTCAGGCCCTCCAGCCCCAGCGCGTAGTCGACGACCTCGTGGGTGTCAGGGTTCTCCTCGTAGAACTTGCGGAACTCAGCGGCCTCCGCGTAGCGCTTGTCCTTCTCGTCAAAGATGCCGTGGACCGAAATGTCTTTGCCCATGATCGCCGGCGGCAGGGCCTTGGTCAGCTGCTCTCCCACCTTGAAGTCCTTGCCCAGGATGCGCGCGGAGTCTTTGAGCGCCTGCTTGGTCTTAATCGTCCCATAGGTGACGACTTGACTGATGCGGTCTTCGCCGTACTTGCGCTTGACGTAGGCAATGACCTCGTCGCGGCGACGTTCGTCAAAGTCGACGTCGAAGTCGGGCATCGAAATCCTCTCGGGATTCAGGAAACGCTCGAAGATGAGGCCGTGTTCCAGCGGATTGAGTTCGGTGATCTTCATGGCATAGGCGACCATGGAGCCCGCGCCCGATCCGCGGCCCGGTCCCACGCGGATGCCCTGGGACTTCGCCCAGTTGATGTAGTCGGCGACGGTGAGGAAGTACCCCGGGAATCCCATCGAAATAATGACGTCTTCCTCATACTGAGCCTGCTTGCGCACGGCGTCGGGGATTCCATTGGGGAATCGATCCCGCAGGCCGCGTTCAACCTCCTTGACGAACCAGGAGGTCTTGTCTTCCCCGTCGGGCACGGGGAACTCGGGCATGTAGTTGGCCCCCTCCTTCGTCGTCGTGAATCGCACGTCGCAGCGCTCGGCGATCTCGAGGGTCGAGTCGCACGCGCCGGGCAATTCGCTCCACAGCGAGCGCATCTCCTCCGACGGGCGGATGTAGTACCCGTCTCCGTCGAACTTGAAGCGGTCGGGATCGTTGATGCGCGAACCCGAGTTGATGCACAGCAGCGCGTCCTGGATCTTGCGGTCGTCCCTCTTGACGTAGTGGGAATCGTTGGTAGCCACGAGCGGGGCGTTCATGAGCTTGGCGATGTCCAGCACCTGCTGGTGGGTGCGCCGCTCGATGTCGATGCCGTGATCCATGACCTCGACGTAGAAGTTCTCGGGGCCGAAAATGTCTCGAAGCTCGGCCGCCTCAGCCACCGCCTCGTCCCACTGGCCCAAGCGCAGCCGCGTCTGCACGGCTCCCGAGGGGCATCCGGTGAAGACGATGAGGCCTTCGTGGAACTGACTGAGGAGCTCCTTGTCGGCGCGCGGCCACTTACCGAATTGTCCATCCGTCGAGGCGTAGGATCCCAGGCGGAACAGGTTGAGCATGCCCTCGGTGCTGTAGGCCACGAGGGTCAGGTGATTGTAGGATCCACCGGCGCTCACATCGTCGGAGCGCTGCCACGGCTCCCCCCACAGGACCTTCTGACGATCGAAGCGAGACGTACCCGGCGTCACGTAGGCTTCGAGGCCGATGATGGGCTTGACTCCCGCGTTCACGCAGTTGGTGTAGAAGTCGTAGGCCCCGAAGAGATAACCGTGGTCCGTCAAGCCAATCGCTGGCTGCCCGAGCCTGGCAGCTTCCTCCGCCATTGCTTTCGTCTTCGCCGCTCCATCGAGCATCGAGTACTCGGAGTGGTTGTGAAGGTGCACGAAGGAATCAGCCATGCCACGATTCTACTGTCCGCGGCCCTGGCCCGGTCGAACAAGAGCCCCGGAAACGGTCGTTCATCTCACGGCCCGCCCCCGTACTCGCGAGGCGCGTGCTCGCCCTCGCACCAGGTTGGACCGCGGCACGGCCAGACCAGCCTGGCGCGGCGTCGGCCTTGCTCTCAGCGCCTGGAGGACCCTCCCGGGTGGCGAAGCTGCTCCAAGGCATCTCGCAGGTCGCGGGGATAGGGGCTCGACACCGTCATCGGCATGCCCGTTCGGGGGTGGGCAAAGCCGAGGCGCACGGCGTGCAGCCACTGCCGCGCCAGCCCGAGGCGCTGCGCCTGCGTGGGATCCGCGCCGTAGAAGGTGTCTCCCACGCACGGGTGTCCCACGGCGGCCATGTGGACGCGAATCTGGTGGGTACGCCCCGTTTCCAGGTGTACCTCGGTCAGCTGAGCGCCCGCCATGAGTTCGAGGGTGTCGTAGTGGGTGACGGCTCGCTTGCCGCCGTCAATGACGGCCATGCGCCACTCTCGCGAGGGATGGCGCCCGATGGGGGCGTCAATGGTTCCCGACGGAGGATCGAGGTGACCGGCGACGACAGCGTGATAGATCTTGTCGATCCTGCGTTCCTTGAAGGCTCGCTTCATGACCGAGTAGGCCAGCTCGGACTTGGCGACCATCATTGCCCCGGAGGTTCCCACGTCCAGGCGGTGGACGATGCCCTGGCGTTCGGGGGGGCCGTGGCTGGTAATGCGATACCCCGCTGCCTCGAGGTTGCCCAGAACGGTGGGTCCCTCCCAACCGGGTCCGGTATGTGCTGCCACTCCGACCGGCTTGTCGACGACAACGATGTCGTCATCGTCGTAGAGGATCTCCATGTCGGTCACGGGCGCGGGCTTGTTCTCCGGCTCGGGGATCGTCACCTCGATGATGTCGTCGGCTCCCAGGCGAGCAGACTTGTCGGCGCTCACTGCGTTGATCAGAACCAATCCAGCCGCACAGAGCTCCGCGCATCGCGAGCGCGAGAGCCCGAGCATGCGCGCCAGGGCAGCATCGACGCGCTCGCCCACGAGGGCGTCGGGCACGGGGAGCATGCGCGAGGAACTCACTGCTGCTCCTTGGTGCCTTCACGGGAGAGAGCGAATACGAGCCAGGCCGCGCCCACAACGATCCAGATGTCCGCGACGTTGCCGACGAAGGCATTGCCGTAGGCGATGAAGTCGGTGACGTGGCCGACGCCGAATCCGGGCTGCGCGGTCAGCCGATCGATGAGGTTTCCCCACGCTCCCCCCATCAGCAGGGCAATGGCCAGGAGCGCAGAAAAGCGACGGATGCGCGTCAGAAGCGCAACGAGCAAAGCGATGATCACCACGGTGATGATCGTGAGCACCCAGGTGCGATCCGCGCCGAGAGAAAAGGCGGCTCCCGAGTTGTGCACAAGCCTGAGGGAAAGCCAGTCCCCCACCAGTGGACGCGGCGCGGTGTCTCCGAGCGCGGAACGCGCCCAGAGCTTAGTCACCTGGTCGGCGGCAACGGCCAAGACACACACGAAAGCGGCCCAGAGCCACTGGATGCGGGTGAGGTGCGCGCGGGAAGAGTCAGCCATAGTTTCCTATCATAAATGACGGTGGCGACACACCAAGGGTGCGTCGCCACCGTCAGACGAAACGCGCTCAGTTCGCGTCGTTGCCCACCTCGTTGAGAAGCGACTCAAGGTGGTTGCGCAGGTTCGACCGGTACTCGGACTCGAAGGTGCGCAGGCCGTTGATCTTGTTCTCCAGCAGCTCGCGTTCCTGGTCAAGCTGAGACAGAAGAGTGTCCTTCTGCTTCTGGGCGTCGGCGATGATCGAATCGCGCTCGGCGTTGGCCTCGGCAATGATCTTCGCGCTTTGCTCTTCGCCGTCGCGCACGTACTCGTCGTGAACGCGCTGAGCGAGGGCGAGCATCGAGGTAGCGGACTCCGCGTCCTGGGGCCCCGTGAGAGACAGGGCGGGAGCTTCGGGTGCCGGGGCGGCCGCAGGGGCGGGCGTCTCGGCGGGAGTGAAGTCCGAGTTGGAGAGCTCGGCGACGCGCCGCTCTGCGGCCTCGAGCTTCTCCTTCAGATCCTGGTTCTCCACCTGGAGGGAGTAGATGGTGGAGACAACCTCATCGAGGAACTCATCAACCTCGTCCTGGTCATAGCCCTCGCGGAACTTGACGTACTGGAACTTCTTGTTGAGGACATCCTCGGTAGTGAGCAGGGCCATTTCTTCGCCTCTCGGTCGTTTCGATTGGACATGCGATTGTGGCCGCATGTCTGGACGACCGGGAAGGCCGCCCTCTGTCACGTCACAAAAATAATAACCGAAATTGTCACACTAGCAACATCCATCACGACATGAGCGGGACGAATGTGGGACCTCTCATTTCGGCGCGTGACTCCTAGTAACTCAGAAGATACAGAAGCATAGCGCAGCGTCGCGCAACAATAAGGACAAGGAACAACACCATGAAACCAACGTCAAGCGCCATGCCGCCAAGGCGCAGAGGCGGAATGAAACGTCGGATCCACCGAATGGGTGGATCGGTCAGGGCATAGAGGAGATTCGCGGCGACCAACACAATGCCCCGAGGACGCCACCCGCGCGCGAAAAACTGGACCCAGTCCATGATCACGCGCGCGAGAAGCACCATCATGTAGAAGTTCAGCAGGACGCTGAGCCCGACTCCGACGTAGCGAAGGACGATCACGAGGCCCCTAGCCCTGGTTGTAGAGAGAACCGCGACGCGCCGGGCTGGAGTCGCCCGCAACCTCGATCGACGCGGGGGACAGGAGGAAGACGCGGCTGGTCACCCTCTCGATCACTCCGTGCAGGCCGAACGTGAGTCCGGCGGCGAAATCGACGAGGCGTCGCGCCTCTTCCTCGCCCATGTCGGTGAGATTGATGATGACCGGCGTGCCGTCACGGAAGGCCTCGCCGATCGTCACGGCATCGGAGTAGGCCGTCGGATGAATCGTGACGATGCGAGTGATGTCCTCGGCGGGTTCTTCGCGCCGGATGCTGGTCAGCGTCGGTCGGGACACGGGCGTAATGTCTGCCACGGGTGTTACCTCTTCCACCTCGTCGAACTCTTCGAACTCATCGATGGCCTCCTCGGGTGAGTACCAGCCCATGAACTTACGTGCGCGCGCACCGAACGACTCACTCATTGCTCCTCCTTCATCCGTCGCTTAGGCACAACGTACAGTTACCGACGGCGATCGAGGCGCAGGAAGCCCGGCGCGTCGCAAGGAGCTACGCGTGGGAGGACCGCAGTGACTGGTCGTTTGCCGGTGACGCGGCAGCGATAACGAGCGCCTGGCGACCGCACGCCGGGTTGGCCCGATAGGAGAACAGGTCGAGCTCCTCGAGAGTGCAGCGCCCGTCACGGGTGACCTCGACCCCTCTGGCCGTCAGGAACCTGGCCGCGGCGCCGGGCAGATCGAGGGAGGGGGTTCCCCAGGAGGTGAGCGCTCGGATTCCCGGCATCCGCAGGTCGCTCGCCTCGGCCAGGTCCTCGGGAACCTCGTAGCACCCGCCGCAGATCGCGGGACCGATCAGAGCGCGGATGGGTCCTCGCGTGCGCGCGCGAATCGCATCGACGGCGCGCGCGAGGATGCCCCCCAGGAGACCGCGCCTGCCGGCGTGGACCGCTGCGACGACGCCACCGGCATCTGCGGAGAAGACAACCGGCAGGCAGTCGGCGGTTTGAACGGCGAGGCAGGGAGCACGTGACCATCCTCGGGCGTCGATGACGACGCCGTCGCAATCAACGGGACCCCACTGACCAGCCCCGTCCCGGTCGAGACGCGCACCGGAGGCGAGCACCGGTCCCGATTCTCCCGGAAGAATCGTCTCCACGGTCGTTGAGTGGGTTTGATTCATCCACACGACGCTGCGACCGAGGGCCGCGGCGAGCGCTGCGCGGCGTGTCCTCACGGTTTCCTCGTCGTCGCCGACGTGCAGTCCAACATTGCCGCATAGCGCACCGGTGCCCGGGTCCACCTCGGTCAGGTGGACCCGGGCACCGGCCCATGGCTGCAATGATATCAACGCAGGAAGGGGGGAATGTCCAGCTCTTCCTTCTCCGGCGCCTCCGGGTAGACGCGAGGAACCTCGAAGGAGCGCTCGGGCTCTGTCTCCTCGTAGTCGCTCGGTGCGGGAGCCTCGGCGGTCGGCGCACTCTCGCGCACAGGAGCGGCAACATCCAGGCGGTGCTGGGGGCGGCGCGTCGACAGCTGGTTGATCCGAGTGGTTTCCGCCGCGGGCGCCTTGGCCTCGGGCACCGCGGGACGCTGCTGCGCGACAGGGGCGGACACCCGAGCGACCGGACGCGAGCGGGTGGCATCGGTCGCGTCGTCGAAGCCGGCGGCAATGACCGTGACTCGAATCTCGTCGCCGAGCGCGTCGTCAATGACGTTACCGAAGATGATGTTGGCCTCGGGATGGGCGGCCTCACGCACCAGCTGCGAGGAGCTGTAGACCTCTTGCAGGCTCAGGTCCGACCCCCCCTGGAAGAACATCAGCACGCCGTGGGCGCCATCGATCGAGGCCTCGAGCAGCGGCGAGGAGATCGCGCTCTCGACCGCCCGCAGGGCTCGGTCCTCGCCGGTGGCAGCGCCGATGCCCATGAGCGCCGATCCCGCATCCTTCATCACCGACTTCACGTCATTGAAGTCCACGTTGATCAGGCCGGGAGTGGTGATGAGTTCCGTGATGCCCTGAACGCCCGAGAGGAGCACCTGGTCTGCCGCGCGGAAGGCGTCGAGCACGGAGATGTTGGCGTCGGAGATCTCCAGGAGACGATCATTCGGGATGACAATGAGCGTGTCGACTTCCTCGCGCAGGGTCGTCACCCCTCCCTCGGCCTGAGCCGCGCGGCGGTTGCCCTCGAAGGAGAAGGGACGGGTGACAACGCCGACGGTCAGCGCACCGGCCTCGCGGGCGATCTTGGCCACGACCGGAGCCGCACCCGTGCCCGTGCCGCCGCCTTCACCCGCGGTCACAAAGACCATGTCGGCACCCTCGAGCGCCGCAGTGATCTCGTCGATGTGATCCTCCGCTGCCTTACGACCAACGGCGGGATCAGCGCCAGCGCCGAGGCCGTGGGTCAACTCGCGACCGATATCGAGCTTCGTCTCGGCATCGGACATGAGCAAGGCTTGGGCGTCGGTGTTGACCGCGATGAACTCAACACCTTTGAGGCCAACCTCGATCATTCGGTTCACGGCGTTCACGCCGCCGCCGCCAACGCCAACGACCTTGATCACTGCCAGGTGGTTTTGCGGTGTCGCCATGGATGTCTCCCTTGCATCAAACCCTCAACCTTTAGTTGAAGGTTGATGTTTCGTGTGCTTTGTGTCGGAAAGAAGTTAGGGGTCCGCGCGTGAACCTTCAAGCCAACACGCGGGCAAAGCAGAAGACTCAACTGGTCACGGGGTGATTCGGCGACGAGACGTCGTACGTGGACGCTGTGACATTGGCCAAGAGAGTGGCCAACACCCGCGCCTTTTGCGGCGCGTCTGCACTGGTCCCCCACTTGACAACCTGACCGCCGCGCAGCGTGAAGCTGACCTGCGATCCGGTCGACGTAATGGCGGCCACCTGCGAACGGGTCCCCTCGTCCAGGGCGCCCAGAGCCGACGCGATGTCGGACGCCCCCTGGGCTCGTTCCTGCGGCAGCGTCGCGATCGGATAGGATCCCGCACCGCTCACCTGCTCAAAGGCCACGCCCTGATCGTCGATCAGCCAGTATCCGCCGCCAGACTCCTCCACGGCGACCCCCACGCGCATCGACACGGTAATGCGCAGGCTCGTCGGCCAGCGGCGCGACACCGACGCCGATCTGACCGCGACGTTGGATTCGACCGCTCGCGCAACGGCATCCGTATTCAAACGAGTCAACGGAACCCCCTCAAAGGGAGCGATCGAGGACCTGACGGCTTCGGGCGTTACGAGTGTCCCATCCTGCCCGGCGACCACGACGGAGGAGGAAGACAGGGCGAAGAGCGGCGAGAAGAAGACCGCCCACGTCGTCCCCGCGAGAACCGATGCAACGAAGAGGGCGATCACGATGCGACGCACGAGGAGCACCCGGCGCGCGCGCGAGCGTTCACGCAGCCGATCCCTCAGGTCGGTCGTGTTCTCTCCTCCCAGGAGGGAAGCCGCATCGGTGGCTGCCACCGGAGTGGCAAGAGCGTCTCGCACCGTGCGAGGCTCCAACGCCGTGCCCTGCCGGGCACGGCCTGGATCTCTCGACGTCGCTTCTTCGGGCGAGGCCTCACCGTCCTCGCTCGCGCGTGCCCCGCCCGCGTGCTCGCCGACGGGTTGGGCGGCCTGCGGGCGAGATCCCCCCGGCCGTCGCGGCGTCGGCGGCCTCATGAATCCATCCGTTTCCACTCATCGAGAACGTCCTGTCCACAGCGAGTGATCGAGCCAGCACCCATCGTGACGCAGACCCCGCCTCGCGGGGTGAGCCTCGCGGCGCGGCGAGCCGCCTCGTGCATGTCCTCCGCGTAGGAGGCACCGACAACGCGCGAGGCAATCATCCCCGAGTCGACTCCGGGTTCCGGATCCTCACGGGCCCCGTATATCCCGGCAAGAACAACGTGATCCGCTCGCGACAGGGCGCTGGCAAAGCGCTCGGCGAAGATGCGCGTGCGCGAATACAGGTGGGGCTGGAACACGACCGTGACCTCTCCTCCTGCCGCAACCACGCGGGCCTGCTCGATAGCCGCCTCGACCTCGGTGGGGTGATGCGCGTAGTCGTCGAACAGCCGGCGGCCGCCCACGGCCCCTCGCGATTCGAAGCGTCGCGCCGCACCCGCATACGTTCCCAAGCCGTCTGCCATTGCCTGTGGCTCGACGCCGCACTCGATGCCGGCCACCCAGGCGGCCGCCGCGTTGAGCACATGATGTTCGCCGGGGACCGCGAGCCTCAGGCGAGCACGGCGCGGACCCCACGCCAGCGACGCCGAGGCTCCCTCAGCGTCGACGCTCACATCGCAGATGAGGACATCGGCCTCGCACTGCGAGTGTTCCTCCCTCCCGTAGGTCACGACGCGTGCGCCGAGGCTCTTGGCGGTGTCCGCCAGACGTGCCGCGCCCGGATCCTCGGCACACGCGACCAGCAACCCACCGGGAACGAGTCGGCGCACGAACTCCACGAAGATCTCCTCGAACTCCTCGCGCGAGTGGTAGCGATCCAGGTGATCGGGCTCCACGTTGGTCACGATCTCAATCGCCGGGGAGTAGTTCAAGAACGACCCGTCGGACTCGTCGGCCTCTGCAACGAAGACCTCGCCGCCGCCCAGATGCGCTCCCGTTCCCAACTGAGGGAGCACGCCGCCGACCGCCACCGACGGATCCAGCCCGCATGCCCTCAAAGCGATCGCGAGCATCCCAGACGTGGAGGTCTTCCCGTGCGCCCCGGCCACCGCGACGAAGCGCATCCCAGAGGCAGCCAGCGCCAGGGCCTGGGAGCGATGGATGACCAGCTGTCCGCGTCGGCGCGCGACAGCCAGCTCGGGATTGTCTTCTCGGATGGCGCTCGACACGACGACGACCGCTTCGGGATCGACGTGGGAGGCATCGTGCCCAACATCGACACGCACGCCCACGGAACGCAGGTGATCGAGAACCTGCGACTCTTCGCGGTCCGAGCCCGCGACGACCGCTCCGCGAGACACCAGCAGTTCGGCAACGACGCTCATCCCCGCTCCGCCGACGCCGATCAGATGAAAACGATCCTGAAGGCTCGGCTCACTCATGTTCGCCCTTTCTTGCCTGCTCCATGATTAACTCCGTGAGGGCACCCGCCGCCCCCGCGCGTCCCAAAGACCGCGACGCCGCCGCCATGTCGGAGAGCCTGGTCGATCCCAGCAAACCGAACACGTTGGACGAGACGAAGTCCGCGGTGAAATCCTTGTCGTCGATGAGCTGAGCGCCGCCGACGCTCACGTGGTCGGCGGCGTTCAAGCGCTGCTCGCCGTTGCCAATCGGCAACGGCACGTACATGCACGGCAGTCCCAGGGCCTCCATCTCCGCCACGGTCCCGGCCCCCGACCGGCACACGACGAGGTCCGCCACCGCCAGCGCGTCCTCCATCGTCGTCAGATAGTCGATCACGTGCCACCGTGCCGTCAGCCCGGCCTGCTCGATGGCCGCGCGCACGGGAGCATCCTTGCCGCGTCCGGTCAGGTGAATGACCTGCACACCGTCGGGAAGCGCCCGCGCAGCCTCCGTCATCGACTCGTTCACGTGTTGGGCGCCCAGGGAGCCTCCCGTCACGAGGAGTGTGGGAGCCTCGGCATCGACACCGAGGCGCTGCGCGGCCTCACGGCGAGCACGCGCAGCGCCATCGTGCTCCCGCCGACACGCGGCCAGCTCCGCGATAGCGGCGCGCAGGGGTAGACCCGTGACGACCGTGCGTCCACTTCGAGCGGCGAGCGGCGTTGAGGGGAACGTCAGAGCCACCACCGCTGCATGGCGAGCCCCCACCTTGTTCGCCAGCCCGGGTCTCGCGTTCTGCTCGTGAATGACGATGGGCACCCCGGCTCGCTTGGCCGCGATGTAGGCCGGGGTCGACACGTAGCCGCCGAATCCGACGAGGACATCGGCCCCCTCCAGCGCCTGCGAGCACCGCTTCACCGCGTCGGCGAAACGCGCGGGAAGCGTGAAGAAGGCCAGGGAGGGGCGCCGGGGAAGCGGCACGCGAGGTATCTCGACGAGAGGAAAGCCCGCCGCAGGAACCAGGTCGGACTCCAGCCCCGCCCGGGTCCCCAACACGACGACGTCGGCGCCTTCCTCGCGCAGCTGCGTCGCAGTCGCCAGCAGCGGATTCACGTGACCGGCGGTCCCGCCGCCGGCCATCACAACCTTGACCATGGAGTCTCCTTTACCCGTGTGCGTGACCCAGTCTAGCGAGCCGCGCGTCGCCGGGGGGCCACACGCGGATCGCGTCCGGCCGAGGCCTCGTCCGGCCTGCCGATCATCCACATTCCGGCGCGCGCCCGCGCAAAGGAGGCGACGACCGCGACGGCGGTAATCGTGAACAAGAAAGAGGACCCGCCGTAGGACACGAGCGGAAGGGGAACACCGATGACCGGCCCCATCCCCGTCACCGACAACACATTGATGATCGTCTGAACTCCGATCCAGGTCGCCACGCCGGAGGAGGTGATGATGACGAAGAGGTCGGTGGACTCGCGAGCGACACGAATCATTCCCCACACGAGCAGCCCGAGACACACCAGCACCGCGAGCGTTCCGAGGAGGCCGAACTCCTCGCCGACGATCGCGAAGATAAAGTCCGTATGCGCGGCCTGCAGATAGTTCCACTTCTCGCGCGATGCACCCGGTCCCAGCCCCGTCAGGCCCCCCGATCCCAGCGCCCACAGCGAGTGATCGATCTGCTCCGGCGCCGACTCATCGGGGCCCTTGGAGGTCCCCGGAAGAACGGCAAGGATGCGTCGGATACGCGTCGGATTGGACAGAACGAGGAGCACCAGCGTCGGAATGGCCACCATGAGGAGACCACCAAACCAGCGCTTGGGCAATCCGGCGACCCACGCGGCGCCGAGGGCCCCCATCGCCACGACCATCGCGGTTCCCATGTCGCGGCCCAGCATGACCGCACCGAGCGCGACAACGAGCGGCAGGCCCACGGCAACGCCCATCGTCTTGATGTCGGAGCGCTTCGACGCCGACTTCGAGACCATGAACGCCAAGAAGACCACGAGGGCGAGTTTGAGAAGCTCCGAGGGCTGAGCCATGACGGGGCCGATCTTGACCCAGTTCGCGTTTCCACCCTCGGACCTGCCCAGCGGGCTCAGAACGAGGCCTTGGAATACGAGGGCGGCACCGAAGATGAACGGGGCCAGGCGCACGAACCAACGCTGCGGAACCAGCTGAACGAAGGTCGCGATCAGCAAAGAGAAAAGGATGATGAGCAGCGGACGCGAGTACGCCGCGTAGGGGTTCTCTCCCTGCGCAATGGCGGTGACCGTCTGGGCTGAAAAGCCCATGACGAGACCGAAGACGGACAGCAGCAGCGCCGGGATCACGACCAGGTAGTACGTGGCGACCGGGCTATCCTCTCGCTGGCGGCCCGAGCCGAAACGTATCCGAGGGAGCGTCACCGTGGGGACGTGCCATCCGCGCTTATTCGTCGCCACCGGCACTCCCCCACTGGGCACGCAGGCGCGCAACCGCATCGGCAAACGCGTCCCCGCGCTGGCCATAGTTGTCAAACTGGTCCCACGACGCGCACGCCGGGGCAAACACGACCGTGTCGCCGGGCCGAGACAGGGCAACCGCCTCGTTGACGACCGAGAACATCCAGTCCTCATGCCCGTCAACCTCGACGAAGGGCACCGCCGGGGCCGCAGCGCGCAGGGATGCAATCAGCGGGCCGCGCTCGGCGCCAATCACGATGACGCCGCGCAGAAGCGGCTCGACCTGGCCGATGAGTTCGGTGAAGTCCTGGCCCTTGGCGTCTCCGCCCACGATCCAGATCGCGCTGCGCGGGGGGAGACCGGCGAGGGAGGCCCGGGCGGCGTGGGCGTTGGTGGCCTTGGAGTCATCCACCCACGTCAGATCCGCGACCTCACCGAGGATCGCGCGGCGATGCCCCGCGGGCCGAAATGCGCGCAGGCCTTCTTCGATCGCCTCGGGCTCCACCCCGTATGCTCGCGCCAGCGCGGCCGCGGCGAGCGCGTCAAGGAGTGCCGCAGCCGAGGGGTGCGCCCCGTAGGCGCCGCCCAAGTCCGAGACACGCGCGAGGGCGAGGCCGCGGCGCGCACGATCGTCGATGAAGGCGCGATCCACCAACATCCCCTCCACGATGCCGAGCTGCGACACCGAGGGCACCCCCAGGGTCACTCCGATGGCGCGCGCCCCTTCGACGACGTCGGCGTTCTCAACCATCGCCTCCACGCGCCGATCGGAGGCGGGATAGACGCAGGCTCGCACCGTGTTCTCATACACGCGTGCCTTGTCGGCCGCATAGGCCTGCGCGCTCCCGTGCCAATCAAGGTGATCTGAATCCACGTTCAGGCAGACCGACGCCAGGGGGGAGACGGAACGTGTTGTGTGCAGCTGAAAGCTGGAGAGTTCGACGGCGAAGACCTCGGCGTCGGAGTCGATCGCACGGGTGATCGGCGTGCCGATGTTGCCCACCTCCTGGACCCTCACTCCCGCGCTCGTCAGGATCTGGCCGAGCATGCCCACCGTCGTCGTCTTGCCGTTTGTGCCGGTAACGGTGAGCCACGGCCTTCCGGCGTGCGGACCCTCCTCCTGCAAACGCCACGCGAGTTCGACTTCTCCCCACAGGTCGATCCCGCTCTCCTCGCAAGCGGAAAAAATGGGGTGGTGGGCAGGGACGCCCGGAGAGACAACAACGAGGTCGGGGCGCGCCTCGATAATGGCGGCGGCGAGGGGCACCGGGTCTTCCTCGACATGCACGGCAACGTCGACCAGGCCGTTGACGTGTTCTTCCTTGGGCGGTCGCGCGTCAAATGCGCTGACCCTCCAGCCGCGCGAAAGCAACGCCTCGGCGGCTCCCCGGCCCGACTTTCCCCACCCAAGGACGGCGGCGTGGCGGCTCATCGAGCGGACACCCACTCCGCGTAGAACATCCCCGCTCCGGCGACGGCGGCTATTGCGGCGATCAACCAGAAACGGATGACGATGGTGACTTCCTTCCATCCCAGAAGCTCGAAGTGGTGGTGAAGGGGAGCCATGCGGAAGACCCGCTTGCCCGTGGCCTTAAACACGCCGATTTGGATGACGTCGGAGACGACGACGGCCACGAAGAGACCTCCGATGACGATGGCGAGAACCTGCGTCTGGGTGAGAATCGACAGGCCCGCAACGGCTCCACCCAGGGCGAGCGCACCGGTGTCACCCATGAAGATCTGGGCGGGGGACGCATTCCACCAGAGGAATCCGGCGAGGGCACCGATGAGGGCGGCACAGAAGATCGCGAGATCCAGGGGGTCGCGGGTCGCGTAGCAATTCGCCTGATTCGCTCCCGGCATCGTGCAGGACTGAATCCGCTGGAAGTATGCGATGAAGGTGTACGCGCCGAACACGAAGATGGACACGCCGGCGGCCAGCCCATCCAGGCCATCGGTCAGGTTCGTCGCGTTGGACCACGCCGTGACGATGAGGTTGGTCCACACGAGGTAGAGGGCCACTCCGAGGGCAAGGCCGGCGAAGCCGAGCGTGAGGGTGGTCGGACGCGCCACCGAGATCGCGAGAGTGCCGGGGTACTCGTCATAGTCGTTGGGGAAGATGAGGGTGCCCAGCGCAAACAGGGAGGCCACGGCCACCTGCCCGATGATCTTGCCCGAGGGGTGCAGGCCGAGGGAACGTTGGCGCATGATTTTGATTCCGTCGTCGAGCAGGCCGATGACGCCCAATCCCACGAAGAGGAAGACGAGGAGCACCCCGGACCACGATGGTCCCGCGCCTGCGACAAAGGATCCGATGAGCCACGCGAGGACCGTCGCCAGGATGATGACGACACCGCCCATCGTCGGCGTGCCGCGCTTGGTCAGGTGCTGCGTCGGCCCGTCCTGGCGGATGAACTGCCCGTACTGGTGCATCACCAGGAATCGGATGAGCAGCGGCGTGCTCATCACGGACAGCGCCATCGCGATAATGAACGCGGCAATGAGTCCAATCACCGGGTCGTTCCCTTCTCCCGCAGGATGTCAGCTACCTGCCATGACTGTGAACCGTAGGAGCCCTTCACGAGGACGACGGCGCCCTCCTCGGCGAAGCGCGCCACCAGGCGTGCGGCGTCGCTTGGATCGGAGGCAACCGTGCGATTGGCCACGCCGGAGGCTCCCTCTAGATAGTAGTGGGAGTGCGCGCCCAGGCCAATGAGTGTGTCGACCCCCGCATCGGCAACCAGCGCGCCGACCTGCTCGTGGAGCGACCGTGATTCCTCCCCCAGCTCCAGCATTTCGCCGAGAACGGCGATCCTGACCGCGTCGCGCCCGATCGAGGCCAACGCAGCGATCCCCGCTCGCATCGAGTCCAGGTTTGCGTTATACGAATCGTCGATGAGGGTCAGCGCCGTCCCCTCGATGTCGAGATCGTGAACGTCCATGCGATGCGGGCTCAGCGCTCGCGCCCCGGAGAGTACCGCCGCCACGGTGTCGAGGTCCATGCCGAGGGTGAGAGCACCGGCCGCGGCTGCCAGCGCGTTTGAGACGTGATGACGTCCGACAAGCGCCAGCGAGACGGGGGCGCTGCCGCGGGGGGTCACGAGCGTGAAAGAGGCCCGATCGGCGCGGTCGGTCCGCACCTCCTCGGCACGCACATCGGCGCGCGGCTCACCCAAGGCGGAGAATCGAACGATCGGCCCCGTCGCCATCGGCGCCATCGCCTCAACGTTGGGGTCGTCGGTGTTGAGAATGACGGGTCCACCCGGTCGCGTTCCCGCGATCAATTCGGCTTTTGCGGCCGCGACGCCCTCGAAACCGCCGAACCCTCCCACGTGCGCGTGTCCCACGCACAGCTCAATCGCCACGTCCGGGGAGACAATGTCGGTCAGGTAGGAGATGTGTCCCGGCCCCGAAGCTCCCATCTCAAGCACGAGGTGTCGCGTCGTTTCGTCGGCCTGGAGGGCGGTCAGGGGAAGGCCGACCTCGTTGTTGAAGGAGAGCTTGGGCGCCACCGTCGGCCCGTCCTCGGACAGGATCTGGAGCAGCAGGTCTTTGGTGGTGGTCTTACCCACCGATCCCGTCATCGCGATCACGTCCAGTGTGCCGCGCGAACGAAGCGCGTCCACGTGGGCGCGCGCCAGGTCGCCGAGCGCCCGAGTGGAGTCCTCAACGATGATCTGGGCGACGGCCTCCTCAAGCTCGCGTTCGGCGATCACGGCAACCGCGCCGCGCTCGATCGCGCCGTGCACGAAGGCGTGCCCGTCCGCGTTCTCACCTCTGCGCGCGACGTAGAGCGATCCTGCCGACGCCTCCCGAGAGTCCGTGACAACGGTTCCGGTGACGCACGCATCGGGTCCCACCAAGCGGCCCGATACTGCGTCTGCAATCCACTGCGCCGATGCCTGCATGTTTCTCTCCTTCGCACTCACGGCGTCGTCGGATACAGGTTAGCCGACCCCGTGGAAGCTGGGATACCCAGGTTACTGACGGCCGTGCGCGCAACGTCACCAAACAGGGGGGCCGACGAATCCGATGAGATCGATGCCACCCTCGGGTTGTAGAGAACAACGGCGATTGCCAGACGCGGGGCGTCAGCGGGGATGATTCCCGCCGTCGTGGAGACGAGTCCTGCGGCCCCGTCAATGACGGTCTCAGCGGTACCGGTCTTGACGCCGACGCGGTATCCCGGAACCTTCGCGGCTCCGGCGGTGCCGCGCTTGTCTTCAACGACCGACTCCATCATGGTCAGCAGCTGGGAGGCGGCCGCCTGCTCCATCACCTGAACCGGCTGGCTCCCTTCCGGCACCTCGACGGTCCCATCGGCGTTCGTCCACGACTTGACAACGTGCGGAGCGATCCGCACTCCCCCGTTGGCGATCGTGGCCAGCGCCGAGGCCTCTTGCATCGCGGTGATCGCGTAGGCCTGACCGAACATCGTGACGTAGCGGTCGCGTCCCGCCCACTGCTGCCAGTCCCGCAGCAGTCCGGCGGACTCTCCCGGTAGTTCGACCCCGGTTTCCTGCCCGAATCCAAAGGCACGCATCATTGAGTATCGCTGCTCATCCCCCAGCGTCTGACCGATCAGCACCGTTCCGGTGTTCGACGACTCCGCCAGGATCCCCGTCGGCGTCAGCGTTTCGCCCTCGTGCTCGTGGAAATCGGTGATGGGCCCGCCCGCATCGGGAGGTTCGAGGGCGTAGGGCACCTGAAAGACACTCGTCGGTGTGATCGTCCCCTGGTTGAGGGCGGCTCCCACGGTGATCAACTTCCCGACCGAGCCGGGCTCGAACGCATCCTGAACCGCATGCACCTTCTGGGGGCTGGCGTTGTCCGGTTCGGTCGAGTTCGAGTCGGCCATGACGAGCACGTGACCGGTGGCAACGTCCTCGATAACGATGGCCCCCCAGTCAGCCTGGTGTTTGGTGACACGCGCGTCCAGGAGGTCCTGGACCTGGTGCTGCAGGTCCGCGTGCAGGGTCAGTTCCACCGAGCCGCCATTCTTCGGCTCGACCGTCGTCTTCTTGCCTCCCGGCATGACGGCACCGTTGGGTGCGATCTCAAAGGCCTGCGCGCCCGGCGTACCCGTCAGGAGCGCGTCGAATTGAGCCTCCATGCCCGAGGACCCCTGTCCCTCGGCGTTGACGGTTCCGATCACTGGCGCTGCGACGTTACCGTTGGGGTACTCGCGCTCGAACACCGACTCCCATTCGATCCCGTAGATGTCGAGCTTACGGATCTCACGATAGGACACAGCATCAACGTTGCGTTTGATGTATTCGTAGGTTGAGTCACCCAGCATCATGCCGCCCAGCTCCGCCTCGTTCATCCCCAGGAGGGGAGCCAGCTGACGGGCAGCCTCGGCGGGGCCGCGGCCCACTTCGTTGCCGTCGTCGTCACGGTGAACGTAGGAACGGATGTTCACCTGATTGACCGCGATGTCGTAGGTTTGGATGGAATTGGCCAGCACGACTCCCGTCGCGTCCGTGATCGTCCCGCGGGCTGCGGCCACCGCCGTTGATGCGGTGCGCACGCGCTGCCCCTGCGCGGCCAACGACGGTCCTTCGATGATCTGCAGCTGCACCAAACGCACGCCGCACACGCATAGCGCGACGACCAGTGTCACCAAGATCCAACGCGAACGCGTCATGACGCTATCCATAGGCACCCGCTTCCGAGCTACTTGGCCGGCGTCCCGCCCTCAACGGTGCCCTTGTCGAGCGAGATGAACCCCGGGCTGCCCGCGGGGACCATTCCGTTGGCCTTGGCTGCCCTTTCGAGCTCGGTGGGCGACGCCTTGCGATCCAGCTCGGCACGCATCGTCCAGGACTTCGCTTCCAGCTCGTTCAGGGCCAGCTGCTGTTCGCGGATCTCGAAGGAGGTCTGCGCCATGCGGGTGTTGAGCACCATCGAAGCAACCACGGAGGCCATCGCGACGATGACCAGGAGGACGAGGATGGCAAGGACGGACCGACGCGGGCGCGCCCCCTCCACGATGCGCAGCTCGCGGACGTCGTCACGGCGCGGCTCGGGGCGAGTTGCGGGGCGCGCCTTCGCTGTTGCTGCACTCATGAGTTGTCCTTCCATTCGCTCAGTAGTTCCGCTCCGCGCAGTCGCACGGAAGCAGATCGAGGGTTGTGATCTTGTTCGGCCTGGTCCGCCCTGTTGGCGCCCTTCGTGAGAAGCCTCAGGCTGGGCGCCATCTCGTCGGGGATGATCGGCAGCCCGGGGGGAGCGGCACTGGTTGCTCCCCGCCGCAGCACGTCTTTCACTATTCGGTCCTCGAGGCTTTGGTAGGCTTCGACGACCAGGCGTCCGCCCACGCGAAGACTCGCGAGTGCGCGCGGCAGGGCACGCTCAAGAATGGTGAGCTCATCGTTGACGGCTACACGCAGCGCCTGAAAGGTGCGCTTGGCGGGGTTTCCACCGCTGCGGCGGGCCGGTGCGGGTATTGCCGAGCGGACGATATCCACGAGCTCGCCGGTACGAGTGATCGGCGCCTCGTCGCGGCGACGGATGATGAGGCGCGCGATCCGGGGGGCGAAGCGCTCCTCACCGTAGGTGCGAAGGATGCGGACGATCTCACCCTCAGACGCGCTGGCCAGGAGATCTGCCGCGCTGGGACCCGTCGTGGGGTCCATCCGCATGTCGAGCGGGGCGTCCTTCGAGTACGCGAAGCCCCGGTCGGCCTCGTCAAGCTGGAGGGAGGACACGCCCAGGTCCATGAGGATGCCGTCGACGCGCGATCCGGGGCCGCACTGTTCCTCGATGACCCGGTCGATGTGGTCGTATGTCGCGTGAACGGCCCGGAAGCGCGCACCGAAGCGCTCGAGCCGATCCGAGGCGAGTGCTATCGCCTGCGGGTCGCGATCAATTCCGATGACGGTGAGATCCTCGAAACGCTCCAGCGCTCCCTCCGTGTGCCCGCCCATGCCCAGGGTCGCGTCGACGAGGACGGCACCCGGAGCTCCAATAGCCGGGGCAAGCATGTTCAGGCATTCGGAGAGTAGGACCGGAACGTGGCGTTCTCGCGCCGGGCGGGAGGCGTCGGCGAGGTACGACGAAGCGCGCACCGACGTCGATGCTTTGGTCATGTCGTGCCTCCTTCACGCATGTCGGGCCTGACCCGTCCATCCAGGTCCCCCACCGTGCTCCGCTACCGGGGAAGTGGTATCGGAACAGCGGGCGGAGACCTGGGAGTACGGGTCAGAACATCCCGGGGATGATCTCTTCGGCCGTGTTGGAGAAGACCTCCTCCTGAACTGCGAGGTACTCGCGCCAGGAAGACGCGTTCCAGATCTCGGCTCGTGACCCGGCGCCGATGACGGCGAGCTCACGTTCCAGGCCGGCGTACGCACGCAGGTCTGCGGGGACGCTAATACGCCCCTGCTTGTCCGGAATCTCCTTGTAGGCTCCCGAGAGCATGACGCGGATCCAGTCACGCGCCTGTTTCGACGACAGGGGTGCGCGGCGCAGCTCCGCCGTCATGTTCTCGAATTCCGCTGCCGGGAAGGCGTACACGCAGTGCTCCTGCCCGCGAGTGAGGACGATGCCGCCCTCCATGTCCTCGCGGAAGCGCGCGGGTAGGAACATGCGTCCTTTGTCGTCGAGCTTGGGCTCGTACGTACCGAGGAACATGTCGCCACCCTCCCTTCTTCGGAACTTCCCCCCACTTTAACCCACTCCACCCCATATCTACGAAGAAACGTCCGGCGTGGCGCGTCAGAAGGCCTTTAGAAAGAGCTAAAAATCAAGGAAAAATACCGGTGGAGAAGAGTGGGGAAATCTTGCACACACTACGGCGCTCTCGGCCGCATCCGCCCCTCCGCCGCCACGGGATCATCCCGCTTGACGCATCGCCAACCCCTTGGAATCTGAAGGATCTCAACGAGGCCGGGGGAGCCGACACGCGCACTCACCCGCAGTGGGGAGCACCGTGGGGGCCGCAGTGGGGAGCACCGTGGGGGCCGCAGTGGGGAGCACCGTGGGGAGCACCGTGGGGAGCACCGTGGGGAGCACCGTGGGGAGCACCGTGGGGAGCACCGTGGGGAGCACCGTGGGGAACACCGTGGGGAGCACCGTGGGGAACACCGTGGGGAGCACCGTGGGGAACACCGTGGGGAGCACCGTGGGGAACACCGTGGGGAGCACAGTGGAAAGACGGAGACAGAAGAAGGTGGGGCGAGCCAGACAATCCGGCTCGCCCCACCCCCGCGACGCTATGACGCGCCGCGGCGACTAGTCGTCCCCCTTGCGGTCATCCCAGCGACGCTCCTGATCCTGAATGAACGAATCCCAGCCGCCGCGTCCGCTCTTCTTGCGTGAGGCGGCACCGTCAGCCGCAGCCGAACCCCGCCGCGAGGGCCTGGCCAGGGCGTAGAGAATCCCCGCCACCGTCAACGCAAAACCAGCGACTCCGATCACAATCGAGAGGACAGAGTAGCCCAGGGACACGGCAACGACGAGGACCACCATTCCGAGAAAAGCACCCGCGATGCCCGTCGCGAGGCGCCGGGGAGCACGCCGCGCACGCCCCGCGCTTCCCTTGTCATCGGGCGCGGGGGCGGACATCTGCGAGGCCAAGGCCGGATCCTCCTCGCGCAGCGATGCTTCCATCTGCTCGAGGATCTTCTTCTCATACTCGGTGAGAGCCATTGGCTGCCCCTTTCGGACGGATGATGACCTCAGCTTAGCGCGTGGAACGCGCCCGAGACCAACCAGCTCACAGGAGTCGCCCCTGCTCACCCCCGCCGTTGGCCCGAACGTGGCGCCCGTTGGGAAGGCCGCGGCCAGGTTCTCTTTCCCCGCCACGGCTCCCCGCCGGGCCGGCTTCGCGCTCAAGGCGCTCGCCCGAGGCAGCCTTGCGCAGGAGGGTCGCGGGTTCGAGCGCTCCGGCACCAAACTTGCTGCGAATCTGGTCCATGGCGCGCTCCGAAGCGGCGGGCCGCTCATCTCGGTCCAGCGTGACAGCAACGCCGACGGAACGCGCCTGAAGCCCCTCGGCGCGAACGCCGAAGAGGCGAACTCCCCCCAGCGGCATGTCCTCGCGCGCGAAGAGGGCGCGCGCTGCGTGCGCGATATCACGACCGGTGTCGGTCGGTGCCACGAGGCTCACGCTGCGAGTGATGGTGTGAAAGTCCGCCCCGCGCATCTTGATGACAACCGTCCACGCAACGACGTTGGCGGCCCGAAGCCTGCGCGCGCAGTCGTGGGAGGCGGCCAAAATAAACTCCTCGATGTCGGCCCGCGAGCGGATGTCGTCGTCGAAGGTACGCTCGGTGCCGACCGACTTCTCCTCGCGCGAGGTCGTCACGGGACGCGGATCGATCCCCCACGCCAGATCGTGGAGGTGATGCGCTGCGCCAGCGCCGAGGAGCCTGGTCAGGCGCGCCACGGGGGCCCGGGCCAGGTCTCCGACGGTATCGATTCCTTCCCTTTCGAGGGCGGCCCCGGTCCTTCCGCCCACACCCCACAGCGCTCCCACGGGAAGCCCGTGCAGGAACTCCACCGTCGATTCTTGGGGAACGAGCAGCAACCCATCGGGTTTGGCGTGCGACGAGGCGATCTTCGCGACCGACTTGGTGGAGGCGACCCCGACGGAGGCTGGCAGGCCAATGCTCTCGCGAATCTGAGAACGGATCCGCGCCCCGATCTGTGCGGGTGACCCGAGCCTGCGCCGCGCGCCCCGAACGTCGAGGAACGCCTCGTCGATCGACACCTGTTCGAGCACCGGGGTGACGGTCGCGAGAATCCCCATGACCCGCGCGGAGTAGTGCCGGTACAGCGAGCGTTTCCCGGGGACGAACGCGGCCGTGGGACACAGCGCGCGAGCTCGGGCGGTCGGCATGCCCGCGCGAACCCCGAGCGCCCTGGCCTCATAGGTAGCTGATGTCACAACACCTCGTCCCGAGGTTCCCCCCACAACGATGGGGCGCCCCCGCAGGGAGGGATCCTCCAACATCTCAACCTGCGCAAAGAAGGAATCCATGTCCACGTGGAGGATCGGGGTGTGCGAATCATCCGATCCCCAGTCGCGCTTTGCCCGCTGGTCCCTCGGCGCGTTCGACATGTCACCTCCCGTGCCCGCTTCCATCTCACGCAGTTACAGTGTCCACCATGGCACGCTCGTCTTCGTCACGCGACCTCATCTTCGACACGGACGTGGGATCGGCGCGCATCCGATGGGATGGCCCGCGCGCGACACTGTTCCTCGACGGCGTTGAGTCCTCGGCCCTTGATGCCTCGGACCCCACCTACCTCGAGTTCGAGTACATGCAGCACATGTCCGCCGTGGTCGATTCCCTGTGGGGGCCACACGAGCGATTCCGCGCCCTCCACCTGGGAGGTGCGGCATGCGCCCTCGCGTGCGCATGGTCCGCCTCGCACACGCGCTCGCGCCACGTCGCCGTCGAGATCGATCGCCTCCTGGCCCAGGCCGTCCGCGACCATTTCCCCATCCCGACCTCGCCTCAGGTCAAGATCCGGGTGGGTGACGGACGCGAGATCATGGAAACGGTGCGCGACGGGGCGTTCGACGTGATCGCACGCGACGCCTTCGCCGGCGGTGTCACGCCGGACCACCTGCGCACGATCGAGTGCGCCATCCACGCCCGGCGCGTCCTGAGCAGCGGCGGCGTCTACCTGGTCAACTGCGCGCACGGCGGCCACGCAAACGCTCGGCAAGACATTGCGGCTCTGCGTGCCGTCTTCCCCTTCGTCGCTTCCATCCAGGACCCGAAGGTCGGACGAGGCGGGCGCCGAGGAAACGTGGTGGCACTCGCGTGCGAGCCGGGCGTTGTCGACGCCGACGAGGTGGATCGCTCGCTTCGCACCCTGGCACTGCCCGCGCGCATCACGCGGCCCAGCCAGCTGGAGCGTTGGGTCGCGGGCACTCCCGCGCTCACCGATGCCGCCATCGGCTACCGGCCTGCCCGCCTCACCTCACCGATCGAGGAGGGCGACCAGCCGGGGTAGTCGCCTCAGGCGCGGTGGCGAGGCGTGGAAGGGCCGGGTCCCTGGCCGTTGCGGCGCGCCTCGATACGCGCGAGAACGTCCTCAATCGTGTCCGGCTTCGACGGGCCCTGGTCCTGCGGGGCACGCGAGGGAGCATTCACCGACCCGCCGCCCTCATCCTGGGCGCGAGAAACCTGCGCAAGATAGGCCTCGATAACGTCGCCGATGTCCTTGGGGGCCTTGTCGTCGCGCCCGACGCGGGGAGGCTCTCCCATCCCGGGCAACGGGATGGCGCCAGTTCCTCCGGTCCAGGCGTCGAAGTGTTCCTCAAGCGCGGAGACCGTGTGGGAGACCTCGGGGTTTCCTTCGACGAGCTTCTCAATGTTCTCCTGGTCCTGGGCCGCCCCCTGCTCCAGGTCGCCGACGGGCAGCGACAGGTCGGCAAACTTGGCCAGCGAGGTCAGCAGCGCCGACGAGGCCGCGGGGTAGGCGGTGTCGGCCATGTAGTACGGGACCGCGCCGAGGAGCGCGAGCCCGCCGATGCCTCGTTGTCCCATTCGTATCTGCACGAAGGTCGACAGGGGCGAGGGGAACTGCATGTGATTGGTCACCTGCACGCCCGACGGCAGAAGCGAGGCGTCGGTGGCCTGGACGTGGACGGGCGTGGGCCGCGTGTGGGGAACCCCGGAGGGGACCCCGTGCAGGGAGAACGTGATCTCGACTCCCGCCCGCTCGCTGATCTCACTGATCGCCTTTGTGAAAGACTCCCAGTGAGCATCCGGTTCCGCTCCATGCAGCACCAGGATCGGATTGCCCATGTCGTCCTCGACCAGGTCGAGGACCGTTTCGGGCATCACCATGTCCGGCGAGGCGACCCAGTTGTCGACGGTGACGATGGGCCGATGAGAGCGGTAGTCCATGAGAGCGTCCGCGTCAAAGGTGGCGACCCTCTCGTTGTGCAGGGACCGCAGCATCTGAGCGATCGCCATGCGTCCGGCCCCACCGGCATCGATCGCCCCATCGAAATGGATGAGGAGAATCTTCGCCTTCGCGCCGACGGCTGGCCCATCGGCGTATAGGTCGGCGGCAGTGATGCTCACGTATCCTCCTGGTGCTCGCTCTTCTCCCTCGCCTCTAACGTACCTGCGAGGCCCCCTCCTCGTCACGCGGGAGCGTGTTTTGAGCTTGAGGCGAAGTCGCACACACCGACACGCAGACGGGAGCACGGGAGGGAAAAGTGAGCAACAATAGAAGGCCACGAAAGACGAGGAGGCCCCATGGCAACACGCGCCGACCGGGAGTTTTCGACGGATCGTCCCCTGCCCGAACAGGACTTCGTCGACAGCGCCTACGAGCGTTTGGATTCTCTTCGCGCCTCGTACAGGGCGCGCCAGGGCCGGGTTCACTCGACCCACGGGGTCGGTAACGCGCAGGGCTGGACCGAACGCGAAGCGCTGTCCGCCCACCTGGGCGAGATGGCTGCGCGCCTCGAGGGCGTAGAAGAAAGGCTGGTCTTTGGTCGCCTCGATTTAGCGGATCGGTCCGTCCGTCACGTCGGCCGCCTGTCGCTGACCCGAGAAGACGGATCAACGCTGCTCGTGGACTGGCGTGCTCCCGCCGCGAGGCCCTTCTACCAGGCGACGTCGGCAGAGCCGGACGGGGTCGTTCGGCGCCGCCACATTTCCACCCGCGAGCGCCGCGTGACCGGGTTGGAAGACGAGCTCCTGGACGCATCGCGCGCCTCGGGGCTGGAGTTGCAGGGCGAGGGAGCCCTCATGCACGCGCTGAGCGAGGCCCGCGACGGACGCATGGGAGACATCGTCGCGACCATTCAGTCCGAGCAGGACAGGATCATCCGCGCCTCCGACAGGGGTCTCCTCGTCGTGCAGGGCGGGCCGGGAACGGGAAAGACGGCGGTCGCATTGCATCGCATCGCCTATCTCCTGTACGCGCACCGCGAGCGCCTGGAGCGCTCGGGTGTTCTCCTGGTTGGCCCCTCCCCCCTGTTCCTGCGCTACATCGAGCAGGTGCTGCCCTCCCTGGGCGAGACGGGCGTGGTTTCGGTGACCCTGGGTGATCTCGTGCCGGGGGTGCGCGCTCGCGCGAGCGAGGACGAAAGGGTCGCCCGGATCAAGGGACTTCCCGCGTGGGCAACAATCATCCGCGAGGCGGTGCGCGCACTGGCGAAGCTGCCCGAGGGCGACCAGGTGCTGCGCGTGTGGAACCGGGAGGTCACGCTCCGGCGCACCGACGTGGAGGCCGCCAGGCGCAGGGCGAAGCGCTCGGGCCGCCCCCACAACACGGCCCGGGAGTCCTTCGCGAGGGAACTGATGGACGTCCTCGCTCGTCGTCTGGCCACGGAGGCCGGGGACGCCGACAGCGACGGGGTGGTTGAAGCGGAGGTGAGGCGCTCGTGGCTTGCGGAGATCCGCGACTCCGTGGACTGTCGGCGCGCCATTAACTCGGCGTGGATGCCGACGAGCGCCCAGACCCTGCTGCGTAGACTCTACGCGCGTCCCGAGGTGCTGGCCGCGGCCAATAGGCGAGCCGGGTCTCCCCTGCGCGCCGAGGAGCTGGCCGCCGTGCGTCGAGCGCGCAATGCCCCGTGGAGCGTGCAGGATGTGCCGATCCTGGACGAGTGCGAGGAGCTTCTTGGTCCCATGCCCGCCTCGGCTCAGACCCGCGAGGCGGACGCCGCCGACGTCGAGCGGGCCCGCGCCGCGATCGAGGGACAGCACCTGGGCGGTGGCATCGTCACCGCCGAGATGCTCGCTGCTTCGGTCGGAGACGAGCCTTCCTGGACTCCGCTGTCCGAGCGTGCCGCGAAGGATCGAACGTGGGCGTACGGGCACATCGTTGTCGACGAGGCCCAGGAGCTGTCCCCGATGGCGTGGCGGTGCCTGCTGCGCAGGTGCCCGTCGCGCTCTTTCACCGTCGTGGGTGATTTGGATCAGCGACGCGGCCACGAGCGGCCGCCGTCGTGGGAGAAGGCTCTGGGGCCAGCCGCGCGGGCGCTGGCGGGAGAGTATGCGCTGACGGTCTCGTACCGAACCCCGGCAACACTTACGAAGCTCGCCGAGGGGGTGCTCGCCCGTGCGGGCGCTCCCGTGCTGTATCCGATGACGGCAGTTCGCGACGTCGAGGGGTGTTACCGAGTGACCCGGGTGGAACCAACCACCCGGGCAGCCGCCTCGCGGACGGAGGAGGCCCTGCGCAAGGGGGTCGAGGCCGCCCGCCGCGAGGCGGAGGAGCGACTCGACCGCGAGGCGGGGGCTTCCAGGGGCCGCATTGCGATCATCGTGGGCGAGGAGCGCGCACGGGCGTGGGGGGCAGACCTGGGGGGCGAGACCGCGCTGTCTGAGCGCGTCAGCCTCCTGTCGGCCGTCGCCTCGAAGGGCCTCGAGTTCGACTCGGTGGTCCTCGTTGAGCCCGGCGAGATCGCCGCGGACGGCATCGGGGATCTTTTTGTCGCGCTCACTCGGGCCACCCACGACGTCCACGTTGTCCACGCCGAGGTGCTTCCGGCGGGCATGGACGAGTGGTCGTCGTGACCACACGGCGGCATGCCCACGCCCGGCATGGTCTCATCTGACATGATGGGACCATGACACGCGCACTGCTGCTTGAAAACCCGCACTCCATCGCCGACGACATCTTCGCTAAGTTCGGCATTGAGGTCACCCGCGTCACCGGAGCACTGTCCGAGGAGGACCTCATTGACGCTCTCGAGGGCGTCGATTACCTGGGGCTGCGCTCCAAGACGGAGGTGACCGAACGGGTCCTACGCGCGCGTCCGCACCTGACGGCGATAGGCGCGTTTTGCATCGGTACCAACCAGATCGATCTGGCGACCGCAACCGAGATGGGGATCGCCGTGTTCAACGCCCCCTACTCCAACACGCGTTCCGTCGTCGAGCTGGCGATCGGCGAGATCATCGATTTGTCCCGCCGGGTCACCGTGAAGAACTCTCGCCTGCACCGCGGCGTGTGGGACAAGAGCGCGGACGGCGCGCACGAGGTGCGCGGTCACACGCTGGGCATCATCGGCTACGGCAACATCGGCACCCAGCTGTCCGTCCTCGCCGAGGCCATGGGGCTCAACGTCATCTTCTATGACGCCGCCGAACGCCTGGCCCTGGGCAACGCGACGCAGATGCCGACCATGGAGGCCGTCCTGCGTGAGGCCGACATCGTCTCCGTGCACGTTGACGGCCAAGAATCCAACACCAACCTCATCGGGCGCAACGAGTTTGCGTTGATGAAGCCCGGGACCCTGTTCATCAACCTCTCCCGCGGGCACGTCGTCGACGTGGAGGCCCTTCACGCCGCGCTGGTCTCGGGACACCTTGGGGGCGCCGCCATCGACGTATTCCCCTCGGAGCCGCGCGCGAACGGCGACGCCTTCACCTCTCCCCTGGCGACGCTCGACAACGTGATCCTCACCCCACACATCGGCGGTTCGACCGAGGAGGCTCAGTACGACATCGGCCGGTTCGTCGCGGCCAAGATCGGCGAGTATCAGGCGAGTGGTTCCACCGACATGAGCGTGAACCTGCCGAACCTGACGATGAACTCCGCGCCGCGTTCGCGCTACCGCGTGCGCCTGATCCACCGCAACGTGCCGGGCGTCATGGCCCGCGTCAATCAGATCTTCGCCAGCTCACAGGCCAACGTCGACGCGCAGATCCTGGCCACCGTCGACGAGGTGGGCTACGCGCTCACGGACATTTCGGCGGGTCTCGGGCGTGGCGCCCTCGAAGAGTTGGCGCATATGCCCGAGACCGTGCGGTTGATTGCCACTCCGCTATAGGACTGTCGCATTCATCGCCTCCCGAGCTGGCCAAACGTCCGCCGAACTTACGGTATCGTAGGGTCATTGCTGCCGAAGGAGAACAGATGGAGCTCACGTCGTCGCTGCGCGCCCTGTACGCGCCCGGTGTTGCGTACGAGATCGCGACCCCGGACCGCACCATACCGGACATGGTCGCCGAGGTTGCCGCCCGCTACCCGAGCCGCGCCGCGATCGACTTCTTCGCCCGCCCGCTCACCTACTCTCAGCTAGTCGCGGACATGCGCAGGTGCGCCGGGGCGCTCCGCCAGGCGGGGGTCCGCCCCGGCGACCGAGTCGCCCTAGTAATCCCGAACTGCCCGCAGCACGCGGTCGCCGTGCTCGGCACGATGCTCCTCGGAGCCATCGTGGTGGAACACAATCCCTTGGCACCGGCGGAGGAACTGCGAGGGGAGTACGGCAGGCACGGGGCGCGCGTCACGATCGCCTGGTCGAAGTCCCTCGACAAGCTCACCTTTCTCGGCAGGGGGCACACGACCTTTGCGCTGGATCTGACGACGGCTCTGCCCGCGGCCTCGCGTTGGGCCTTGCGCCTGCCGCTCAAGGCGGCCCGTGAGAAGCGCGACATGCTCTCGAGCCCGCACCCGCGGTGGGTGCGTTCCTGGGCCCGCGCCCTGCGCGAGGCCACCCCGTGGGAGGGTTCTTGCCCCGCCGCCGTCGGCGACGTCGCGCTCCTCATCCACACGGGAGGAACGACCGGCGTGCCTAAGGCCGCCGCACTCACGCATGCGAATCTGATGGCCAACGTCGAAGAATCCATCGCATGGGTGCCCGTCCTGCACGAGGGCGCCGAGGTGTTCTACTGCATCCTGCCTCTCTTCCACGCCTTTGGTTTCACGATCGGATTCCTCGCAGGCCTGCGTTTGGGGGCAACGATCGCGATGTTCCCAAAGTTCGACACGGCGATGGTTCTCACCGCCCAGCGACGCCTGCCCTGCACCTTCTTCCTCGGCGTTCCCCCCATGTACGAGCGGCTGCTCGCTGCAGCCGCAGGAGGGGAGGCCGACCTGTCCTCCATTCGTTTCTCCCTCTCGGGCGCCATGCCACTGTCGGCATCCCTGGCTGACAAGTGGGAGCAGGCCACCGGCGGGCTCATGATTGAGGGCTACGGGATGACGGAGGCCTCCCCGATCCTCCTGGGGTCGCCCCTGGCCTCCTCTCGAGCGCGGGGCGCGCTGGGGATCCCCTACCCGTCGACCCAGGTCCGCATCGTCGACCCCGAGCATCCCGACCAGGACGTGGCGCTCGGCGAGGTCGGCGAGCTCATCGCTCGAGGGCCTCAGGTGTTCTCCGGCTATTGGAACCAGGAGGAGGAGACGTCCGAGGCGTTCACCTCCGATGGATGGCTGCGCACGGGCGACCTGGTCCAGGTGCGCGACGGGTTCATCTACATGGCCGACCGCCGCAAGGAGATGATCAACTCCTCGGGGTTCAATGTCTACCCCTCTCAGGTCGAGGATGCGGTGCGCTCCATGCCGGGCGTGCGTGACGTCGCGGCGATCGGGGTTCCCGCCGGTGAATCCGGTGAGGACGTCGTGGCCGCCATCGTCTTGGAAGCGGGAGCGTCCGTGACCCTGTCGGATCTGCGCACGTGGGCAGAGAAGTCGCTGGCGCACTACGCGTTGCCCCGCCAGATCGTCGTCATGAGCGAGCTGCCCCGTTCTCAGCTGGGCAAGGTCATGCGCAAGAAGGTCCGCGAGCAGATCATGGGAGCACAGGCGGCGGCCTCGGATGCGGCCGCCGGAGCGCGCGAGGCCGTGGCTGGGGCCCGCGAGTCCGTCTCCGAGGCCGTGGCCGACGCGCGCGAGTCGCTGTCCGAGGCCGTAGCAGGGGCCCGGGAGTCTCTGTCGGAGGCTGTGGCCGGCGCCCGCGAGGCAGCGTCGGGAGCGTCTGCGGAAGCGGGGGCAGCGGTGCGCCGCTTCACCTCGCGCGTCAACGAGCGTCAACCGGGCAGCGAGGAGCGCCCCTAGCGGCGCCTCCGGGCACGCCGCTTCTTCGCGTGCACGGGCTTACTCGTCGCCCAGGAGGGTGGGAGCGTTCGCGGTGCGCTTGCGCGCTGCGCGGGCTTTGCGCGGCTTTTTCGCGGGCTGCGACGGCGAGGCGGGGGCCCCGTCCGAGACCGTCTGTTTCCGTGCGCCGCCAGTCGACCGCTCCCGCAACGCTTGGATCGCTTCGTCGAAGTCTTCGAGGGTGTCGAAGGCTTGGTAGACGGAGGCGAAGCGCAGATAGGCGATGACGTCGAGATCGCGCAGAAACGGCAGGATAGCCTTGCCGACCTCGTTGGTTGACACATTGGATACGCCCGTGGATCGCAGCTGTTCCTCAACCTGCTGGGCGAGGATGGCGAGTTGGTCATCCGACACGGGACGACCTTGGCAGGCCTTCTTCACTCCGGAAACAACCTTGTTCCGGGAAAAAGACTCGACCACACCCGAGCGTTTGACGACCTGAAAGGACGAGGTTTCGAGCGTCGTAAAGCGCTTCTTGCAGTGCGTGCACTCGCGACGACGCCGAATCGACGCGCCGTCGTCCGCGATGCGTGTATCCACGACGCGCGAGTCCGGGTTATGGCAAAACGGGCAGTGCACCCCTCAACGGTACACGCTCACCCCGCGCCCTGTCAGTGCCACAAAGGCTCCTAGCGGATGGGGACGACTACGCGTTGACCGGGCTGGAGCGCACCGCGCACATCATTCAGTCGCTCGATGTCGGCGACGACCTCCTCGAGGGGGCGTTCAGTATTGACGCCCTGGGCCAGCGACCACACCGAGTCTCCGCTGACGACAGACTTCGTGACCGTCGGACCGTCGTAGGCGCTCGGCTGAAGAGCCACACCGAGCGCCCCGGCGCCCACCGTCAGGGCGAGCGTGGTGATTGCTCCCATTACCAGGCCTCGCCGCGAGGAAAGCTCCCTCCGCCTGGGGGCGACGGGAACGCGAAGGAAGGAGGGATCATCGCCGCGCTGCGCCGAGAGTCGGCGCCGGGCCGAGGGCGCGGAGGAAATGTCACGAACCGTCGCCAGGGGGGAGTCCTCCACGGCACGCAGCGGCGAGCGGCGCGCTGGGAAGGAGACGGCGTGCTTCGAAGCGAAGGGAACACTCATGAGGAACCTCCAAGACAACTCAATCGAACATCTGTTCGTCGAACACGTGTACGATAGCATGTGTAGAACCCAATGTCGAGACCCGCTCGAACATGTGTTTCATGACCGGCAGATCTCGTCATATCCTTGACGCATCCAGTGGACTCCACTGCATGCACATCTGCGTCCGCCTCGAGACCAAGGAGAGCCCATGACAGAGCGTCCTATCAGCGATCGACACCGCGCCATCCTGCGCGTCATCAACGAAAAGCTCAGCTCCAACGGCTTTCCCCCCTCTGTGCGCGAGATCGCATCTGCCGTCGGGTTGGCCTCACCTTCGACCGTCAAGCACCACCTCGACGCCCTCGAGGCGGAGGGGTACCTGGTGCGCGAGCCGGGGTTGCCCCGCGCCCTCGATCTGACTCAGCGCGCAGGCGAAGAGCTCGGCATCACCGGCTCCGCGCCTGTGTCGAGCGGCGTTGTTCGCATCGAGGTCCCGATCTCGCACGTGGAGGAGGAGGGTACGCCAATCCCCCTCGTGGGGCGCATCGCGGCCGGCACACCGATCACGGCCGAACAGCACGTCGAGGATGTCTTCCGCCTGCCGACGTCCATGACCGGACACGGGGATCTCTTCATGCTCGAGGTCAGCGGCGATTCCATGGTCGATGCGGGCATCTTTGATGGAGACTACGTTGTCATCCGCTCGCAGAACGAGGCGCGCAACGGCGAGTACGTCGCGGCGATGATCGACGGGGAGGCCACGGTCAAGGAGCTCTCCGTCACGGGCGGGCACGTCTGGTTGCTTCCGCACAACCGGGACTACTCCCCTATCCCGGGCGACGAGGCCACCATCCTCGGCAAGGTCGTCACCGTCATTCGCTCGCTCTAGGCCAATGGTGTGGCGCCGCCCCCGAGGGGGCGGCGCCACACCATGAGGAGAATCCGCCGTCAGAAGCCGAGGTCACGAGCGACCTGGCGCAGTCGCTCGGCAGACGCGGTCAGTCCGTCACGCTCGTTGAGGGTCAGCGGCGGGTTGAGCACACGCCCGGCGCCGTCGCGCCCAACGATCGTTGGCGCCGCCATGACGACATCGGAGATGCCCTCCCAGTCCTCGAGCAGCGTTGAGATCGTCAGGACGCGCTGCTCGTCTCGCAGGACAGCACCCGCGATCTTCGAGGCGGCCAGGCCGATCGCGTAGTTCGTGGCCCCCTTACCCTCGATAATCTTGTAGGCGCTCTGCACAACTTCCTGCGCGATCGAGGCACGCAGCGCGGAATCGAACACTCCGCCGCTGAGGGTCGGTCCCCACTGCGAAAGGGGAACGTTGCCGATCTCCGCGCTGGACCACAGGGCCACCTCGGAGTCGCCGTGCTCGCCCGCGATGTAGGCGTGAATATTCTGAGTGGCCACGCCCGTCTCACGCGAGACGAGGTAACGAAGCCGGGAGGTATCAAGCACCGTGCCCGATCCGAAGACCTGGTTGCGGGGCAGCCCAGTGATCTTCAGCGCAGCGTAGGTCACGACGTCAACGGGGTTCGTGATGAACATGAAGCGCGCGTCGGGAGCGACTTTTTGCAGGTTCGGAACGATCTTCTTCATCAGGTTCACCGTCGAACCGGCAAGCTCGAGGCGGGATTGTCCGGGCTGCTGCTTAGCTCCGGCGGTCACGATGATCAGGTCAGATCCGGCGACGATCTCCACGTCGTCGGATCCTTCAATCGATCCGGCCGGAGTGAACTGGATACCGTGGGCCATGTCGAGGGCCTCGGCCTCAACCTTGGCCTTGTTGATATCCTGCAGGACGATTGAACGGGCATCGCCACGCATTGCACACGCATAGGCGACTGCCGTGCCAACGGCGCCGGCGCCGATGATGGCAATCTTGGAGGGTCGTCCGGAGGACTTTGCCGGGTACAGGGTCTGCGCTTGATTTTCCACGAGTGTCTCCTAGAGTCTGCGGGCATTTCTATTGTCGCAGATAGTGCCCCGGGCGCGACCGTAATCTGCACGACGTTTTACTCCGGCCGGCCTCCCGCATCTATTCCTTCCGGGAAGCGGCGAGCCGCCGCAGGGCACCACGCACAACCTGCGGGTCGGTGGTCGGCCACATGGGTGGCAGGGAACGCATGATGAAGCCGCCGTAGCGCTTTGTCGCAACGCGCGGATCCAGGATCGCCACGACCCCACGGTCCTCGTTCGAGCGCAGCAACCGTCCCGTCCCCTGCGCCATCATGAGCGCCGCATGGGTGAGCGACACGGACATGAAACCGTTGCCACCCCGGCGCTCGACGTCCATGGAGCGCGCCTTGGCGACAGGATCATCGGGGCGCGGGAAAGGAATCTTGTCGATGACGACCAGGCGACAGGCATCCCCCACCACGTCGACGCCCTGCCACAGTGAGATGGTACCCACCAGGCACGAGTCGCGTTCGTCGCGGAAGCGTTGAATCAGCTGAGCGAGAGTCTCCTCCCCCTGCAGGTAGACTCTCAGGTCCGTGCGTTCTCGCAGGGCCTGAGCGCCCGCGATGGCGCCGCGCCGCGACGCGAAGAGCGCAAGCACTCCCCCCGCCGACGCGCGGGCGAGATCGACGAGTTCGTCGAGCAGCTGATCGGAGGGACCCTCGCGCCCCGGGGGCGGCAGGTGGGTTGCCACGTACCGGATCCCCTGTTGGGCGTGGTCAAAGGGGGACCCCACGTCAATGCCGTGCCACGGCACCCCCGACACCGCCATCCCCGCCTGGGCGGCAATATACTCAAAGCTCCCTCCCAGTGCCAGAGTCGCCGACGTCAGTATCGCGGGGCGCTGGCCAATTCCGACGCCGCCGATGGCGCCCGACACGTCGAGCGGCCCCACCGTCAGGCGCGCGTTCTCGGACTCATCCTTCGTGATGTAGGCAATCGAGCGGTCGGGGTCGCGTCCCCATTCGTCGATGGCTCCGATCAGTTCGTCAACCGCCGCGCGCGCCAGCGCCTTGGCGGCCGGCTCCCCCTGCGCGTCTGAGACCTCGTGGCTTGCGCGCCGGGCGGCCCCATCCAGCGCCGTCATGGCGTGCGTGAGCGCCTCGGGCCGATACTCCAGCAGGCCCTCGGGCAGGGGGGCAAGGGCAGCCCCGAGGCCTACCCCAGCCTCGTCGAGGTCCGCCGAATCCACCGACAGGTTGGAGCGGAGGGAACGGGCCACGCGGCTCACGCGTGCCACCGTCAGGTCGGCGGCTGCCTGGGATCGCACGCGATCGGCCAGCTCGTGGGCTTCGTCGACGACGACGGCGTCATAGTCTCCGAAGAGCTCGCCCTCCGTGCACGCGTTGATGCCGAAGAGGGAGTGGTTGGTGACGACCACATCCGCCTCGGTGGCCTGCGTGCGCGCCGCCTGAGCGAAGCACTCGTCAATGAGCGGGCAATGCTTGCCCAGGCACTCGGGCTTGGTCACCGACGCGTGGTGCCACGCGCGGTCGGAAACACCGGGCGTCAGATCGTCGCGATCCCCGCTTTCCGTCTCGCCGATCCACTCGCGGATGCGCATAATCTCGCCGCCGAGCTGTCCCGTCGGCCCCGCCTCCAGGTCTCGGCCCTCGAAGAGCGTCCCCTCGGCCGGATACCCTCCGTCGAGCTTGTGCATGCACGCGTAGTTCTGCCAGCCTTTGAGGACCGCGACCTTCAGCCGCACACCCGTCACCGACGCGACCGCGTCGATCGCCACGGGCGCATCCTTGACGAGAATCTGGCGCTGCAACGCAAGGGTCGCCGTCGACACGACGCCCCTGACCCCGCGCGTCGCGCAGTGCGTCAGCAGAGGCACGAGGTATCCGAGCGACTTGCCGGTCCCGGTGCCGGCCTGGACAAGCAGGTGCGTGCGATCCTCCAGGGCGGCCGCCCCTTCGGAGACCATCGATGCCTGTCCCTCGCGGGTGACCCCGCCCATCGCGGCGACGGCGGCATCGAGGACTCGCCCCGACGCCTCGACCAGGTTGTCGCTCACGCGCCGGTCACCGCCGTGCCGGCGACGGTTCCGCGCACCGCCTCACGCGCGACGACGGCCGCCAGTGCTGCATCGACGCGTGCGACGATCCGAGTACCGGCCTCCACGTACTCCTCCCGTTCCACCTCTCCTTCCTCGTGGATCCGATGCACGAGGGAGCCAGCCGAGTAAGGCAGGACAGCGTCAACGCAGACCCGCGGGCGCGGCAGCATGTCTTCCACGGCGGCGCGCAGCGCGTCCACGCCCCATCCGGTGCGCGCGCTCAGGGCCACCGCCCCGGGAAACACGGTGCGCAGAAGCGCGATCTGCTCGGGGGAGGCAAGGTCCGCTTTGTTCAGGGCGATCAACTCGGGAATGTCGCGGGCGCCCTCGATCGTGTCGATGACGGAGCGAACGGCCTGAACCTGAGACACCGGATCAGGGTGGGCGGCGTCCACGACGTGGACGATGAGATCCGCCTGCCCCACCTCTTCCAGGGTCGAGCGGAAAGCCTCCACCAGCTGGGTCGGCAGGTTTCGCACGAATCCGACGGTGTCCGTCAGCGTGTACTCGCGCCCGTCGGCCGCGCGCGCCCGGCGCACGGTGGGGTCCAGGGTCGCAAAGAGCGCATCCTGGACGAGCACGCCCGCGTCCGTCAGGCGGTTGAGCAGCGTCGATTTGCCCGCGTTGGTGTACCCGGCGATGGCCACCGAGGGCACCGCCCCCCTGCGACGAGACTGACGCTGCGTGCGCCGCGCCGGCTCCATCCGGGCGATATCCGCTTTCAGCTTCGCCATGCGCGTGCGGATACGACGCCGATCCAGCTCGATCTTCGTTTCGCCGGGTCCGCGCGACCCGATGCCCGCTCCCCCGGCGACGCGTCCGCCGGCCTGGCGGGACATGGACTCGCCCCATCCGCGCAGTCGCGGCAACAGGTACTCAAGCTGGGCGAGTTCCACCTGGGCTTTGCCCTCACGCGACTTGGCATGCTGGGCAAAAATATCGAGGATGAGAGCGGTGCGGTCCACGACCTTGGCATCCACGACGTCTTCAAGGCCTCGGCGCTGGGAGGGTGCTAGCTCCTCGTCGACGATGACGGTGTCGGCCTCCACGGCGCGAACGATCTCGGCGAGCTCACGCGCCTTTCCGGACCCCAAGTAGGTCGCCGGGTCGGGCTTGGAACGGCGCTGAATGATGCCGTCGAGAACCCTGGAACCGGCCGTCTCGGCAAGCGCGGCGAGCTCCCGTAACGAGTTCTCCGCCTCCTCCTCGCTCTGCGTGGTGCGCAGTCCAACAAGCACGACCTTCTCGAGGCGCACCTGACGGTACTCGACCTCGGAAATGTCGTCGCGATCCGAGGCCCCCGTATCGACGCGCCGCGTCCCCGCTCTCGCCTCGCGCTCGAGTTCCCCGGCGTCCCCCGAATGGTCCTGCCCCGAGGTCGAGGCGAGCGCGGTCCCCGAACGCGCAAGGATGCGCGCGACAACATCGTTGACGCGCTGGTCGCGGCGCGCGGTCGCGTCGTCGGAGCCGTTGGGGGTCGTGTCCATATCCGTCCTTCTCATGGGGGGGATTCCAGTGTCGCACGGACGGTCCTCATCTGCGCCGTCGCACGCGCCCGCGATAGGCTGAGTGCCGTGGACGATCAGTATTTCACCGACTCCTCCCCCGCACGCGGCGACGAGACTCGCCTCCTTGAGGTCAGCGCCCGCGGCTTCACGCTGTCGATGCGTGTCTCCTCTCGCGTGTTTTCTGCCTCCAAGCTGGACACCGGCACGCGCCAGCTCCTTGAGGTTGCCCCGGACCTGCCCCCTCGTGGAGCGCTCCTGGACCTGGGGTGCGGGTGGGGGCCCCTAGCGACCGTCATGTCGCTGGAGGCTCCCCGCTGCGAGGTGTGGGCGGTGGACGTCAACTCGCGGGCGGTCGACCTGACGGCCCGAAACGCGGCTGCCAACGGAGCGAGCGGCGTGCGCGCGCTCAAGGCCTGCGAAGCGCTCGCCGAGTCTGTGCGCTCAGCAACCTTCTTCGACGTCATCTGGTCCAATCCCCCCGTGCGTATCGGCAAGGAAGCGATGCACGAGATGCTCTCGCAGTGGTTGGGGCGCCTGGCGCCCGAGGGGTTCGCGTACCTGGTGGTCCAGCGTCATCTCGGGGCGGACTCGCTGATCGCGTGGCTCAACGATCAGGGTTTGGCGGCGCGCAAGTACGCGTCGAAGAAGGGCTACCGCATCATCGAGGTGCGCCGAGGCTGAGGGGCAGCTCCTCCTCCCCCGCTCCCGGAGGCGGGCACGCCGGAGTTGCCCGGGCGATCACGCAAGCCGAATGTCGGCGACGCGCATCGCGGGACCGGTGAGCAGCACGGACGCGTTCGTCACGCGCGGCGTACCCCCCGACCAGTCAATGACTCCGTCCAGCCCCACGCTCACCCTTCCTCCGGGGACATCGACGACCCATTGGGTGGGGGCCGTCGCTCCGCGCCGCAACGCCGTTGCCAGGGCGGCCGCGCAGCAGCCGGTTCCGCAGGCCTGGGTTTCGCCCACGCCCCTCTCGAGGACCCGCATCGCGATGTGGCCCAGCGACGAGCCGGGCGTGGTCAGGTCAACGACGAGTTCGAGGTTCGTGCCCGAGGCTGGCTCGGGAGCGTAGGAGGGGCGCTGGCCCGGGGCAAGGCGCGACACGTCGATCGTCGGAAGAGTGACGCCGCGCAGGGTCTCCTCGTCGGCCAGTTCGACGACCGTATGGGGGTTCGGCATGTCCACCCACAGGCCCCCCAGGACGCCGTCGACGCCGGGGATCCGCACCTCGATCGTCTCGCTGGCGGGGGAAGCTGCCGCGCCCATGTCGACGCGGTAGTGGGCTCCGTGCCCGCCATCTTCCTCCAGCGGGGTGACCCGTTTGATTCCGCCGCGCGTGACCACGTCCAGCGTCGCGCCGAGCGGCAGGTCCACGAGGCCCTCCCTCCTCAGGTGATCGACGAACACGCGCACGCCGTTGCCGCACATCTCGGCCTTGGATCCATCGGCGTTGCGATAGTCCATGAACCAACTCCCGTCGCGTTGAACCGCGCGGATGAAGCCGTCGGCGCCGATGCCGAAAGCCGGCGAACACAGGGTCGCCACCTCAGCCTCGCTGGGGTCGTACTGGTCGAATTGATCGGTCGCGACGACGAAGGAGTTGCCCGCGCCGTGGGCCTTGAAGACGCGCGCGTGACGGGGAAGCTGGGGAAACACCATGACCTCACCGTAGCGCCCTCGCGCTCTACCGCGCAGGAGCGAACCGCGTTAGGCGCGTCGTGGCGTCCGATCCGCCTGCGCGCGCATCAGGTCCACCGCCCGCGCGGCCACGGCGTCCTCCCCGCCCAGCTCCTCCACGTCCAGCCAGTGGACGCGAGGGTCGGGGCGCAGCCACTTCAACTGACGCCTGGCCAGCTGACGCGTCGCTCGCGCGATCGACTCCTCGGCTTCCTCCTCGCTCATCTGGCCATCGATGACGGCCAGCGCCTGCGAGTACCCGGTCGCACGGGACGCGGTCTTTGCCTCGCGCAGCCCCTCATCGATGAGGGAGCGGACCTCCTCGATGAGGCCGGCGCGCATCATCGCCCGCGTGCGCACCCCGATGCGTTTGTCCAGAGACTCCAGCGGGCGGCGCAGCGCGACCATGATCGCAGGCGAGAAAAACTCGTGGCGCGGCATGGAAGCCGAATAGGGGCGTCCCGTGACCTCGATGACCTCGAGCGCACGCACGATGCGACGCTCGTTTCGCGGGTCGATCCTAGTCGCGGAGATCGGGTCGAGGGAGGCGAGGCGCTCGTGCAGGCTGCGGACTCCGCCGGGGCCCTCGGCCTGACGCTGCAGGCGGGCGCGCACGTGAGGATCGGTGCCGGGAAAGTCGATAACGTCCAGGAGGGCGCGCTGGTAGAGTCCCGATCCTCCGGCGACCACCGCCACGCCGCCGCGCTCGTGAATATCGGCGACGTCGGCTCGCGCGTGCTTCTGGTAGGCGGCGACGGAGGCTTCGTCGCGGACGCTGAGCACGTCGATCTGGTGGTGGCGAATCCCGCGGCGCTCGCTCACGGGAGTCTTCGCGGTTCCCACGTCCATTCCCCGGTACAGCTGCAGCGCGTCAGCGGACACGATCTCCCCGTGGCCCGGCGCGCCGAGCACGTCGGGAAGCACGAGGGCCAGCTCGAGGGCGAGATCCGATTTGCCCGATGCAGTGGGTCCCACGACCGCACAGAGCACGTCAGAGGCGCGATTGACCGAAGACTCCATGAGAACCAGTGTACGGGCAGGTGCGCCCGATACCGCAGGACAGCGGCTAGGCTTAGGGCCATGAGTACAACAGACACGCCCCCGGTGACTCTCGACAGAGTCACCCACGCCGTCGAGGCCGCGGGCCTCATCCCCTTCGTGTCCGCCACCGGTCAGGTCGCGGCGATCCTGCCCAACCGAACCCTGCGCATCGCCGTGCCCGAAGGACACCCCGTTCAGGGGGTCGCTGAGTACCCGCGTTTCTTTGATGCCTCTCACGCCGAAGCGATCGCGTCCGCCGTTCGTCGGCTCAACGCATCAACCTACCTACCGAAGATCACTTCCGCGCCCACCGATGCGGGAACGATCGCGCTGCGTTTACAACACACCTTCAACTGGGTGGCCGGCGCCACCGACGCCCAGGTCACCGCCGAGGTTTCCCAGTTCATCATGGCATCGGTGGCCATGATGAACCAGCTTGATGTGACGTTCCCCGACCAGTGGACCAAGGAGGGCCGCG